>CAZQCA010000092.1:0-11956 GCA_964591845.1 uncultured Nocardioides sp.
CCCGGGCGGCGGCCGAGCTCGTGAGTGTCGAGCACGAGCGGCGCTCTCGGGTCCAGGGTTGGCAGGGGGTCACTTCCGGTGTGCGGGCACAACAGATCGCCGTGAATGGTATCGGGCGGCGGCATCCGGGACCAAAACCGGCGTACGACGGCCCTCGCGGCCCCTTGCGGGAGGAGGGCCGGTCGGTCAGTCGCCGCGCCGCTCGGCCAGCCGCTGGAGCAGGCGTTCGCGCACCGGCTCGGGCAGCAGGCCGGTGACGTCTCCTCCGAGCGAGGCCACCTCCTTGACCAGTGACGAGGCGAGATAGGCCAGCTCCGGGGCGGTCGGCAGGAACACGGTCTCGACCTCGGGCGCGAGGCGCGCGTTCATCTGCGCCATCTGGAGCTCGTAGTCGAAGTCGCCGGACCGGAGACCCTTGACGATCGCCTGGGCGTCCTGCTGCCGGCAGAAGTCGGTGAGCAGGCCGGTGAACCCCTCCACGCGGACGTTGGTGAAGCCCGCGCACGCCTGCGCGAGCATCTCGAGGCGCTCCTCGGCGGTGAACAGCCGGCTCTTGCTGACGTTGACGCCCACGGCGACCACGACCTCGTCCCAGAGCCGGGCGGCGCGGGCAATCACGTCGAGATGGCCGTGGGTGACCGGGTCGAAGGAGCCGGGGCAGACGACCCGGGTCGTCGTGCGCGTCATGGCGCGTGACCGTACCAAAGAACGGTCTCGCCGTAGCGCCTCTCTCGGTCGCCCACCAGTCCCTCGGGCCAGGTCAGCGGAGCGCTGCGGGTGGCCCGCTCGACCACGACCAGCCCGCCGGGGCGAAGCCATCGCTCCGCGACCAGCGCCTCCAGCACGCGCTCCACGTCGGGAGTCGGCACGGGGTAGGGCGGGTCGAGGAAGGCCAGGTCGTAGGGCGCCCGGGGCTGCTGGGAGACGGCGGCCAGCGCGGTCGACGTCACGACGTCGGCCACCCCACACCCGAGCTGCGCGGCGTTGCGGGCGATCAGCGCGGCGGTGCGCCGGTCGTGCTCGACCAGCGTCACGGCCTCGGCTCCGCGCGACCACGCCTCCAGGCCGACGGCCCCGGAGCCGGCGTAGAGGTCGAGCACGCGCAGACCCTGCCACGACCCAGCCCAGGCCTCGACCGAGGAGAACAGGGCCTCGCGGACCCGGTCGGACGTCGGACGGGTGCGGTCGCCCTTGGGCGTCGCGAGCCGGCGTCCGCGGGCCACCCCGCCGATGATCCGGGTCACGACTTCTCCATGAACTCGGACTCGACGGAACGCTCGAGCGCCGTCACGGCCGCCGCGAGCTCGGGGGTCGCGGTGAGATCGGCGTCGGCCGCCAGCAGGAGCTCGGCCTCGTCACGCGCTGCGAGGATCGTCTCCTCGTCGCGGAGCACCCGGAGGTCCTGGAGGGAGGATCGGAAGCCGTGCTGCGACGCGCCGAGCACGTCGCCCTCGCGACGCAGCTCGAGGTCGACCCGGGAGAGCTCGAAGCCGTCGGTCGTGGCGGCGACGGCGGCCAGCCGCTCCCGGGCCGGGGTGTCCTCCTCGGCGGAGGTGACGAGCAGGCACAGCCCGGGATGGCCGCCGCGGCCGACCCGCCCCCGGAGCTGGTGGAGCTGGGAGATGCCGAAGCGGTCGGCGTCGAGGACCACCATCGTCGTGGCGTTGCCGACGTCGACGCCGACCTCGATGACGGTGGTGCAGACGAGCACGTCGATGTCGCCCGCCGCGAACGACCTCATCACGCGGTCCTTCTCGTCGGCGGGCAGCCGACCGTGGAGCATCGCGACCCGGAGACCGCGGAGGTCGCCCTCGGTGAGCTGCTCGGTCATGGCCTCGACCGCCGCCATGGTCGCGGGCGGGGCGATCGGGTTGCCGTCGTCGTCGTAGTCGACGACGGGGGTCTCCCCCGCCTCGGCGGTGTCGCCGGCGATGCGCGGGCAGAGCACGTAGGCCTGGCGCCCGGCCGCGACCTCCTCGCGCACCCGCGCCCAGACCCGGTCGACCCACGCGGGCTGCTCGAGCAGGGGCACCACCGTGGTCTGGATCGGCTCCCGGCCGGCGGGCAGCTCGGCGAGCGTCGAGACCTCCAGGTCGCCGAACACCGTCATCGCGACCGTGCGCGGGATGGGGGTGGCCGTCATCACCAGCACGTGGGGCGGGGTCCCGGCCTTGTCGGTGAGCGCGGCGCGCTGCTCGACGCCGAACCGATGCTGCTCGTCGACGACGACCAGCCCCAGGTCGGCGAACGCGACGTGCTCCTCCAGCAGCGCGTGGGTGCCGATGACCAGCCCGGCGTCGCCCGACACGATGTCGAGCAGCGCCTGCGCGCGCTGGGCCTTGGGCTGGGAGCCGGTGAGGAGGGCCACGGTGGTGCCGTCGTCGGCGCCGCCGAGCATGCCGCCCTGGGCCAGGTCGCCGAGCAGCGCCGTGATCGAGCGGTGGTGCTGCTGGGCCAGCACCTCGGTGGGCGCCAGCAGCGCGGCCTGCCCGCCCGAGTCGACCACGCGCAGCATCGCCCGCAGCGCGACGACGGTCTTGCCGGAGCCGACGTCGCCCTGCAGCAGGCGGTGCATGGGCCACTCGTGGGCCAGGTCGGCGAACAGCTGGTCGCCGATCTCGCGCTGCCCGGGAGTGAGCGCGAACGGGAGCCGCGCGTCGAACGCCTCGAGGAGCCCACCGCCACCGGTGCGGGCGCGGGCGCCCTGACGGCGTACGTCGGCGCGCCGGCGCGCCAGCACCAGCTGGGTGACCAGGGCCTCGGTGAAGCGGTAGTGCCGCTGCGCCGCCGCCACCTGGTCGCGGTCGGCCGGCGCGTGGATCCAGTCGAGGGCCGTGCGCGCGTCGGGGAGACCATGGCGCTCCCGCAGGTCGGGCGGCAGGACGTCGGGGGGCTGGCCGGGCTGGAGGACGCTGCGCGCGAACGCGACCGCCCGCAGCAGCTCCCACGACTCGACCCCCTTGGTCAGCGGGTAGAGGGGGAAGAGTCCTTCGGCCCCGGCCATCACCGCGAAGGTGTCGGGGTCCTCGCTGTCGCCGTCGTCGGTGAACATCACCGCCTTGGGGTTGGTGAGCTGCCAGGTGCGTCCGAACGTCGACACCTGCCCCCAGAAGAGGCCCCGCTGCCCCTCGGCGTACTTGCGGCCGAAGAAGGCCGCGGTGCCCTGGTTCTTGGCGAAGTGCGTGATCGTGAGGTCGGCGCCGTCGGTGTGGAGCACCGTCTCGAGGCGGTAGGCCGGGCGCCGGGTGCGGCGGTCGGTGTAGGTCTTGAGCGTGCTGTGGGTGATCTCGCCGACGACGGTGAGCAGCTGGCCGGGTCGCAGGTCGCGCACGCGGGTCAGCCGGCCGGTCTCGAGGTAGCGGCGCGGGAAGTGGCGCAGCAGGTCTCCGACGGTGCGCAGCCCGAGCCCGTCGACGATCGCCGCGCGCTTCTTGCTGCCGCGGGACGCGACGCTGCCGAGGACCGTCTCGACCGGCGAGTCGAGCGAGATCACGGCACCCTCCTCCCGGTCGCCTACTCCACGGACATCAGGAGCGGGTAGCGCTCCTGACCGCCGTCGTACACGACGGCGTCGACATAGGGGTGTCTCTCGGTGACGTAGGCCGCGCAGCGCTCGGCGAGGCCCTCGCCCTCGGCCCCGGCCACCAGCGTCACCAGCTCCCCGCCCCCGCCGAGCAGCCGGTCGAGCACCTCGCGGGCCACCGTGTCCAGCTCCTCGCCGACGATCGCGAAGTCGCCGGCGATCACGCCCAGCACGTCCCCGGGCTCGCAGGCGCCGGCCATGGTCATCGCCTGCCGGGCTGCCACGGTCACCGCGCCGTGCCGGACCTGCCGCGAGGTGGCGGTCATCTCCAGCACGTCCTGGTCGAAGGAGCGGCCCGGTTCGTGGACGGCCAGGGCGGCCAGGCCCTGCACCTGGGTGTGGGTGGGGATGACGACGCTCCGCACGCCGTGGTCCTCCTCCGCCGTGCGCGCGGCGATCTCGGCCACCCGCACCGAGTCGCCGTCGTTGGGCAGGAGCACCACCTCCGAGGCGCCCGAGGTCGTGATCGCCTCGAGGAACATCCCCGTCGAGGGCCGCTCTCCCGGGCCGCCGTCGACGACGGTCGCGCCGGCCTCCGCGAAGAGGGCCGCCAGACCGGGCCCGGCGGCGACCGCGACGACGGCGCGGCCCTGGCGATCGGCCACCTTGGCCCGCGCCGCCGCGACCTGCTCGGCGAAGTGCACGACCCGGATCCGGTGAGGTCGCCCCGCCTCGATGCCCGCCTCGACCGCCGGACCGACGTCGTCGACGTGGACGTGGACGTTCCACAGCCCGCCGCCGCCGACCACGACCAGGGAGTCCCCGAGGGCGTTGAGCGTGGTCCGCAGCGCGGGGATCACCTCGTCGTCGGCGTCGAGGAGATACATCACCTCGTACGCCGGCCCCTCGGCGGTCAGGTCCTCCCCCGGAGTCGGCATCGGGATCTGGTGGCGGCCCAGGGCTGCAGCCGGCTGCGACGGCCGACGGCCCGTGAGCACGGTCTCGGCCGCGTCGAGGACCACGCACAGGCCGCGCCCGCCGGCGTCGACCACGCCCGCGTCGCGCAGCGTCTGCAGCTGCTCCGGCGTGTGCAGCAGCGCCTCGCGGGCGGCGGCCGCCGCGGTCGTGAAGACGTCGCGGGCCCGCGCGCGTGGGTCCGCGGCCAGGTGGCCGGCCGCCTCCGACGCGGCGCGCATCACGGTGAGGATCGTGCCCTCGACGGGGTGTCCGACGGCGGCGTACGACGCCTCCGTGGACTCCCGGAGCGCGTCGGCCAGCACGTGGGCGTTGCGCTCGACGGGGGTGGATCGGCCGATCCTGCCCGCGACGGCGCCGAGCATCTGGCTGAGGATCACCCCGGAGTTGCCGCGGGCACCCAGGAGCGCGCCGCGGGCCAACGCCTGGAGGGCCGGAGCCAGCCCGACCTCGGGATCGCGGTCGGCCAGCTCGCGGATGGCGTCGCGACCGGCCGACATCGTGAGGAACATGTTGGTGCCGGTGTCTCCGTCTGGCACCGGGTAGACGTTGAGCGCGTCGATCTCCTCCCGCGCCGCAGCCAGGGCGTCGGTCGCCACGTCCACGAAGCGGAGGATCACCGCGAGCCGGATCGGCCCGGCCGGCATCCCGGCCGCGGAGTCGGCGCTGGTGTCCACGCGGACAGGCTAGTGGGAGGGGGGTCGGCCGCCGGGCAGGGGCGGGCGGGGACGATTTCGGCCTGCCGCGCCGGGTCGGCTACTCTTGTGCGGTTGCCCTCGCGACCTCTCGCGGGGCCCTTTGACCAGCATCTCGATCGTTTCAGGAGTTCCCGGTGGCCGCCGTCTGCGACATCTGCGCCAAGAAGCCCAGCTTCGGCAACAACCGTCCCTGGTCGCGCAAGATCACCAAGCGTCGGTTCGACCCCAACATCCAGCGCGTGCGGTCGGTCGTCAACGGCACGCCCAAGCGCCTCAACGTGTGCACCGGCTGCCTCAAGGCCGGCAAGGTCACTCGCTGACCCGCTGACCGACTCTCGACAGGGCTCCGCCGATCCGGCGGGGCCCTTCGTGCGTCTGGGGACCTGCCACCCGCCGCGCCACCGTTCGGCTCCGACACAGGCGACCGGCTCACATGAACGAACATCGGGTCATCGGACGCAGTGGTCGAACGTGCGGACCACACGATGAACGAACGTGCGATCAACCCTGGTCGTGACCAGATGTCCGGTCATGCGTGACGGGAGGGCTCCGCGGTGGGCGCACGAGGGTGAGCGTCGACCCGGACCCGACCCGGCGTGCTCGCGGGGTCAGAAGTGGGTGAAGCCCGGGCTGCCTTCGTAGGGCACCTCGTCGACGGTGACCCCCTGCCCCTCCAGGACCTCGCCGATCACGGTCCAGTCGGCGGGGAGCGCGTCGCGCGAGGGGAAGGTCGCGAGCAGCGCGTGGTCGTCTCCGCCTCCGAGCACGAGGTGCACCGGGTCGCTTCCCGTGGCGGCGGCCACCGCCTGCAGCGGCTCGGGGACGTCGAGGGCGTCCGCGCGCAGGTCGATCCGCACGCCCGAGGCCTCCGCGAGGTGACCGGCGTCGGCCACCAGGCCGTCGGACACGTCGACCATCGCGGTCGCGCCGGCATCGGCGGCCGCCGGCCCCGCGTCGTACGGCGGCGCAGGACGTCGGTAGGCCTCCACCAGCACCCTCGGGGAGCGGAAGCCGCGGGCGAGGACGGCGTGCCCGCCCGCCGCCCAGCCCTGTCGGCCGCACAGCGCCACCACGTCGCCGACCTCGGCGCCCGAGCGGAGGACCGGTGAGACCGTGCACATGCCGAGCACCGTCACCGAGACGACGACCTGGTCGGCGGCCGTCAGGTCTCCCCCGACGACCGTCGCGCCCACCAGCCGCGCCTCGTCGGCGAAGCCGCGGGCGAAGTCCATCGCCCAGGCCGCGGGCAGCGTCGGCGGGGCGGCGAGCCCGATCGTCAGCCACCGCGCGCGACCGCCCATGGCGTTGATGTCGGAGAGGTTCTGGGCAGCCGCGCGGTGGCCGACGTCCTCGGCCGAGCACCAGTCCCTCCGGAAGTGACGGCCCTCGACCATGAGGTCGGTGGACACGACGACATGGCCGGTCCTGACCCGCAGCACGGCGCCGTCGTCCCCGGGCCCTACCAGCACCTGGGCGTCCTCCGCCTCGAAGACCGGTGTGAGGGCGGCGATGAGGGCGAACTCCCCCACGTCGGCCAGGGTCGCGTCGGGCGGCACGCTCATGGCCCCATCCCACCAGATCGCCCGTCCCGGGCGTCGCACCCGCGCCAGGGGCGGGCCCTCCGACCGCCTGTCGGTGGCGGCGAGCGGCAGGGTAGGTTGAAGCCGTCATCCGTCCGAGCCCGCGGAGGAGAGCCCCATGGTCGTCCAGGCCTACATCCTGATCCAGACCGACGTCGGCAAGGCCGCCGACGTGGCGAAGGCCATCGCCCAGGTCAAGGGCGTCACCCTCGCCGAGGACGTCACCGGCCCCTACGACGTGATCGTGCGCGCCGAGGCCCGCAACGTCGACGAGCTCGGCAAGCTGGTCGTGGCGAAGGTGCAGACCCTCGACGGCATCACCCGGACGCTGACCTGCCCGGTCGTCCACATCTGACCGTGCCCCGCCTCGCGCCGGGGCGCCGTACGCCGGCGCTGGGCGCGACCCTCCTCCTCCTGACGGCACTATCGGCGTGCGAGTCCGACGAGGTGCCCCTCTCCTCCCCCACCCCCGACGCCGCGGACCGCACCGCGTGCGAGCGCCTGGTCGATGCGCTCCCGGACACCGTCGACGACGAGCTGCGACGTCCCGTCGACCCCGAGGACGCCCTCGGCGCGGCGTACGGCGACCCGGCGATCGTGCTGCTGTGCGGCGGCGAGATGCCCACGTCGTTCGACGAGTTCTCCCCGTGCGTCGAGGTGGGGGGCGTGGGGTGGTACATCCCCGAGGAGCTGCTCGGCAACGAGCCGACCGAGGTGGTGATGACGACCATCGGCTTCCGGCCCGTGGTCCAGGTGCGGGTCCCCGTGGACTACTGGCGCGAGGGTGCTGCCGCCGCGCAGGCCGACCTGGCGTCCGCCATCCGCGGCACGCTGACCCGCGAGTCGCGCTGCCGATGAGCGCGCCAGCGCCTCGGATCGCTCAGCGCAGGCCGGTCGAGCGGGCCAGCGCCAGCCGGATCAGCCGGTCGACGAGGCTCGGGTAGTCGAGCCCCGACGCGGCCCACATCCGGGGGAACATCGAGGTGGGCGTGAAGCCGGGCATGGTGTTGATCTCGTTGACCAGCAGCCGACCGTCGGGCATCACGAAGAAGTCGACGCGCGCCAGCCCCTCGCAGCCCACGGCGTCGAACGCGCGGGCGGCCAGCGTCCGCAGCCGCTCGGCCATGCCCTCGGGCAGGTCGGCAGGGACGTCGAGGCGCGTGTGCTCCTCGGGGAGGTACTTCGCCGCGAAGTCGTAGAACTCGTGGTCGCCCCCGACCCGGATCTCTGCGGGAACGCTCGTCTCGGGCCCGCCCGAGAGCGACTCGAGCACCCCGCACTCCACCTCGCGGGCGCCCTCGGCGGCCACCTCTACCAGCACCTTGGGGTCGTGCTCGACCGCGGTGGTGATCGCCGCCTCGAGCTCGGAGGCGTCGTGCACCTTGGAGATGCCGATGCTCGAGCCGCCGCGTGCCGGCTTGGCGAAGACCGGGTAGCCGAGCTCGGCGACCCGGGCGCGGCAGGCCTCGGGGTCGGCGGCCCACTGGTCGGCGGTGACGGTGGTCGACAGGAGCACCGGGAGCCCGGCAGCGGCCAGCACCACCTTCATGTAGGCCTTGTCCATGCTGACCGCGGAGGCCAGCACGCCGGCGCCGACGTAGCGGACCCCGGCCATCTCGAGCATCCCCTGGAGCGTGCCGTCCTCTCCCCACGGACCGTGGAGCAGCGGGAAGACGACGTCGACCTCGCCGAGGACGCGGGGTGGCGCGCTCGGCTCGGACACGACCAGGGAGGCCCCGCGGCTGTCGCGGCTCAGCGCGACCGCGGCGCGGCTGCCGTCGACCGACGGCAGCCGGTCGGGTGCCTCGATCCGGAGCCGGTCGGGCTCGCCGGACTCGAGCACCCACCGACCGTCGGTGGCGATGCCGATCGGCACCACGTCGTAGCGCGCGGGGTCGATCGCCTGGAGCACGCTGCCGGCGGTGACGCACGAGATCGCGTGCTCGCTCGAGCGACCGCCGAAGACGACGGCGACCCGCGGCTTGCGGCCCGCACCGGCGCCGCTGGAGTCGGTGTCCGGGACGTCTGGGTGGCTCATCGCCGACGACCCTACCGGCCTAGGCTGAGCCGCATGCCCGCCGACCCGCCGCTCGGACCCCGACCGCTCTCCGACGCCACCACGGTGGTCAAGGCGGGCCGACCGGAGACCGTGCCCGACGCCCCGCTCAACGTGCCGCTCACGCTCGCGTCGACGTACGTCGCGGGCGGCGACCTCGAGTACGGGCGCTACGACAACCCCACCTGGCGGGCCTTCGAGGAGGCACTCGGCGTGCTCGAGGGCGGGCGCTGCCTCACGTTCGCCACCGGGCTGGCCGCCGCGTCGACGATCCTCGACCTCGTCGGCCAGGGCAACACCGTGGTCGCGCCGCGACACGCCTACAACGGGCTGACCATGCAGCTCGCCGATCTCGAGGCGCGGGGCAGGGCCACCGGCGTGCTCGTCGACATCACCGACACCGACGCCGTGCTCGAGGCGGCGGCCGACGCGGCGCTGGTGTGGCTGGAGTCGCCGACCAACCCTGCGCTCGAGGTCGCGGACCTGCCGGCGATCATCGCCGGCGCGCATGCTGCCGGCGCCCGCGTCGTCGTCGACAACACCTTCGCCACCCCGCTGCTCCAGCGTCCGCTCGAGCTCGGCGCCGACCTGGTGCTGCACTCCGCGACCAAGTACCTCTCCGGCCACAGCGACGTCCTGATGGGCGCCGTCGTGACCCGCGACGACGAGATCCACGCCGCGCTCAAGGGCCGCCGGGACCTGATCGGCGCCATTCCGGGGACCTTGGAGGCGTGGCTCGCGCTCCGGGGGCTCCGCACGCTCCACCTGCGGGTCGAGCGCGCCCAGGCCAACGCCCAGGAGCTCGTACGCCGGCTCGCGGGCCATCCCGGCGTGGCCGAGGTCCGTTATCCCGGGTTCGGTGGCATCGTATCGGTCGTCCTCGCAGGAGGGGCCGAGGCCGGAGACGTGCTGACCCACTCGACGTCGCTGTGGGTGCACGCCACGTCCCTCGGGGGGGTCGAGTCGACCTTCGAGCGCCGTCGCCGGTGGGCGTCCGAACCGGCCACGATCCCCGAGGGCCTGGTGCGGATGAGCGTCGGCATCGAGGACGTCGAGGACCTCTGGGCCGACCTGGAGCAGGCCCTGGCCGCTCTCTGAAACCCGTAGCGCCTGCGCCGGGTCGGCGTCAGTCGGTCTCGGACTTGGTGTCGCGGCTGGTGAACGCGTGGACGAGGTCCTCGGCGGTCATCCGTCCCTGCACGACCAGGTCGACGTGCTCGGCGATGGGCGCGTCCACGCCGATGCCGTGCGCCAGCTCGACGAGCGAGGAGCAGGACTTCGCGCCCTCGGCCACCTGCCGGGTGCTGGCGTAGATCTCCTCGGTGGTGAGCCCGCGTCCGAGCTTCTCCCCGAAGGTGCGGTTGCGCGACAGCGGCGAGGAGCAGGTCGCGACCAGGTCGCCCAGTCCGGCGAGGCCCATCAGCGTGAGCGGGTTGGCGCCCTGGGCGGTGGCCAGGCGGGCGGTCTCGGCCAGTCCGCGGGTGATCACCGACGCGGTCGAGTTGTCGCCGTAGCCGAGCCCGATCGCCATGCCGACGCCGAGCGCCACCACGTTCTTGTAGGCACCGCCGACCTCGCAGCCGACGACGTCGGTGCTGGTGTAGGGCCGGAACGCCGGCGCATGCGAGATCTTCTGCAGCCGCTGGGCGACCCCCTCGTCGGCGCAGGCCACGACGGACGCGGCGGGCTCGCGTCGGGCGATCTCCTTGGACAGGTTGGGCCCGCTGACGACGGCGATCCGCTCGGGGCCCGCACCGGTCACCTCGGCGATCACCTCGCTCATGCGCTGGAGGGTGCCGAGCTCGACCCCCTTCATCAGGGAGACGAGCACGGCGTCCGACGGCAGCGCCGGCGCCCACTCCACGAGGTTGGGCCGCAGCGTCTGCGACGGGACGGCGAGCACCACGACCTCCGCCCCGCTCGCGGCCTCCTCGGGGTCGTGGGTCGCCCGGATCGACGGGGGCAGCTGGATCCCGTGGAGATAGTCCGGATTCTCGTGCCGCTCGTTGATGTGGGCGCAGACCTCCTCGCGCCGGCCCCAGATGACGACGTCGTTGCCGGCGTCGGCCAAGACGATGGAGAAGGCCGTGCCCCACGAGCCTGCGCCGAAGACCGCGATCCTGGCCATGCCTACCTCCCGGGCTTCCGCTTGCGCGGCTTGTCGTGGGGATTGCCGATCGGCTTCACCCCGGCCTTGCGCGGGTCGAAGCGCTCAGCGGGCGGCTGCTCGCCGCGCAGGTCGGCCACGAGAACCGTCAGCGCATCCATGATGCGGTTGGTCACCTCGGCCACCAGGGCCGGCGTCTGTGGCTGGTCGAAGAGATCCGACAGCTCGACCGGGTCGCCCGCCTTCATCGACACCGTCTTGCGAGGCAGCAGGTCGGGCCTTTTGGCGTACGGCGGCAGCACCTCCTGCGACCCCCACTGGCCCACCGGGATCACGGGGCATCGCGTCTCGAGCGCGATCCGCGCGGCACCGGACTTGCCCTGCATGGGCCACAGGCCGGGGTCGCGCGTCAGCGTCCCCTCGGGATAGACGACCACGCAGTCGCCTGCGCGAATCGCCTCCACCGCGGCGTCGTAGGCGCCGACCGCGTTGCGGCTGAGCCGCTCCACGGGGATCTGTCCGACGGTGCGCAGGAAGCCGCCGAGCGCCTTGTTGTGGAAGAGCGTGGACTTCGCGAGGTAGTGCGGCAGCCGGCCGTGGTCATAGACGAAGTGCGCCGACATCAGCGGGTCGATGTGCGAGATGTGGTTGAACACGACGAGACAGCCACCGTGCGCCGGGATCTTGTCCCCGTCGAGCCAGGTCCGCCGGACGGAGGCGAGCAGGGGTGGCTTGAGCACGCCGACGGCGAGATTCCACGCCCAGTTGCGCTGCTCCGACAGCTTGCGAACCGTCACCTGCCACCTCTCCAGCCCTCGGTCCCGCGGGACCGCGACACCCGATCGCGTCGGCAGCAGGCTACTCGGTCGACCGAGCCTTCACCGCAGACGACGGTGGCCGGCCCCCACCGGGACCGGCCACCGTGGTGTCGCGTGACGGCGTCAGGCCTTCTTGGCGGCCTTCTTCGCCGCGGCCTTCTTGGCGGGGGCCTTCTTGGCCGGCGCCTTCTTCGCCGGG
>CAZQCA010000093.1:0-11951 GCA_964591845.1 uncultured Nocardioides sp.
ATCGAGGTTCGACAGCGGCTCGTCCATGAGGAACACCTGCGGCTCACGGACGATCGACCGGCCCATGGCCACGCGCTGTCGCTGGCCGCCCGAGAGCTGCTTGGGCTTGCGGTCGAGGAGGGCGGTGAGCTCGAGCATGTCAGCGGCCTTCATGACCCGCTCGTTGATCTGGTCCTTCGGCATCCGACGCAGCTTGAGGCCGTAGGCCATGTTGTCGGCCACGCTCATGTGGGGGTAGAGCGCATAGGACTGGAAGACCATCGCGATGTCGCGACCCTGCGGATCCACGTCGTTGACGCGCTTGCCGCCGATCCGCAGCTCGCCGGTCGAGATGTCCTCGAGGCCCGCCACCATGCGCAGGGCCGTGGACTTGCCGCACCCGGACGGCCCGACCAGCACGAGGAACTCTCCGTCCTCGACGTTGATGCTGAGGTCCTGTACGGCGTGGAAGCCGTTCTCGTAGAGCTTGTTGATCTTGTCGAGCTCGACGGTTGCCATCGTGTGCTCCCTCTTGGAGTTCGGGGGGACTCAGCCCTTGACGGCACCGGCGGTGAGACCGGTGACCAACGACTTCTGGGTGAACAGGAACAGGGTGAACAGCGGGATGGCCATCATCACGCCGCCGGCCGCCATCAGGCCCCACTCCTGGATCAGGGGGTTGGACACGAGGCTGAACAGTCCGACCGCCGTCGTGGTGTTCTGGGCGTCGGACAAGGTCACCTGCGCGATCGGCAGCTCGTTGAAGGTCGCCTGGAAGCTGACGAAGAAGACGACGACCAGGATGGGGAGCGCCAGCCGCATGATGAGGTCGAAGAAGATCCGCACGTGCCCCGCGCCGTCGATGCGCGCCGACTCGTCGATGTCGACGGGGATGGTGTCGAAGTAGCCCTTCATCAGGAACGTGTTCACTCCGAGCGCGCCGCCCAGGTAGATGAGCAGCGTCCCCCAGATGTGGCCGAGGCCGAACGGCGGGAAGACGTCGAGGATCCGGGTGAGCAGGGCATAGACCGCGGTGATGGCCAGGACGCCCGGGAACATCTGCACCAGCATCAGCGCCAGCATGCCCATCCGTCGTCCGGAGAAGCGCATCCGGCTGAAGGCGTAGGCCGCGCACGCGCCCATCAGCAGCGCCGCGAACGCGCTGACGGTCGCCAGGAGGAGGCTGTTCTTCAGCCAGGTCACGAACGGGTACTGGTCGCTGCCGAGCAGGGTGGTGTAGTTGCTGAAGTCGATCTTGTTGGGCACCAGGCACGACAGCGCCGACAGCCCGCTCCGCTCGGGCGGGCAGGCCGCCGTGAGCGTCTTGCCACCCGACAAGGACAGGCTGATCACGTAGAGCACGGGGAACAGCGCCCAGACGACCATCACGATCGCCACGACGTGCCGCCAGCCGACGAGCCGCATCCAGCGACCGAAGGGCATCCGCTCCGCCTTGACCTTCCCGTCGGGGGTGTCGCCGGCGGCGGTGCTGGTCGTCGTACTCGAACCGGTGTCGGTCATCGGCCGATCTCCTCGAGCTGCCGGGTCAGGCGGAAGCCGTAGGCGGCGACCGTCCCGACGATGACGAAGATGAGCATCGCGATCGCGGACGCGAGACCCAGCTGCTGGTTCGCGCCGTTGAACGCCTGTCTGAACGTGAAGTTGATCAGCAGGTCGGTCGAGCCTCCGTCGGTGATCGTGCCGGGGAACGGCCCGCCCTGGGTCAGGAGCTCGACCAGCGTGTAGTTGTTGAAGTTGAAGGCGAACGTCGTCACCAGCAGGGGTGCCGTCGCCACCAGCAGCAGCGGGAGGACGACGGTGCGGAACGCGTAGCGTCCCGAGGCGCCGTCCACGAAGGCCGCCTCCTTGAGATCGGCGGGGATCGCCGTCAGGGCTCCGGAGCAGACCAGGAAGAAGTAGGGGAAGCCGGCCCAGAGGTTGACCATCAGCACCGAGAACCTCGCGAGATTGGGCTCGGTGAGCCACCCGATGTTGGAGCCGAGGACCTGGTTGATGAACCCGAAGTCGGGGTTGAGCATCGCCTTCCAGACCAGCGCCGTCAGGATGAACGGCAGCCCGTAGGGCACGATCAGCAGCAGGCGGTAGATGTTCTGGCCGCGCATCCGGCGATCGTTGAGCACCATCGCCATGGTCAGCCCCAGCGCGAAGTTGAGGAACGTCGTGGCGATCGCGAAGAAGAACGTCCACAGTGCTATCGGCAGGAACCGCGAGCGCAGCGTGGAGTCGGTGAAGAGCTTGGCGTAGTTGGCGAAGCCGACGTTGACCTTCCAGCCGGGCTGGAGCCGCTCACCGGCCTCGTTGATGAAGTTGCCCTTCTCGCCGTCCGCCTTGTAGACCAGGCCGTCCTCCGTCGTGGAGATCATCGCGTCCTGCTCCTCGTCGTAGACGAAGCCGGACGTGGCGACCGAGGCCTGCGTGATCGACTTGCTGCGGAGGTAGGTGCCCTCCTCCACGTCGAAGGGGACCTGCAGGTCCTTCCACTGCTTGTCGTAGTCGGGATTGGCCGACATCGTCCCGAGGTTGAGCGACTCGTAGCCGTTGACCCCCGTGACGGCGTCGCCCTCCTTGACCAGCTCGCCCTCGTCGACCTCGGCGAGCCCGTCGACCGTGCCGATGCTGGTGACCCCGCTCTCGGGGTCGGTGACCAGCATCGAGACGACGCCGTCCTGCACGATCGGCACCACGGGGTACGTCGGCCCGTCGGGCACGGGGACGACGTTCTTCTCCTGGATGGAGGTGATCGCCGAGTCCTTGGTGCCGAGGTGGTTGGTGCCGTAGTTCGTGAACGACGAGTAGCCGGTGTAGACCATCGTGTAGAACTGGAAGGCGATCAGGAAGATCAGCCCGGGGACGAGGTACTTGAACGGCAGCGCCCTGCCGGTGAAGTACACGAGGTTGACCGCGACGAACACGGCGGCGAAGAAGACGGCCGCCAGCCACCACTCCGCCGACACCGACTTGGCGAAGGCCAGGATCAGCAGGGCGTCGACCAGCCCGACGAGTACCAGCTTGACGATGAAGGCGGTGGTTTTCGGGGAGCGGGAGGGCGTGACGTCCTCCCGCTCCTCGACCTCCGTGTTGGTCACGGACATGTGCGGAGAGACCTCTCCTCGGTCAGGCCTCAGCCGAGATCGGCGTTGGCCTTGTTGATGGACGCGGCTGCCTTGGTGAGCGTGCCCTTCGGATCCTCACCGGATGCGATCTTGTACTCCGACAGGCCGGCGTCACCGAACACGTTGCCCATCTGCGGGATGCTCGGCATCGGCTCACCCTGCTGGCCGTACTCACCGAACGCCTTGACGAACGGATCCGCGGAGGCCTTGTCGAACGACTCCAGCCAGGCCGGCGGCCGCGGGTCGACCGAGAACATGCCGTCCATGAACTCCGTGGTCTGCACCGTGTCGTTGAGGAACGTCGAGGCCAGCGTGGGGTTCTTCGCCTTCGCCGTCTGGAAGAACACACGCACACCCAGGAACGGCTTGGCCACGTTCTCGGAGCCCTTCCAGCCCGGGATCGGGCAGACCATCAGGTCGTCGCCCAGCGCCTCCTGCTGCTCGGGGATCTGCCACGGGCCGGTGATGAAGTAGGGCGACTTGCCCTTGCCGAACGCCTCACGGGCGATGTCGTAGCTCACCGACGGCTTGAAGATGCCCTCGTTGGTGAGCTGCTGGAGTCGCTGCCCCGCCGCGATCGCGCCGGCGCTGCCGATGCCGAGGTCGTCGGGGTTGTAGGTGCCGTCGGCGTTGCGGCCGAACGCATAGCCACCGTCAGCCGTGAACAGCGGGTACCAGTGGTAGAAGTCGCCCGTCTCCCCGACCTGCATGGCGATGCCCAGGCCGTCGGTCGCCTTGCCGCTCGAGATGAGCGACTTGGCGTTGGCCACGGCGTCGTCGAGGGTGGCGGGGCACTCGGGCGCCAGCGCCTTGTTGGTGAGCAGCGCGATGTTCTCCACCGCCCACGGCACGCCGTAGCTGTTGCCTTGGTACTGCACCGCGGCGACGGCGGGCTCGGAGAAGCTCGCCGTGTTGGCGGAGATGTCGACCGGCGCGAGGATGCCGTTGTCGACCAGGAACCCGATGCGGTCGTGCGGTCCCTCGAAGATGTCGGGCACGTCGCCGGTGTCGTTGGCCCGGACCAGCGCCTCCTCGAGCTCGCCGCCGCCGTTGAACTTCTTGACCTCGCAGGTCACGCCGTTGGCCTCGGCCCAGGCCGTGCACAGCGGCTCGATCGCCTTCGCGGTGTTGGCCGAGTTGTCGGCCCAGACCACCAGCGTCGAGTCGCCACCGGCCGGCGCGGAGGAGGACTCTCCGCCGCCGCTGTCCGAGCTGCCCGACGGGGTCGGCGAGTCGTCGCCGCCGCACGCCGTCAGCGCGAGCGCAACCACGCCCAGCGCGACCCCTGCCCGGATCCTGTGGCCCCTTGTCCTGCGCATGGGCTCCTCCATCTTGAGAGAGTTACTTGAAGGTGCAACCTATCGGGTGGCTCAGGTCACATCAAGGGCGACAATAGCCACCGGACGTGGTCGTGTCGATACCCTGTCGTCTCACCGGTCCACCCATTGACAGCACCACGCTTGCAGCGGCAATCTGGGCGGAAACCGCAGGTCAGAGGCGTGCGCAGCCGATCGGACGGCGGCGGACGCCGTGGGAGACCATGCCGCGAACGCTGTCCCCGCGATGCATATATCGTTCAAGCGATTCCGGCCGAGGAGGTGGTCCGCACCGGACAAAGAGGGCGGCTTGTCCCGGACATTCCCAGATGACGAATCGCGGCCGCACACGGGCCGGACGCGGCTACCGTGTGGTCGCCACCGCCAGCACGATCACCCGCAGAGGGGGATGACGATGAACGACGAGCGCGACCGCTCCACGGTCAGCATCATCGACGTCGCCACCCTCGCAGGCGTCTCGCGACAGACGGTGTCCAACGTGATCAACGGCCGCGGCGGGTTCAACGAGGGCACCCGACAGCGGGTGCTGCAGGTGATCGCCGAGACGGGCTACAAGCCCAACCGCGCGGCCCGGCAGCTGCGCACCAAGAGGTTGCGCCACATCGGGTTCCCGTTGCACACGGGTCACGTCGACCCGCGCAACCCGTTCACCATGCTCTTCCTCAAGGCTGTCGCAGACGCCCTCAAGCCCCTCGGACACAGCCTGATCGCCTTCGCGTGCGGCGACCACGACGAGGACACGTTCCGCAGGTGGGCACGCAGTGGGGAGATCGACGGCTTCGTCTTCGACCGGGTGCAGCCGGGCGACTACCGCACCGCGGTCTGCGCCGAGCTCGGCATCGCGTTCTCCGTCTTCGGGCGCACCGGCGCGGAGGAGTCGCAGAGCTGGGTGGAGGTGGACAACCGCTCGGGCATGACCAGCCTGGTCGACTACCTCGTCGGCCGTGGCCGCCGTCGCTTCGCCTTCGTCGACTACGGCGGCACCCAGCCCTGGGTGGTCGAGCGCTTCCAGGCCGCCCACGACCGCCTGGCCGAGCACGGCTTCGAGCTGCCCGAGCGCGCCGTGCTGCGCGATCCGGACTACGCGACTCTGTCCGCGCGGATGGACGAGCTGCTGCGCCTGCCGGATCGACCGGACGCGATCATCGGCGGCAGCGACATCCTCGCCCTGCTCGCTGCCACCCGCGTGCGGGACGCAGGGCTCCGCGTCGGTGAGGACGTCGGCGTGACCGGCTTCGACGGGGGCATGCAGGGTTGGCTGCTGGACCAGAGCCTGACCACCGTGCGGATCCCGGCGGCCCGCGTCGCCGAGGTGCTGGTCGCCCGGTTGATGGCCCAGCTCGACGGTGGACCCGCGCCCGAGAGCGGACTGGTGATCGCCACCGAGCTCGTGGTCGGCACCAGCGGCTGAGCAGTCCCGCGCCGCCGCCATCCGCCCGGGCGATTTCAGGAGTTCCCCCACCGCCTCTGACCTGCGATGATGGCAGTCGGGTGGGGGTGACGCGACGGGGTCGTGACACGTCGACCCGCAGGTCTCGGGGGCATGGGGTGGACGGCGGTCGGGCGCCGACCCGACGACAGCGCGAGCGTGGCTCGCCCGAGGCCGAGAGCCGGGGGGATGGACAGTCGCACGACCACCGACCCCTGGGTCGGCACCCGGGTCCACCACCGCTACCGCGCCCGGAGGCTGGTCGCACGCAGCGGTGACGAGGCGCGCTACGAGGGCACCGACGAGCACATGCGGCAGCCGGTGTGGCTGCGCGTGCACTCCGACCCCGAGGGCCGGGACCGTCAGCTGGCGGTCGCCGCCGCCCTGACCCGCGCCCAGCACCCCAACCTCGAGTCGGTGCTCGCGTTCGGCGAGACGGGCGACGGCGTCTATGTCGTCACGGAGCGACGTGCCGGGCACCGGCTGTCCGACGAGCTCGCGCCGGGTGTGCCGCTCTCGCCCAACCACGCCTTCGCGGTCCTCGAGCCCGTGGTGGGAGCCCTCGCCAGGGCCCACGGCGTCCGGCTTGCCCACGGACGGCTCGGCCCCGACGCCGTCGTGATGACCGACGACGGGCGGGTGGAGGTGGAGGGCTTCTCGATGCCGGAGGCCACCTCCGCCCAGACCCGGGACGACGTCCTGTCCTGCGGCGCGCTGCTGCACCTGCTGCTCACCGGCCAACCACGCCGACCCGGGTCGGCGGCTCCGTCGGCTCGGGTGCCGCACCTGCCGGCGTACGTCGACGCGTTGGTCGCCTCGATGACCGCCGTCGACCCGGCGCTGCGTCCCGCCGACGCTGGCGAGCTGGTGCCGCTGGTGCGCGCGGTGTCCGGCGCGCTGCTCGACGGCCTGGAGCAGAGCCCCGACCTGCAGGCTCGCCTTGCGAGCAGGCGGGAGGACGACCCTCTCGTCGACGACGCCGACCCGGGCGCCTCCCTCTCCCCCGCGGTCGTCGAGCGGGCGGCACGGCTGCGCGCGGAGGCGGCCGGCGCGATGCCCGGGGGGCTCCCCGGCCCGGCCGTGCCCGCGCAGGACCGCCGCGAGACGATGCCCGGTCCGGCCGCCGCCGACGACGCCGCCACGAAGGCCACCGGACGCCCTCGCCTGATGTGGCGGGTGGTGCTGGTCGCTCTCCTGTCCGTCGCGATCGCTGCGCTCTGGGTGGTGCTGCGTCCCCGCGAGGAGGCCCAGCCGACGGCGACGGTCGTGGACCCGCCCGAGGTGGTCGGCATGACCGTCGCGGACGCGCGCCGGACGCTCCAGCAGTCGGGCCTCAGGGTGCGGCTGTCCGACGACCGGGCCTTCTCCGACGAGGTCCCGGTCGGTGACGTCGTCGCGGTCGTGCTACCCGAGGCTCCGGCGACCGGCGACACCGCGACCCTGGTGGTCTCCCGCGGACCCCGCCGCCCCCAGGTCCCTCCACTCACGGGCGGCACGGTGCCCGCGGCGCGGGCGCTGCTGCGCGCCAGCGACCTGACGGTGGGCTCGGTGATCGAGGTGGTGGGCAGCGACCTCGCGGCGGGACGCATCGTCGGCACGATCCCTGCGGCCGGCAGCCGTCTCGCACCGGGCTCG
Source organism: uncultured Nocardioides sp. (assembly GCA_964591845.1). Taxonomy (GTDB): domain Bacteria; phylum Actinomycetota; class Actinomycetes; order Propionibacteriales; family Nocardioidaceae; genus Nocardioides. Next base: position 7,515 of record CAZQCA010000093.1, read on the forward strand.
GTGGTGGCCCTCCAGGTGAGCAACGGCCAGCGGTCCTTCGAGATGCCCAGCTTCCTCGGCTGGCGGCTCTTCGACGCTCGGCACGCGGCCCGACGCTTCTCCCTCGCCGTCATCGTGAGCGGCACCGCCGCCGACGACGACACCGTCTCGTCCCAGAGCCCCGCGCCCGGCACCCTCGTCGAGGGTGGGACGACACTCACCCTCTTCACCCGTCGCTGAACGCCACGCCACTGCGGCAGAATGGAGGCATGAGGCGCGTCGTCGCGGTGGCGATCGCCACGGCAGCCGTCCTGACCGGGGCCTGTGGGCTACCGACGCTCCGACACGACGGCGTGCCGCCGGCACCAGGCACCACCAGCGCGGCGCAGCCGGCGCGAGCTCGACCGGCGCCTCCGCTCACCCGCGGCGGCGACGCCTGGGTCGCGGTCTCGGTCGCCACGCTGTGGCGGAGTCCATCGTCTCCGCGCGCGGTCGACGCCCCCGCCCTGGCCAGTCCCGCGCGCATCCCGGCCTGGTTGGCCTCGATGTCACTGGACCAGCGGCGTGCCCTCAGCGGCCGTGCGGACAGCCAGGCGCTGCTGGGCGACAAGGTGGTCGTGCTCCGGCTCCGCCCTCGCTGGGTCAAGGTGGCGGTCCCCGACCAGCCCACCCCGCTGCATCGGCGCGGCTACCCGGGATGGGTGCCCCGTCGGCAGCTGACGGCGCTCACGCCGGTCGCGTCCTCGCGCCGGGCCACGGTCACCCAGCGGCTCGCGTGGCTCCGCGCCGACCGGGCCGGCGGCCGCCAGGTCCTGCAGGTCAGCTTCGGTACCAGGCTGCCCGTCGTCGGGCTCACCGGCAGCTGGGTCCGCGTCGCGACGCCCACGGGCGCCGTACGCCGGGTCCGGGCCTCGGCGGTGGCGGTGCACACGCCCGGAGCTCCTGCCCTGCCGTCGACACGGCGTGGAGTCGTCGCCACCGCACGCTCCTTCGTGGGGCTCGACTACCTCTGGGCCGGGCGCTCGGGCTTCGGCTTCGACTGCTCGGGACTCACCTCGCTGGTCTACCGCGTGCACGGTCTCCGCATCCCGCGCGACGCCGCCCCGCAGTCCCAGGCCGGCGCCACCGTCAGCCGGCTGCGCCGTGGAGACCTGATGTTCTTCGCGGACTCCGGCGGCGTGCACCACGTCTCGATGTACGCCGGCCGCGGCACGATGGTGCACTCCCCGCACACCGGCACGACCGTGCAGGTGACCGACATCGACGCCCAGCCCTATGCCTCGGAGTACGCCGGCGCCCGCCGCTTCCTGGGCTGAGCCCTCCCGGAGGCCCCAGCTTTTCGGCGTCGCGTGGCGGCACACCCCCACACGAACCACCGGTTCACCTGGGGTCCTGGCACCTCCCCCCGGCTGCCCCGCGGGTGCGGTGAGGGAACACCAGGTGAACCTGTGAATCCCGGTGCACCAGTGGCGGCCATCCGAGCGCCGAGCCGGCTCCTGTGCCGCGCCGGTTCGACGGATCGGCGTCGGGCTGGCTAGCCTGGCAGACGGCCGCCCCCCGCCGAAGGAGACAACCCCCCATGTCCCCGTCCCCCCGTTCGCGCCGTCTTGCCCGCACGATGGCCCTCGCCACGCTCGCTGCCGTGCTGTCCCCTCTGGGCAGCCAGGCCCAGGCCGTTCCGGCCCCCGGCTGGCAGAAGGTGACCAAGAAGTGCGTGGTCAAGAACCCCCGCATCAAGGAGAACAGCGGGATGTCGCGGAGCAGCTACTCCCGGCCCATCCTGTTCGCCCACAACGACTCCGGTGGCGGGCCACAGTTCTTCGCGCTCGGACGCCGGTGCAACGTCAAGGCGGTCTTCGACGTCCCCGGGGCACCGTCTCGGGACTGGGAGGACATGGCCGTGGGCCCCGGTCACACGCTGTGGTTCGGTGACATCGGCGGCAACAACCCCCGCGACGTCGTCAACGTCGTGCGGGTCCGCGAGCCCAAGCGACTCACCAGCCGCAAGGTCCGCTTCCGGGCCTTCGAGCTCGCCTACCCCGACGGCGCCCACAACGCCGAGTCGCTGATGATCCGTCCCAGCAACGGCCGGATCTTCATCATCACCAAGGCCCAGTCGGGAGCCGCGATCTACCGCGCACCCGCCACGCTCGACCCCGACGGCCCCAACCGGCTGAAGAAGGTCGCCGACGCCCCGGCCGGCCGCACCGGCGCCGACTTCGCGCGCGACGGTCGTCACTTCGTGCTGCGCGGCTACAAGCAGGCCTACGTCTACACCTCGCTCAAGGACAAGCACCCGGTCGACATCGACCTGCCGCCGGAGCACGTGGCCGGCGAGGCGGTCGCCTTCGCCCGTGGCGGCTCGCTCTACTTCGGCGCCGAGCGGGTCCGGCAGTGGCTCTGGACGGCCAAGCCCTGACGCTGCGTCCTCAGGGCAGGTCGAAGGCGTCGACGTCCAGCCCGTCGGCCGCGCCGAGCCCCTGGACCGACCCGTCGAACCAGATGATCCACCCGCCCGCGTCACGCTTCACGACGTCCTCGTCCCGGACCTGACCTGCCCCCGCCAGCCGCACCCCTGCCGTCGAGAACGACGCCTTGAACTCGGTGGGGCTGGTCCACACCAGCCCGTCCACGTCGGCCGCAGCTGGTACGCCGTGCGCAGCCGCGCGCCAGGCGCGAGTGAAGCCCGTCCCGTCCCACTTGTAGACGTCGGCGTCGTCGGGACTCCCGCCCACGCCCGGCGGCGACACGTCGCCGCGGGTGGAGAAGAACAGGGTGCCTCCGCGCACCGACAGGGCGTCGATGTCCTCGCCGCCGGCCGTGAGCCCGCGCCGGGTGCCGTCGAAGAAGACCGACCAGGTCCCCGCGGCGTACTCGAGGACGTCCTCGTCCTGCACCTTGCCCAGGCCGGGCAGGGAGACGTCGCGCTCGAACGAGGCGAAGAAGTGGTCGTCGGCCACCACGTCGAGGCCGTCGAGATCCGCCGCGAGCGGGAGCCCGGACGCCGCCGCGTCGAACACGCGACGGAACGTGGTGCCGTTCCAGGCGTAGAGATCGGCGTCGTCGCCGCCGACGAGACCCGGCAGCGCGACGGGTCCCTGCGTCGAGAACAGCAGGAGGTCCGGCGCAGGCGGCTGGGTCTCCACCGTCACCTGGGTGTCGTGGGTGACGGCACCGGACGTGCCGGTGACCGTGAGGGAGAAGGGGCCACCGGTGGCCGCGGCGTCGGTCGTCACCGTCAGCGTCGCGTCGCCGGCGGCGCCCACCACGGTCGGGGGCGAGACGCTGGCCGTGCCCTGGTCCGCCGGGAGACCGGTGACCGACAGGTCGACGTCGGAGGAGAAGCCGTCGAGGGGAGCCACGTGGACGGTGAAGGTCGCCGAGTCACCCGCCGTCACCGTCGCCGACGGCGGCGACGCGCTCACGGTGAAGTCCGGGTGGGGCACCGGCAGCCCGGCGTACGCCGCCGCGGCGTCGATCCGGCCGTGGCCGTAGCTGTCGTCGGGCCCCGCCGGGCCGAGGTCGACCGCGGTCCCCGTGAGCAGCGACCACTGCTCGTCGGGCGTGAGCCCGGGCCGGGCCCCCAGCAGCAGCGCCAGCGTGCCCGCAGCGTGCGGGGCCGCGACGGAGGTGCCCGACAGCAGCTGGGTCAGCCCGTAGCGGTCGGTCGTCAGCACGTCGACGCCGGGCGCGACCAGGTCGGGGAACGTGCGCGAGCGGCCGCCGCAGGCGCTGGGTCCGCGTCCGCTCGTCGACACGATCGCGTCGCTGCCGTTGACCGCACCGACCGACAGCGCCTCCGGGTAGTTGCCGGGGCTCGCGCTGCTGCTCGCCGCCCCACCGAAGTTGCCCGCGGGGAAGACCGGCAGGATCCCCGCCGCGCGCAGCGCCTGCACGTCGGGCTGGAAGGTCAGGTCGCACGAGGGCCCGGTCCCGATCGTCCACGACGCGTTGACCACCTGCGGCGCGTCGCCGGTCAGCGGGTCGCCGTCGGGGTCGAGCAGCCACTGGAAGGCCTGGTGCACCCCGCTCACCGTCGACGCTCCCGCGTCGTTGAACACCCGCGCCGCGATCCAGGTGGCGCCGGGCGCGGCACCCACGGCACTCCCGGTGGCCTCACCGCCGACCATCACCCCGAGCACCCCGGTGCCGTGGCCGGTGGCGTCGAAGGGATCGGCGTGCTGCGCGTAGGGGTCGAACCAGCTGTTCTCGCCCGCTCGCCACTGGGCCGCCAGGTCGGCGTCGCTCGGGTCGACCCCGCTGTCGAGGGTCGCCACGACCACGCCCTGCCCGGTCTGTCCCGCGGCCCAGACGCTCGGCGTGCCGATGGCCTGCTGGTTGGGCGTGGGGTCCGCCGCGGGCGTGAGGACGATCGCGTCGGAGCGCACCGACGCGACGTCCGGACGTGCGGCGATCCGGCGTACGACGTCGGGGGTGGCCGTGACCGCGACCGCGTTG
>CAZQCA010000094.1:0-11813 GCA_964591845.1 uncultured Nocardioides sp.
GACGGGGTAGGCCTTGGCCACCTCGGCGGCGTACGCCGCGAAGGCGACCGAGCCGGTCACCATGCTCTTGACCGACGGCCCGGAGAAGTACTCCGCACCTCCGGTGGAGACCTGGATGATGCCGTCGGAGCCGGCGTCGGCGAAGCCCTTGAGGGCGGCGTTGAGCGTCTGCGAAGACGACACGTTGATCGCCGGGAACGCGAAGCCGCGCTCCTTGGCGGTGTCGAGCATCTGGGCATAGACCTCGGGGGTGGCGATGGGCATTTCCGACAGCTCCTCAACCGATGTGGGTGCCGGCCCGGGCTGGGTGGCCGGCTCGCGATCCACACTAGTGGCAGCGACGGGGCCGGCCTCGACCGCCTGACATCCGTGGACAGCGGCCCGGCCCGTCCTCCCGCACCCGCGTGCCGCCCGGCGGCTCCGTGTTAGGTTGCCCCCGCTCCTGGGCCGCACGGGTGGCTCCGGCCCACACGAATCGGGGGAAGTCCATGCGCCGCATCCTGTCGGTCGCCGTCCTGGCGCTCACGCTCACGGCCACGCCGCTCAGCGCCCAGGCGCGCGTAGGAGGCGGCGACCCGCACTTCCACGAGCCCACGGTCGGCGAGTGCCACGACTACGACTACGCCGGCATGAGCAAGCAGTCCGACACCACGCCGGTGGTCGACTGCGCGACGAAGCACACCGGCAAGGTGGTGGCGGTGTGGCAGCTGCCCGCCGCGTGGGACTGGGCGACGCTGACGGACAAGCAGTTCCTGAGCATGGTCACCAACAAGTGCCTCCCCGCGTGGGACGCGATGCTCGGCGTCAACGCGCTGACCCGGGTGCTCACCCCCTACGCCCCCAACGTCTACAAGCCGACCAAGTCGGAGCGCGCGGCCGGCGCCCGCTGGATGCGCTGCGACGTGTTCCTCTACCGCGGCAAGCAGGTCGCCCCCCTGCCGTACGACGTCTCGCCGATGGTGCCCTCGCCACTCCCGAAGACCCTGCGGCGCTGCCTCACCCCCAAGTTCGCCTGGACCAACTGCACCAAGCCGCACGTCTACAAGGCCACCGGCTCCTTCAACCTGAGCAAGCAGTCCACCTACCCGACCGACAGGCAGGTGCGCCGACAGGCTCTGCGCAAGTGCCCGGCGCTGGTGACGACCCGGGCGTTCGCCTGGCACGCGCCCTACCGCTACGAGTGGGCCCACGGCATGCGCGCCACCGTCTGCTACAGCAAGACGAGCAAGTGACATGCGCCGGGTCCTGACGCTCGTCGTGGTCCTGACCGCGTGCCTGCTGGCCGCCCCCGCGCCGTCCTACGCGGGCGGCGACCCGCACTACCACGAGCCCGCGGTGGGCGAGTGCCGCGACATGACCTACGACCAGCTGATCAAGCAGTCCGACAACACCGACCCCGTGGACTGCACCACCCGGCACACGACGAAGATCGTCGCGGTGCCGCAGATCCCCGCGGGCGAGACCTGGGCGAGCATGATGGCCAACAACTGGGCCAAGATCGGCAAGCTCTACGAGAAGGCCTGCCTCCCCGCCTGGGAGACGCTGCTCGGGGTCAACGCGCGCACCCAGGCGATGACGGCCTACGCCCTCGGCTCCTTCATCCCCAACAAGGCCGAGCGCGACGCCGGCGCCCGGTGGTACCGCTGCGACGTCTTCGTCTACCGGGCGAAGGGCATGACCCCCCTCAAGTACGACGCCGCGCCGCTGGTGCCCACGCCGCTGACGAAGTACGTCCGCAGGTGCATGAAGGCCAAGACGCTCCTCTACACGAGCTGTGACTCCTCCCACCTGTGGAAGGCGTCCGGCTCGTTCAACCTGCGCAGCCAGCGCACCTACCCCACCGACGCGCAGATCCGCCGCCAGGCCTTCGCCAAGTGCCCTGCCCTCGTGAAGTCGCAGGCGTTCGCATGGTCGCCGCCCCCCAGGTACCGGTGGAAGTACGGCTATCGCGCGATGGCCTGCTTCACCAAGACCAGGCGCTAGCCCCGCCAGGCGGCGTCGCCGCCGAGGTCGGCGTACACGCGGATCCACGCGTGCATGGCGATCGCGGCGGCCGACGAGGCGTTGATCGAGCGGGTCGACCCGAACTGCGCGATCGAGAACGTGCCGTCGCAGGCGCGGCGGGCGTCCTCGGAGAGCCCCGGCCCTTCCTGCCCGAAGAGGAAGCAGACCCGGCGGGGCAGCTCCATGGTCTCCAGATGGTCGGACCCGGGGAGGTTGTCGATGCCGAGCAGCCGCACCGGCCCGCCGTCCCGCGCGTGCAGGTAGGCGGCCAGCTCGGCCACGCTGGCGTGGTGACGCACGTGCTGATAGCGGTCGGTCACCATCGCGCCCCGACGGTTCCAGCGCCGGTTGCCGACGATGTGGACCTCGGCCGCGAGGAAGGCGTTGGCGGTGCGCACGATCGTCCCGATGTTGAAGTCGTGCTGCCAGTTCTCGATGGCGACGTGGAAGTCGTGCCGGCGCAGGTCCAGGTCGGCGACGATCGCCTCCATCGACCAGTAGCGGTAGCGGTCGACGACGTTGCGGCGGTCTCCCGCGGCCAGCAGCTCCGGGTCGTACTCCGGCCCGCTCGGCCAGTCCCCCGGCCACGGCCCCACGCCGACCTCGGCGGGTCCGTGCGGCATCGGGTCGTACGGCGCCCGGTCCTCCTCGTCCATGACACCGAAGGCTAGGCCGGTCGCCGACGCGCACCCGGCCCGGGAGCATCTCAGGAGCGGGCGGTTAGGGTGACCGCCGTGACCTCCCTGATGGCGCCGATGCTCTTCGGCATCAGCTGGATGGACCCCGAGTGGCTGCTGGAGCGCTTCGGGGCCGAGCTGTTCTGGATCAGCCTCGCCATCATCTTCATCGAGTGCGGGCTGCTGTTCCCGATCCTGCCGGGAGACACGCTGCTGTTCTCGTTGGGCATCTTCATCGCCGGCGAGGAGCTCGACCTGATCCCGGGCAGCACCTACGTCGAGCTCGGGGCAGCGCTCCTCGCGCTGCTCGCGGCCGCGTTCCTGGGCAACCTCTCGGGCTACGAGATCGGGCGCCTGCTCGGGCCACGACTGCACGACCACGACGGCCGGATCATCCAGCGCAAGCACCTGGTCAAGACCGACGAGTTCTTCGCCCGGCACGGCGGCCGGGCGCTCGTCCTGGGCCGGTTCGTGCCGTTCGTCCGCACCTACGTCACGGTGATCGCGGGCGTCACGGAGATGCCCCGGCCCCGCTTCTGGTTCTGGAGCTTCGTCGGCGCTGCCCTCTGGGTGCTGTCGATCACGCTGCTCGGCTTCTTCCTCGGCAACATCGCCTTCCTCAAGAACAACATCGAGGCGATCGCCCTGGTGATCGTGGCGTTCTCCCTGGTCCCGGTGCTGTTCGAGTGGTGGCGGCACCGTCGCCGGGCCGCCTCCGCCTGAGGGTGCGGTCGCCCCTCAACCACCGACCGACCGGGCGGCGTCGAGCTCCGACTTGGTGAGCACCGGCCGCACCTCCAGGCCCACGTCGGCCAGGGGGTCGACGCCCTCGGGCGACCGGTCGATCGCGCAGACGACGACCTCGACCACGGCGCCGGCGTCGCGCAGCGCTCGGGTCGCGTCGCGCACGGCCCCGCCGGTGGTGATCACGTCCTCCACCAGGGTGACCCGGCGGCCCGCCACCTCGGGCCCCTCGGCCAGCTTGCAGGTGCCGTACTCCTTGGCCTGCTTGCGCACGAACAGGGCCGGCAGGCCGGTGCGGGCCGACAGCACCGTGGCGATCGGCACGCCGCCCAGCTCGAGGCCGCCGAGCAGGTCGGTGCCGTCGGGCACCAGCGGGAGCATCTGCTCCACCACCCGCGCCAGCAGCGCGGGATCGGCCTCGAAGAGGTACTTGTCGAAGTACTCCGTCGCGACCTGGCCCGAGCGCAGCGTGAACTCCCCCGTGAGCCGGCAGCAGGCGTCGATGTCGCGGGCGAGGGCGGCGTCCATGGGCGTGGAGCCTAGCGGGGCTCGGTGGAGACCAGGTGACCGAAGGCGACCATCCGGTCGTCGGTGTGGAAGAGCTCCGAGCAGGTGGTCAGGGTGAGCAGCCGGGGACCGGCGTCCGCAGGCGGCTGGGCACCCCCGTCGGGGTTGACGGGATCCGGGTCGAGGACCCACACGTCGGTGAAGGGCACCACGAGGTCGTCGCCACCGGTGTCGAGCACGTAGGTGTAGATCGCGCGGCGGGTCTCGACGACGATCTCGTCCCCCGGCTCCAGGTCGGGCATGTCGCGCAGCGGCTCACCATGGGTGATGCGGTGGCCGGCCAGGGCGAAGTTGCCCTTCGCGCCGGGCCTCGCCGTGTCGTCGTAGTGACCGAGTCCGGAGGCCAGCGCCTCGTCGTCGGTCCCCTCGAGGATCGGCACCTCGTAGTCCTTGCCGAAAGCCGGGATCCGGACGAGGGCCGTCACCGTGCCCGCCGACACCTCGGCGTCGTCGCGACCCTGCTCCCACTCCACGGTGAGGCGCTCGATCGCCTCCGCCTGGTGCCGGTGCGAGACCCACGTCGTGCCGTACATCTCCCAGCCGATCCAGCCGAGCAACCCCAGCCCGGCCAGGATCAGCACGAGTCCGGCCGTCAGCGACGCCCTCTGCAGCCGGCTGCGCGGGCGCGTGGCCGGGCTCTCGCCCGCCGGCTTCTCGCGGGTCAGCATGCTGAGGCGTCCTCCCGTTAGGTTGGGCCGCATGCGAGCCGAGCGACTCCGCGGCATCCCGCCGACGATCTTCTCAGAGATGTCGGCGCTGGCGGTCCGAACGGGGTCGGTCAACCTCGGGCAGGGCTTCCCCGACACCGACGGCCCTCGCTCGGTCGTGGACCGCGCGGTCGACGCGCTCCGGTCGGGGGTCAACCAGTACCCGCCCGGGATCGGCATCCCCGAGCTGCGCGAGGCGATCGTCCGTCACCAGCGTCGTCACTACGGGCTCGAGCTCGACCCGGACAGTCAGGTGGTCGTCACCACCGGCTGCACCGAGGCGATCGCCGGCGCGATCCTGGGCCTGGTCGACCCCGGCGACGAGGTCGTCGTGGTCGAGCCCTACTACGACTCCTACGTCGCGGTGCTGCAGATGGCGGGCGCGGTCCGGAGGCCGGTGACCCTGCGGGCACCGGACTCCGGCTCGATCTCGACGAGCTGCGGACGGCCGTGACTCCGGCCGCCCGCTTCCTGCTCGTCAACTCCCCCCACAACCCGACGGGCATGGTCCTCGACGCCGAGGAGCGGCAGGCGCTCGCCGGGCTCGCGATCGAGCACGACCTCACGGTGATCACCGACGAGGTCTACGAGCACCTCACGTACGACGGCCTGAGCCACGTGCCGCTGGCCACCCTGCCCGGCATGGCCGAGCGGACGCTCACCCTGTCCAGCGTGGGCAAGTCCTACTCGATGACCGGCTGGAAGGTCGGCTGGGCCACCGGGCCGGCCGACCTCGTCGGCGGCGTACTCGCGGCCAAGCAGTGGCTCAGCTTCACCTCGGGCGCACCGCTCCAGCCGGCCGTCGCGCACGCTCTCGACCACGAGCCCGACTGGCCGCGCGAGCTCGCCAGGGACCTCCAGCGTCGGCGCGACCTGCTGGCCGGGGGGCTCGCCGAGGCGGGACTCACGGCGCATCGCAGCGAGGGCAGCTACTTCACGATGACCGACGTCTCCCACCTCGGGTGGCCCGACGGACGGTCGTTCTGCCTGGCGCTCCCCGAGCGCGCCGGCGTGGTCGCGATCCCGGCCCAGTCCTTCTACGACGACCAGGACGCCGGGCGGCAGCTGGTGCGGTGGGCGTTCTGCAAGGACGAGGCGGTCATCGCCGAAGGCGTACGCCGGCTGCGGGAGGCCGACCTCCGGGCCTGACCGCGGCTATCGCTGGTCGGGCGCCCCGCGGAACCACTCACGAGCGGGCCGGGCCCACAGCATGCCGATCGCACCGCCGACCACCGGCGTCATGAACGGGTCGGTGCTGATGCCGGCCACCACCAGCGGACCGGCCAGCGCCGTCAGCGCGATCCGCGCTACGCGGTCGCGCTGCAGCACCTGGTAGCCCAGGATCGCCGTGGCCGTCGCGCATCCTCCGAGCACCAGTGCCGCGACGTGCATCGCGCGCCGCACCGCCTCGACGCCGAGGCCGGACTCCGACAGCGGCGGGTCGGCCAGCGTCGACTCGATGCCCCGGGTGGTCTCGAGGCTGTCGAGACCGGACATGGTCTGGAAGGCCGCCAGCACCAGGAGCGTCGAGCCGCCCATGATCAGCCAGGCGATCGTCGTCACCTGCACCGGACGCGCGCTCGCAGGGCCGGTCGAGGAGCTCATGTCGTCATGCAATCACTCGGCGCCAACCGGCGTCAGGCTCAGCGTCGACCCGTCGGAGGCCACGTCCACGACCACCCGACCACCGTCGGTCAGCTCGCCCCCGATGAGCAGCTTGGCCATCGGGTCGCCGATGGCGCTCTGGATCAGCCGCCGCAGCGGGCGGGCGCCGTACGCCGGGTCGAAGCCGTGCTCGGCCAGCCAGGTGCGCGCCGGCTCCGAGACCTCGACGGTGATCCGCCGCCCGACCAGTCGCTTCTCGAGCAGCGCGAGCTGGAGGTCGACGATCTGCGCGAGCTCGTCCTTGGTGAGCGCGTCGAACATGACGACCTCGTCCAGCCGGTTGAGGAACTCCGGCTTGAACGCCTGCCGCACCACCGCCATCACCGACTCACGCTTGGCGTCGGCCGTCAGGGTCGGGTCGACGAGGTAGGTCGAGCCGAGGTTGCTGGTGAGGATCAGCAGCGTGTTGCGGAAGTCCACGGTGCGGCCCTGCCCGTCCGTGAGCCGGCCGTCGTCGAGCACCTGCAGCAGGATGTCGAAGACCTCCGGATGGGCCTTCTCCACCTCGTCGAGCAGCACCACGGAGTAGGGGCGGCGCCGCACGGCCTCGGTGAGCTGGCCGCCCTCCTCGTAGCCGACGTAGCCAGGAGGGGCGCCGACCAGCCGCGCCACCGAGTGCTTCTCGGAGTACTCGCTCATGTCGAGGCGCACGATCGCCCGCTCGTCGTCGAAGAGGAAGTCGGCGAGCGCCTTGGCCAGCTCGGTCTTGCCGGTGCCGGTGGGTCCGAGGAAGAGGAACGAGCCGGTCGGCCGGTGGGGGTCGGAGATGCCCGCGCGCGACCGGCGTACGGCGTCGCTCACGGCGTTGACGGCGGACCGCTGCCCGATCAGCCGCTCGCCGATCACGTCCTCCATCCGGAGCAGCTTGGCGGTCTCGCCCTCGAGCATCCGCCCGGTGGGGATGCCGGTCCAGGCCTCGACCACCTCGGCGATCTGCTCGGCGCCGACCTCCTCACCGACCAGGGGCTCCAGCTCCGCCTTCTCGGCCTGCTCGACCGACGCCAGCCGCTTCTCCAGCTCGGGGATCTGGCCGTAGCGCAGCTCGGAGGCCTTGGCGAGGTCGCCCTCGCGCAGCAGCCGCTCCTCCTCGACGTGGAGCTGGTCGAGCTGACGCCGCAGCTCGCCCTCGCCCTCGAGCGAGGTCTTCTCCTGCTCCCACCGGGACTCGAGCGCGCGCAGCTCCTCCTCGCGGTCGGCGAGGTCGGCGCGCAGCTTCTCCAGCCGCTCGACCGAGGCCGGGTCGGTCTCCTTGGCGAGGGCGAACTCCTCCATCTTCAGCCGCTCGACGGAGCGGCGCAGCCGGTCGATCTCCTCCGGGGAGGACTCGATCTCCATCCGGAGCCGGGAGGCGGCCTCGTCGATCAGGTCGATCGCCTTGTCGGGCAGCTGGCGGCCGGTGATGTAGCGGTCCGACAGCGTCGCCGCCGCGACCAGTGCGGCGTCGGTGATGCGGACGCCGTGGTGGGCCTCGTACTTCTGCTGGATGCCGCGCAGGATCTGGATGGTGTCCTCGACGCTGGGCTCGCCGACGAAGATCTGCTGGAAGCGCCGCTCGAGCGCCGGGTCCTTCTCGATCCGCTCGCGGTACTCGTCGAGCGTGGTGGCGCCGATCATGTGCAGCTCGCCGCGCGCCAGCATCGGCTTGAGCATGTTGCCGGCGTCCATCGACGAGTCGCCGCCGGCCCCCGCGCCGACAACCGTGTGCAGCTCGTCGATGAAGGTGATCACCTGGCCGCCGGCGTCCTTGATCGCCTCGAGCACCGCCTTGAGCCGCTCCTCGAACTCGCCGCGGTACTTCGCGCCGGCCACCATCGCGGCCAGGTCGAGGGACAGCACCCGACGGCCCTTGAGGGAGTCGGGCACGTCGCCCGCGACGACCCGCTGGGCGAGGCCCTCGACGACGGCGGTCTTGCCGACGCCGGGCTCGCCGATCAGCACCGGGTTGTTCTTCGTACGGCGGCTCAGCACCTGCACCACCCGACGGATCTCGGCGTCGCGGCCGATGACCGGGTCGAGCTGTCCCTCCTCGGCGGAGGCCGTGAGGTCGACGGAGTACTTCTCCAGGGCCTCGTAGGTCGACTCCGCGTCGGGACTGGTCACCCGTCGGTTGCCGCGGACCGCGGTGAGGCCGTCGCGCAGCCCGTCAGGCGTCAGGCCGGCGTCCTTGAGCACCTGCTGGGCCGACGACTCGACGGTCGCCGCGGCGATGAGCAGGTGCTCGGTGGCGACGTAGTCGTCCTTCATCGACGACGCGAGGTCGAGCGCGGAGGCGAGCACGCGGGTCAGCGCCGCGGACGCGCCCGGCTGCTGGACGGTGGCACCGCTGGCCTGGGGCAGCGCGTTCATCGCGCCCTCCGCCTGCGCGGTGAGCGTGCGTGCGTCGACGCCCGCCTTGCCCACGAGGGTGCGGGCGGTGCCGTCCTCCTGGCGCAGCAGCGCCACCAGCAGGTGGATCGGCTCGGTGCTGGTGTTGCCGGCGGTGGTCGCCGACACCTGGGCGGCCTCGATCACCTCGCGGCTGCGGGTGGTGAACTTCTCGGCTCCGAACTGGCTCAACGTGGTCCTCTCGCGCTCAGGGGTCACCCGTCGACCCACTGCTCATTCAACACCCCCAAACTTGAGTGCATTCCACTCAAGTCTGGGTTTCCGCCCCGCGCTCCCAGCGGGGTGACCAGACCCACGGTGCGGGCCGGCCCGAGACTGAGTAGCGTCGGACGCGGTGGGACCACCCCCGCGGTCCCGACGGCTGGAGGCGCCATGGGCACCGAGACGGAGACCCTGCTCGCACCTGGCCTGCTGACGGCGTACGGCGTCGACCGCACCCGCCTGCTCGACATGCTGTGGGAGCTCCAGCGCCGCCACGGTCACCTGCGGAGCGAGGAGCTGGCGGCCCTCGCCGACGGGCTGGGCACGACGGTGGGCGACGTGCGGCAGACCGCGACGTTCTATCACCTCTTCCACGAGCAGCCGACGGGCCGGCACCGGATCTACCTCGCCGACACGGTGGTGGCGAGGATGCGGGGCTACGACGAGGTGCGCGCGGCGCTGCTGGAGCAGACCGGCGCCCCGATGGGCGGCGTCGACCCGACCGGCATCTTCGGCGTCTTCTCCACGCCCTGCATCGGCCTGTCCGACCAGGAGCCGGCGATGCTCGTCGACGACGTGGTGTTCACCAGGCTGACTCCCGACCGGGTTGCCGAGATCGTCTCCAAGATCCGCTACGGCTGGTCCCCGGCCGAGGTCGCCAACCCCCTGGCGATTCCTACCGACCGGAGGGAGTACGTCGACGCGCTCGTCGAGACCAACGTCCGCACCCACGGCCCGGTGTTCTTCCGGCCCCGCACCGACGTCGCGGCGATCATCCGCGAGGCCGTGTCGGTCCCGCCCGAGCGCCTGCGCGAGCGGGTGTCGACGTCCGGTCTGCGCGGCCGCGGCGGCGCCGGCTTCGACACCGGCCTCAAGTGGCGGCTGTGCGCCACGACTCCCGCCGAGACCCGCTACGTGATCTGCAACGCCGACGAGGGCGAGCCCGGCACGTTCAAGGATCGCGTGCTGCTCACCCGGCAGCCCGAGCTGGTCATCGCCGGCATGGTGCTGGCGGCGTACGCCGTCGGCGCGCAGCACGGCATCGTCTACCTGCGCGGCGAGTACCGCTACCTGCGCGACTATCTCGAGGCCCAGCTCCAGGAGTTCCGCCGCCAGGGCCTGCTCGGGCGCGACATCGGCGGCGCGGACGGCTTCACGTTCGACGTCCGCATCCAGATGGGCGCCGGGGCCTACGTCTGCGGCGAGGAGTCGGCGCTGATCGAGTCCTGTGAGGGCAAGCGGGGCACGCCGCGACTCAAGCCGCCCTTCCCGGCCCAGGCGGGCTTCCTCGGACACCCCACGATCATCGACAACGTCGAGACCTTCGGCGTCGTGGCGCGGGTGCTCGAGGAGGGCCCGCAGTGGTTCAGCGGGATGGGCACCGACGACTCCGCCGGCACCCGCCTGCTCAGCGTCTCGGGCGACTGCGAGATCCCGGGGGTCCACGAGGTGGCCTGGGGGACCACGCTCCGCGAGGCGTTGCGGATGGTCGGCGCGACCGGCGCCCAGGCGGTGCAGGTCTCCGGCGCCGCCGGCGAGTGCGTCTCGGTCGCCGCGCACGGCCATCGCCGGCTGGCCTACGAGGACCTCGGCTGCAACGGCGCGTTCCAGGTCTACGACGGCTCGCGCGACCTGCTCGAGGTCGCCCGCCAGCACATGCGCTTCTTCGTCGGCGAGTCCTGCGGCATCTGTGCTCCCTGCCGGGCCGGCAACCCCGCCCTGCTCGACCTCGTCGAGAAGGTGCAGGTGGGCCGGGCCGACCACGCTGACCTCGCCGATCTCGAGCGGTGGTCCGACATGATGCGCAGCACCAGCCGCTGCGGCCTCGGCGTGAGCGCCTCCAAGCCGCTGACGACCACCCTGCGCGACTTCCCTCAGCTCTACGCCGACCGGCTGGCGCCCGACCACCAGCCGGTGCGGCCCTCGTTCGACGAGGAGGCGGCCGTGGCGCCCTACGCCCCGCTGGCCGAGGCGCTGGTCGCCAGCCACTCCGAGGAGGCCCGGTCATGACCGTCACCCTGACCGTCGACGGACGCACCGTCAGCGTCGCCGAGGGGACCACGCTGACCCAGGCGGCCGCCGCGGCGGGCGTCTACCTGCCGACACTCTGCTTCACCGACGGCCGTCCCCCGCTCGGCACGTGTCGGGTCTGCACCGCCCGCATCGACGGACGGGTGGTCGCGGGCTGCACGGTGCCGGTCCACGAGGGGGCGGTCGTCGAGGTGGCCACGCCCGAGCTGGCGGCCCTGCGCCGCGAGGTCGTGGGCCTGCTGTTCTCCGAGGGCAACCACACCTGCCCGAGCTGCGAGAAGAGCGGCCGCTGCGACCTCCAGGCGGTGGCCGCCGAGACCGGCATGCTCGCCTCGGAGTTCCCCTATCGCTACCCGGTGCGGCCGACCGACGCTGCGTCGAGCCGGATCTGGCTGGCGCGCGACCGCTGCATCCTCTGCCAGCGGTGCGTCGAGCAGGTCCGCGACAGCGAGGGGCTGCCCGTGTTCACCCTGAGCGGACGCGGGCCCGGCTGCCGCATCGAGCTCGACGTCGCCCGGGCCGACGCGCTGACCGACGACCACGTCGACGAGGCGGTCGCGCTCTGCCCCGTCGGCGCGATCCTGCGCAAGGACGTCGGCTACGACGAGCCGATCGGCGCCCGCCTCTATGACCGCAGCAGCGTCCGGGAGCGGGCGCTGGCGGGGCGCCGTACCGCTGCCGAGGGAGGTGCCGAGTCATGACCGAGTCCCGACGCGACCTCGCGCACGAGCTGCCGGCCACGCCTCCGGACGAGGCGACCGTCGCCGCCAGGCGCGGCAAGATCACGGTCGCCACGATCTCGCTGTGCGGCTGCTGGGGCTGCAACCTGTCC
>CAZQCA010000095.1:0-7065 GCA_964591845.1 uncultured Nocardioides sp.
GGAGGTCGACCGGTTCGTGGCCCTCGCGCTCAAGGCCCGCAGCCAGAAGGTCGCGACCGTCTCCCTGGTGCCGCCGCTCATCAACACCGCCGACCCCGACATCGACGTGATCCGGGACGCGGTGCAGACCGCCATCGACCGGTCCGAGGGCGACGAGTCGGCTGCCGCCGACGGCAAGCGCCGCAAGAAGCGCGACCAGCCGGTCACGGGCGGATCGCTCGGCAGTCTTCACGACGGCTACGCCGCGAACCAGTCCGACGACCTCGCCGCCTCCTGCTAGAGGCCGGGGCGTACGCCGCCCGTAGGGTGACCAGCGTGACCGACGTGCCGACGCCCGGAGCGCGACCGCGCATCGTCGCCGTGGTGGTCACCTACAACCGGCTGGCCCTGCTGCGGCGGCTGCTCGAGCGCCTGGCGTCGGTGCCGCGGATCCACGAGGTGCTCGTCGTCGACAACGCCTCCACCGACGGGACGGGGGAGTGGCTGGCCGGCCTGGACCCCTTCGGGGCCGTCGTACCGCTGCGGCTGGAGCGCAACACCGGCGGGGCCGGCGGCTTCTCGGCGGGGCTGGCGGAGGCGATGCGTCGCGACGCCGACCTGATGTGGCTGATGGACGACGACGGGCTGCCCGACCGCGACTGCCTGGACCTGCTGCTCGCGCGCGACGGCGAGCTGGACTTCTGGGGGCCGCTGGTCGTCGACGAGGACCGCCCCGACCGGCTGGTCTTCCCGATCCGGCTGCCCGGCTCGGCCACGGTCGTCCACGGTCTCGGGGACTCCCGGCGGGCCGCGCGCGACGGCCTCATCCGCGACGTCGTGATCCCGTTCAACGGCGTGCTGCTGACCCGGGAGCTGGTGGCCCGGATCGGCCTCGTCCGGGGGGAGTACTTCATCTGGGGCGACGACCACGAGTACCGGCTGCGCGCCGAGGCCGCCGGTGCCCGGATCGCCACGGTCGTCGACGCGGTCGTGCGGCACCCCGCCGTCGGCGAGCTCGGCACGCCCATGGCGTTCGGGCGCACGACCTACAACCACAGCCCCAGCGACCTCAAGCACTACTGCATGGCTCGCAACAACCTGGTCAACCTCCGGCGCTACCGCGGCAACGCGCATGCGGCGGCGTTCGTGGCCAAGACCGTGTGGTTCTACACCTTCACCCGGCCCGACCGCGACCGGTTGCGGCTGAGTCTGCACGCCATGCGCGACGGGCTGCGCGGCGACTTCACCGGCCACGAGAGGTTCCTGTCGTGACGGGGGGCGCGGATCGACCCGGCGACTCGGTCGCGGTGGTGGTGGTCACCTACAACCGGGCCGACCTGCTGGCGCGCATGCTCGACGGACTGGCCGCGCAGACCCGTCGCCCGGACGCCGTGTTCGTCGTGGACAACGCCTCCTCCGACCACACGCGCGAGGTGCTCGGGTCGTGCACCGACCTGCCCCTTGAGGTGACCCACAGCGCGGACAACCTCGGGGGAGCGGGCGGGTTCCATCTCGGCGTCGAGCAGGCCTACGCCGCGGGGCACGACCGGATCTGGCTGATGGACGACGACGTGGTGCCGGCGCCCACCTGCCTCGAGGTGCTGCTGGGCCACGACGAGTCCTGCCTGATGGCGGTGCGCGAGGACCTCGGCGGGCGGCTGGTCGAGAAGGCCGCGGTGCACTTCGACCTGCGCCGTCCCCACGCGATCCGGCCCAAGCGCGCCTCCGTCGAGACGACGTACGCCGACCGCGCGGCGATGCCGGAGCGGGTCGAGATCGAGAACGTCGCGTTCGAGGGGTTCATGGTCCACCGGCGGGTGATCGACGTGATCGGCCTGCCCGACCCGGCGTACTTCATCTTCTACGACGACGTCGACTTCGCCGTCCGCGCGCGGCGCGCGGGCTTCCGGATCTGGGCGATCCGCGACGCGGTGCTGGTGCGGCAGCTGGACTTCGACCAGCAGCACGCGCTCGACACCTGGAAGGGCTACTACATGTACCGCAACCTCTTCGTGGTGCACTTCCGCCACGGGGAGAACGCCCTGGTCCGCGCCAAGCCCTACGCCATCGCCGCGGCCGTCGTCGCGCTCAGCCCGGTGCGCGGCGGCAGGGCCGAGGCGGGCAATGTGATCCGCGCCATCAGGGACGCGCGGGGGATGCGTCTCGATGCGGGTCGGACCCGTCCCCGCGGCTAGACTGACCAGCCGTTGACTTGACCGTCAGGAGTCCCCTTCCCGTGAGCACGTCCGATCTGCCCGATCTCGTGGTCGTCGGCTCCGGACTCTTCGGTCTGACCATCGCGGAGCGCTGCGCCGCCGACCTGGGCCTGCGGGTCCTGGTCCTCGAGCGCCGCTCACACCTCGGCGGCAACGCCTACAGCGAGGTCGACCCGGAGACCGGCATCGAGGTCCACGTCTATGGCGCCCACCTGTTCCACACCTCCAACGAGCGGGTGTGGGACTACGTCAACCGTTTCACGACGTTCACGGGCTACCAGCACCGCGTCTTCGCGAAGTACCAGGGGCAGGTCTACTCCTTCCCGATGAACCTCGGGCTCCTCAACCAGTTCTTCGGGCGCTCCTTCACCCCCGACGAGGCGAGAGCGCTGATCGCCGAGCAGGCCAGCGAGATCGACACCGCGTCGGCGACGAACCTCGAGGAGAAGGCGATCAGCCTGATCGGGCGCCCGCTCTACGAGGCGTTCGTCAAGGGCTACACGGCCAAGCAGTGGCAGACCGACCCGACCGAGCTCTCGCCCGACATCATCACCCGGCTGCCCGTCCGCTACACCTTCGACAACCGCTACTTCGCCGACACCTACGAGGGCTTGCCGACCGACGGCTACACCGCCTGGCTGACCCGGATGGCCGACCACCCCCTCATCGAGGTGCGCCTCGACACCGACTTCTTCGCCGTCGCCGACGAGTTCCGCGGCAAGGTCCCGATCGTCTACACCGGCCCCGTCGACGAGTACTTCGACAACAGCGAGGGCCGACTCTCGTGGCGCACCGTCGACCTCGAGCGGTCCACGGTCGACACCGACGACTTCCAGGGCACGTCGGTGATGAACTACAACGACGGCGACGTGCCGTTCACGCGCATCCACGAGTTCAAGCACTTCCACCCCGAGCGCACCCATCTGCCGGGCAAGACCGTGATCGTGCACGAGTACAGCCGGTTCGCGGAGGAGGGCGACGAGCCCTACTACCCGATCAACACCCCCGCCGACCGCGAGAAGCTGCTGAAGTACCGCGAGCTCGCCAGGCGGGAGCCGATGGTGCTGTTCGGCGGCCGGCTCGGGACCTACAAGTACCTCGACATGCACATGGCCGTCGGGTCCGCCCTGTCCATGTACGACAACAAGCTGCGCCCCCACTTCGCCGACGGCGCGGCGCTCACCAGCGGAGGAGTCGACGAGTGAGCACCCGACTGTTGCAGCGCCAGATCCTGCCCCTCGACCGCGACCTCGACGCGCTCCCGCTCTACGTCGACCCCGAGGAGATCAACCTCGACGCCGACCGCTACACGATCGGCGGCAACCGCGGCGCGAAGGACCTCAACAACGCCGCCATCCGGCAGAAGACGTCGACCGGCGAGTCCATCCACCCCGACCAGATCGTGTCGCGCACGGCGTTCCGGGTCGCCTCCGGCGACAAGGTGTCCTTCGGGACCTACTTCAACGCGTTCCCGGCCAGCTACTGGCGTCGGTGGACCATCGTCGACGAGGTCACGCTCACGGTCGAGGTCGAGGGTCGCGGCGCGACGGTCGTCCTCTACAAGTCGATGGCGCGGGGGCACGCCCAGCGGGTCGAGGCGGCCACCACCGGTGACGAGGCGCGCGGCCGCTTCGTGTTCGAGCTGTCGCTCAAGCCCTTCATCGACGGCGGGTGGTACTGGTACGACGTCGTGGCCGGCGACGAGGACGTCGTCGTCACCTCGGCGGAGTGGACCGCCGAGGTCCCCGAGGACCGCGCCGACCACGGCACGGTCGACTACTGCATCACCACGATGAACCGGCCCGACTTCGTGGCCAAGCTGCTGGGCCAGATCGCCGACTCCGAGGAGCTGCAGCCCTATCTCGACCAGGTGATGGTCATGGAGCAGGGCACCCAGCTGATGCGCGACTCGGAGTTCTTCCCGGCCGCCGAGAAGGCGCTCGGCTCCCGGCTGCGGGTCATCGAGCAGGGCAACCTCGGCGGGTCCGGCGGCTATGCGCGTGGCCAGCTCGAGTCGGTCCGCAAGGGCACGGCCACCTATGCGCTGATGATGGACGACGACATCGTCGTCGAGACCGAGGGCATCATCCGCGCGGTCACCTTCGCCGACCTGGCGCGCCGCTCGACCATCGTCGGCGGCCACATGTTCAACATCTACTCCCGGGCCCGCCTGCACAGCTTCGGCGAGATCGTCCAGCCCTGGCGCTTCTGGTGGCAGACCCGTCTCGACGGCTACAGCGACTGGGACTTCGCCGCCCGCAACCTGCGGTCCGCCCGGTGGCTCCACAAGCGCGCCGACGTCGACTTCAACGGCTGGTTCATGTGCCTGATCCCGCGGTCCACGCTGGAGCAGATCGGGCTCTCGCTGCCGCTGTTCCTCAAGTGGGACGACAGCGAGTTCGGCCTGCGCGCCAAGGCGGCCGGCGTACCGACCGTGTCGCTGCCGGGCGCCGCGGTGTGGCACATCCCGTGGACCGACAAGAACGACGGCCTCGACTGGCAGTCCTACTTCCACCAGCGCAACCGCTTCGTCGCGGCCCTGCTGCACTCGCCCTACGAGCGCGGCGGCCGCATGGTGCGCGAGTCCTTCAACCACCAGGTCAAGCACCTCGTCTCGATGCAGTACGCCACGGCCGAGCTCCGCCACCAGGCCCTCGAGGACGTGCTCGCCGGGCCCTACGCCCTGCACGGGCAGCTGCCGACCAAGCTGGCCGAGGTCCGCGCGCAGATGACGCAGTTCAGCGACATGCAGCTCCGCGGCGACCGCGACGACCTCCCGCCCGTGCGGCGCGAGAAGCCCCCCAAGAGGGGCAAGGACGACGTCGAGATCCCCGGCCGCCTGTCGCAGCTGATCACGGCGGGCCTGGCCCCGCTGCGCCAGCTCCGGCCGGTCCGCGAGATGTCCCGGGAGTTCCCCGAGACCGACCTGACGGCCATGGACGCCATGTGGTATCGCCTGGCGCGGTTCGACTCGGCGGTGGTGTCGATGAACGACGGCACGTCCGCGGCGCTCTACCGCCGCGACCCCGACAAGTTCCGCGACCTGCTGCGGCGCACCGTCGAGATCCACCAGAGGCTGCACCGCGAGTGGCCGCGGCTCGCCCGCGACTACCGCGACGCCCTCGGCGACATCACCTCGCCCGAGGCCTGGGACGAGACCTTCCGGCCGTGGACGACGGCCGCGGAGAGCGACGATGGCTGACACGCTGACGGCACCGTCGGCGGGGGAGGTGCCGCTGGCGCCGCCGTCCTCCAACAACGGCCTGCTGGAGGTCTTCCGGCGGCGCTACCTGCTCAAGCTGCTGGTGCGCCGGGAGATCCAGGCGCGCTACTCCGGCTCGTTCCTCGGGCTGCTGTGGTCCTACATCAACCCGCTCAGCCAGTTCTTCATCTACTACGTGGTGATGGGCCTGCTGATCGGGCTGCACAAGAACGTCCCGAACTTCGCCATCCACATGTTCTGCGGGATCATCATGGTCCACTTCTTCAACGAGACGTTCAACGCGGGGACCCGGTCCATCGTCCGCAACCGCGGCATCGTGCAGAAGATGGCCGTGCCGCGCGAGATGTTCCCGGTCGCGTCGATGCTCGTCTCGGCGTTCCACGTGGTGCCGCAGATCGTCATCCTCGTCATCGCCTGCCTCTTCAACGGCTGGGTGCCCGATCCCGTCGGCCTCGCGTCGGCGCTGCTCGGCGTCCTCATCATCGGGACGCTGGCGACCGCGCTGGCGCTGGTGTTCTCGGTGGCCAACGTCTTCATGCGCGACATGTCCAACGTGGTCAACGTGCTGACCAACTTCGTGCGCTTCGGCGTCCCGATGATCTACCCCTACAGCATCGTCGACGAGCGGTTCCACGGGCACACCTCGCTCTACCTGGCCAACCCGCTGGCCGACGCGGTGCTGCTCGTGCAGCGCGGCTTCTGGATCGGGACCACCCCCGACCCCCAGGCCTACGCCGTCACCGACCTGCCGGCGCGGCTCTTCGAGCGCGGACTGGTCGCGCTCCTGGTCGGCATCATCGCGCTCGTGGTCGCGCAGTGGGTCTTCTCGCGCTACCAGAACAAGATCCCCGAGAGGCTCTGAGCAGATGGAGTCGATCGTCGCCCGCCACGTGTCCAAGGACTTCACGCTGCGCTACCACCGCACGCTGAAGCAGATGTCGGTGGCCGCGCTCAAGGGCAAGGACCTCAGCAACACCTTCCGGGCCGTGGACGACGTGTCGTTCACGATCAACCAGGGGGAGTCGGTGGGCCTGATGGGCCTCAACGGCTCCGGCAAGAGCACCCTGCTCAAGGTGATCAACGGCGTCATGAAGCCCGACGCGGGCACGATGCTGACGCGTGGCCGGATCGCGGGGCTGATCGCGACCGGCGCCGGCTTCCACCCGCAGCTGTCCGGCCGCGAGAACCTCCTGCTCAACGCCGCCATCCTGGGCATGAGCGAACGCGAGACCCGCCGCAAGTTCGACGACATCGTCGAGTTCGCCGACCTCGGCAAGCACCTCGACGGGCAGGTCGGTCACTACAGCTCCGGCCAGACCGCGCGCCTCGGCTTCGCGATCGCGATCCACGTCGACTCCGACATCTTCCTGGCCGACGAGGTGCTCGCCGTCGGCGACCGGCCGTTCAAGAAGAAGTGCCTGGCGCGGATGCAGGAGGTGCGCGAGAGCGGACGCACGCTGGTCTACGTCAGCCACGCCGCAGGCTCCGTGCGTCGCATGTGCGACCGCGTGATCGTGCTGGAGAACGGTCGCGTCGGGTTCGACGGAGACGTCGACGAGGGCATCCGCTACGTCAAGTACGACGACGACCAGGGCGTCGACGACCCGACGACCGACGAGGAGCTCGGCGCCGACGTATGACGCTCGA
>CAZQCA010000095.1:7165-11776 GCA_964591845.1 uncultured Nocardioides sp.
GGCGTCGACGACCCGACGACCGACGAGGAGCTCGGCGCCGACGTATGACGCTCGACATCGTCGTCGCCTCCGGGCCGTTGCTCGACGAGTGGCGGGCCATCCACAACGCGGTCATCCCGACGACGCCGCTGTCGCGCGACGACGTCGCCGACCGGGCCCGGCGTCACCGCCTGACGCTCGCGTACGCCGCGGGCGAGCTGGTCGGCAACGCGACCGTCCGGCCGCCCACCGGCTCGGATCGGGTGGCGACGGTGATCGTGCGGATCCTCCCGGCGTACCGCCGTCGCGGACATGGCACCGCCTATCTCTCCGCGGAGCTCGCCCAGGCGCGCGCCCTCGGCGCCGCGGCGGTCGAGACCGTCGTGCTCGCCGCCAACGCCGACGGTCTCGGCTTCGCGCTGGCCCGGGGGTTCGTCGAGCGCGAGCGCTACACGCTGCCGGGCGACACCATCCCCTTCGTCCACCTGCGGCTGCCCTGAGCGGTACCAGACCGTTCTGAGGGCCCAGACCGCCGTTTCGCGGCCCCGGACCTGCCGTTTCGCGGCCGCGGAGCCGCCGGGTCGGGGAGAATGTCGATGGTCGTCGGCGTGTCGACTGGAAATTACACGTTTGTAGTTACTCAGTTTCGCTTGCGGGACCCCTGTGACGGATGTGAATCTTGAAACTCCTGTGACGTCTTCCCCCGCACGGAGAGCCTTCGAATGCGCCCCGGTCAGGCCCGTTTCATCACCGCGTGCCAGCAGATGCTGGTGCTCGGTGCGGTGTTCGCGGCGCTGACCCCGGCCGCCAGTGTCATCAGCCTCGACGTCGTCGGCCGGGTCCCGCTCACCGACAGCCCCCGCCAGCCCGTCTCCGGAGCGGCCGGCCGGGCGCCTGCCGCCCGCCTGTCGGCGATGGTGCCCACGGCCGTGGTGGACCCCGTCGTGGCGGAGTACGCGCTCACCCCTCCGCTCGGGGCGCGCACGGTGGCAGGGGGCCTCCAGGCCCGCGCCTCCCGCACCCTCGACGGCGGCACCCGCCTGGTGGGCGTCCCCCAGGCGGTGCACGGCTACGGCGCGGTGGGCGTCTCGTGGGCGGGCCTGGCGCCCCCGGAGGGCGACCTCAGCGTCGAGGTGCGCACCGAGACCTCGGGCGACTGGTCCGGCTGGTCCACGGTCCCCTACGACCCCGAGCACGGCCCCGACCCCGGCAGCCGGGAGGCCCGCCGGGCGCGGCCCGGCACCGACCCCCTCCTGGTCGGCGAGGTCGACCAGGTGCAGGTGCGGGTCGAGGCGGCCGGGGCGGCGCCCTCGGACATGAGGCTCGCGGTGATCGACCCCGGCACCGCCCCGGCCACCCGGCGCGAGGCCCCCGCCATCGACACCGCGGCCCTCGACGCCCCGTCCACGACGACCCCGGGCGTCCCGGCCACGTCCGACGCCGGCCCGAGGGAGACCGGCGGTGGGGAGGACGCCGACGCGTCGATGGCGCTCCAGGCGACGACGTACACGCCGAAGCCCAAGATCTTCTCGCGGGCCCAGTGGGGCGCCGACGAGTCCATGCGCGACCGCTCGTCGCTGCACTACTTCGAGGTGCACGCAGGCTTCGTGCACCACACGGTGAACGCCAACAACTACACGCGCTCCCAGGTGCCGTCGCTGCTCCGCGGCATCTACGCCTACCACGTGCGCGTCCGCGGCTGGAGCGACATCGGCTACAACTTCCTGGTCGACCGGTTCGGCCGGATCTGGGAGGGCCGCTACGGCGGAGTGGACCGGCCCGTGGTCGGCGCCCACACGCTGGGCTACAACGACTACTCGTTCGCGATGTCGGCGATCGGCAACTACGAGACCGCCCACCCCAGCGAGGCGGTGCTCAAGGCCTACGGCCGCCTCTTCGCGTGGAAGCTCAGCCTGCACGGGGTCGACGCCTCCTCCACGCGCCAGCAGGTCGGCAGCACCGTCTTCCGGGCGATCAACGGCCACCGCGACGCGGCGTCGACCGCCTGTCCCGGCCGCCATCTCTACGCCAAGCTGCCGGTCATCCGGGAGTACGCGAAGGCCGACCAGCAGAGCTGGACGGGGCGCAACAGGGTCACCAACCTCGCCTCCTCGGCGTTCCCGGACCTCGTGGTGCGCCGGGCCTCCGACGATCGGGTGTTCGTGGTCCCGACCGGGGGCACGACCCGCTACGGCACGCCGACGGCGATCCCCGCGCTGTCCGCGTCGGCCCTGGGGGCGACCCCGACCCGGGTGGTCGCCACACCGGACCTCACCGGGGACGGCAAGGGCGACCTCGTGGTCCAGGACGACACCGGCCGGGTCAGCGTGCTGCCCGGGGACCGTGCGGGCGGCTTCGGCGCCGCCGTACGCCGCAGCCAGGCCTTCACCGGCAGGGACCTGATCACCGCGGCCGGCGACCTGGACGGCGACGGCCACCACGACCTGGTCGCGCGCAACGTCGCCTCGGGCGCGCTCAACGTCTATCGCGGCACCGGGAACGGCGGCTTCACCCGGACGGGCATCGGCGGCGACTGGAGCCGCTACGAGCTGCTCTCGGGCGCCGGAGACCTCGACGGCGACGGTCACGCCGACCTGGTCGGCAGGGACGGGTCGACCCTCTACCTGATCCCGGGTCGCGGGAACGCCCGGTTCGGAGCCGCGGTCGCGCTGCCGGGTGACCGGTCCGCGATCAACGCGCTGCTGGGCTTCGGCGACCTCACCCACGACGGCCGGCCCGACCTGCTGGTCCGGGACTCCCGCACGGGTGCCGGCACGATCCTGCCCGCCAGACCCGGAGGCACCTACGGCCGGGCGATCGGCGCGGTGACCCGGTTCAAGGGACTGGCCGACCTCAGCGCCGCCGACCTCACCGGGACCGTGCAGGTCGACGCGGTGGCCCGGCGGCACGGCTCCTACGTCCTGATGAAGCACGCCGGCACGTTCGAGACCGGTGCACCGGTCGCGACCGGCATGCGGCTGCCGGGCGCCACCATGCTGCTCAACGTCGGCGACTGGGACCGCGACGGGTTCGGCGACGTCGTCGTGCGGACGGGTGGGGGCGGCGACCTCTACCTGCGCCGTGGCAACGGCAAGGGCCGGTTCGGTGCGCCGGTGCAGATCGGCAGCGGGTTCGCGCAGGTGCGCCTGCTCGCCGCCGTCGGCGACATGACCGGCGACGGCTATCCCGACCTGATGGGGCAGCCGCGCGGCGGCTCCATGCGGATCTACCCCGGCGCGGGGACGGCCGGGCTGCGGCCGAGCTACGTCGCCTTCGGCGGCATCGACGCGGCGCGCCAGATCGGGGCCGGCCGCTGGACCCGCGACGGGGCCCCCGACAGCCTGCTGCGCAAGGGCCGCACGCTCCGCCTCTTCCCGGGCAACGGCCCCGGCGGGCTGGTGGCGCGGGCCACGACGTTCGGCGTCGACCTGACGCCGTACGACTGGGTGCTCGGCGTGGGCGACGCCCAGCGCAACGGACACGCCGACCTGGTGGTGCGCGAGAAGGCCACGGGCGCGCTCTACCTGCTGCCAGGCACGGTGAGAGGCTTCGGCGCCCGGGTCTTCCTGGGCGAGGGCTTCGGCGGCTTCGACCTGGCCGGCTGAGAGCCTCGTCAGCTCCACCGGTCGGTGGCCCGCTCGGCCGCGGCCAGCGCGTCGAGGTCCGCGTCGGCCGGCGCCAGCACCAGCGACCCGCCCCGCGCGACGACCTCGACGAACGCCAGGCAGCCCTCGACGGAGGCCGGGTTGAGCGTCGTCAGCAGCCTGCCGCCGTCGCCGAGCAGGGTGCCGTCGGCGGCGCTCGCCCAGAGCTCCCCGTGGGACCGGCCGGCCAAGGCAGGGTCGTGCTCGGTGGGCGGGTCCCACGGCACGAACGAGTCCGGCTGGGCCCAGATCTCCACGCCCAGGTCGTGGACACCGGCGGGCACGCCGTCGGGGAAGCGCCGTCCGAGGGGGTCCAGGGCGCTCGCCAGCACCACCGTCTCGCCGGCACGGACCGCCCACCCGCCCAGGGTCGCGGGCCCGCAGGCGACCGCCTCGGCGGATCCCTCCCACACCACCTCGAGGCCCGCCGACCAGGCCGCGCCGAGCAGCACCGGCCCGAGCCAGTGCGCCGACAGGTCGACCAGCAGTCGGTCACCGCGCGTCAGGTCGAGCTCGTCGACGAGGAGCGAGGCGACCTTCGCGACCCAGTTGGCGTAGGTGGCCACGGACAGCTCGGTGCGCCCACCGGGGGCGTCGTACGCCGTCACGAGGGGTCGCCCCGGCGTCGCGCGCAGGTCTCGGTCGAGCAGCGCGGCGAACGTGGTCACGCCAGGACTCCCGCGAGCGACGTCACATCGCGTTGGGCTCGGGGGAGTCGAGGTAGGGGTAGTCCTCCATGAAGGACTTGAGCGCCGCGCCGCTGGGGGCCGAGCAGTACTGCCAGACGCCCTCCTGCTCGCCGGTCGCGTCCTGGCCGACCCCGCCGTTGGTCCAGTGGGTCAGCGCGACGTGCTGCCCGCCGGGGAAGGGGTCGCCGTCGGACTCCAGCCAGGGCACGGCCTTGAACTTGAGCCGGAAGTTGTCGGTGCCGCGGTACTTGTCGGCGATGGCCTGGACGTCGTCCATCTGGGCGGCGTCGCCCGCCACC
>CAZQCA010000096.1:0-11611 GCA_964591845.1 uncultured Nocardioides sp.
ACTCTGCCAGTGCTCTCGTGCAGAAGAAGCGGAGTCCGAGCTCTACGCGCACAAGTGACTAGATGTCGTAATAGAGCTCGAACTCGTGCGGGTGCGGGCGCAGCTGCACGGGGGCGATCTCGGCGGCGCGCTTGTAGTCGACCCAGGTCTCGATCAGGTCGGGGGTGAAGACGTTGCCGACCGTGAGGAAGTCGTGGTCGGCCTCGAGTGCCTCGAGCACGGCGCCCAGCGAGGTCGGGACCTGGGCGATCTCGGCCATCTCGTCCGGCGGCAGCTCGTAGATGTCCTTGTCGATCGGCTCGGCGGGCTCGGTCTTGTTCTGGATGCCGTCGAGGCCGGCGAGCATCAGCGCCGTGAAGGCGAGGTAGGGGTTCGCCGAGGGGTCGGGGAAGCGGGTCTCGATGCGCTTGGCCTTGGGGTTGGCGCCCGTGATCGGGATCCGGACCGAGGCCGACCGGTTGCGCGAGGAGTAGACCAGCGAGATCGGCGCCTCGAAGCCCGGCACCAGCCGGTGGTAGGAGTTCACCGTCGGGTTGGTGAACGCCAGCACCGCCGGGGCGTGCTGCAGGATGCCGCCGATGTACCAGCGGGCCAGGTCGGACAGGCCGCCGTACCCGGTCTCGTCGTAGAACAGCGGCGAGCCGTCCTTCCAGAGCGACTGGTGGACGTGCATGCCCGAGCCGTTGTCGCCGAAGATCGGCTTCGGCATGAACGTGACCGACTTGCCGGCGTTCCAGGCGGTGTTCTTGATGAGGTACTTGAACTTCATCACGTCGTCCGCGGCCTTGAGCAGCGTGTCGAACTTGTAGTTGATCTCGGCCTGGCCGGCGGTGCCCACCTCGTGGTGCGCACGCTCGACCTGGAGGCCGCAGGCCTCGAGGTTCTTGACCATGTCGGCGCGCAGGTCGCTGTAGTGGTCGTAGGGCTCGACCGGGAAGTAGCCGCCCTTGTAGCGCGTCTTGTAGCCGCGGTTGTCGCCCTCCTGGCCGCTGTTCCACCAGCCCTCGACGGAGTCGATGTGGTAGAAGCCCTCGTTCTCCGAGGTGGAGTAGCGGACGTTGTCGAAGATGTAGAACTCGGCCTCGGGTGCGAAGAACGCGGTGTCGGCGATGCCGGTGCTCGACAGGTAGGCCAGCGCCTTCTTGGCGATGTTGCGCGGGTCGCGCGAGTAGGCCTCGCCCGTGATCGGGTCGTGGATGAAGAAGTTGACGTTGAGCGTCTTGGAGGACCGGAACGGGTCGACGTAGGCCGTGGTCGGGTCGGGGAACAGCGCCATGTCGGACTCGTTGATGGCCTGGAAGCCGCGGATGGACGAGCCGTCGAAGCCGAGGCCGTCGTCGAAGACGGACTGGTCGAACGACGAGACCGGCACGGTGAAGTGCTGCATGATCCCGGGCAGGTCGCAGAAACGGACGTCGACCATCTCGACGCCCTCGTCCTTGATGAACTTCAGCAGCTCTTCGCTGTTTGCGAACATTCGTCCTCCTTGGCTGCGCGCACGCACAGCCGGCACGTTTGGGGCGTGGTTGGCCGACGCGACGCTGCGTCGGCATGGCCCGACCCTAGGAAGGGGCAGTTTCTTGACCGTATCCGGTTTGTTTCGCCGACGTAACAGGCGTCCGCGAGGCGGCTCGAGCCCTGATCTACGCTGACCCCGTGCCCGCAGCCGCCCCCGTCGTCGAGACCGCCTCGTGGGTACGCCGAGCGCTGGCGCTGCTGGTCGACTGGCTGGCCTGCACGCTGGTGGTCGTCGCGGTGCGCGGCCTGGAGTGGTACTCCGAGAGC
Source organism: uncultured Nocardioides sp. (assembly GCA_964591845.1). Lineage (GTDB taxonomy): Bacteria > Actinomycetota > Actinomycetes > Propionibacteriales > Nocardioidaceae > Nocardioides. The sequence goes on from CAZQCA010000096.1 coordinate 1,786, forward strand.
CGCTACTCCGGCTTCGCCGTGCTCGGTGTCTACGTCGTGGAGAGCGGGGTGCTGACGGCCCTGGTCAAGGGCTCGTTCGGGCAGCTGGCGACCGGGCTGCGCGTGGTCAGGGTCGGCGGCGACCCGCGGCCGCTCTCGCTCCTGGCCGCGCTCGGCCGCAGCGTCCTGATCGCCCTGGTGATCCCGCCCCTGGTCTTCCGGCCCGACGGCCGCGGGCTGCACGACCTCGCCGTCGGGTCCGCCACCGTGCCGGTGGGTCGCCGGCCCGTCGCCGGACGCGAGTGACGGCTGTGAGGCGGAGTCTGCCCACGGTGGTCGTCTGTGTCGCGACACTCGCGGGGTGCTCGCTGGACGCCGACGTCGAGCCGTCGACCGCGAGCGTCTCGGGGCCGCTGTCGTCGGCGGCCCCCGCCGCCGGGGCGTACGACGTCGGCGAGGGGCTGTCGGGCGCGGACTTCGCAGCGCTGGTCGGGGCCGACGCGTCGGCGTACGCACGCGTGCACGTCGAGATCTCCGGCGAGAGTGGGGGAGTGCAGACGCGGGTCGAGGGCGACCTCGACGCAAGCGACCCCGCCGACCTGAGGTTGGCGCTGACGCGGGCCGAGCCCGACCCGGCGCTGCTGGTGCTCGCCGGAGGGGTCCTCTACTCGGGGACCGCCGGCGGGCCGTTCGGGCGGGGAGACCCGGGAGACCTCCCGTTCGGGCTGGAGGACCGGCTGGGCGAGGCGGCCCTGGGCTACGTCAACGCCGACCAGGTCACCGGCGCGACCTTCGTGGGCGAGGAGGACGTCGCAGGCGTCACCGCACAACGCTTCGAGATCGAGGGCCGGGACGCGATGGCCGGCGCCGAGGTGTGGGTCGCGGACGGCCGGGTGGTCCGCTTCGTCGGGGAGAGCGACGAGGGAGCCGTGACGGTCACGTTCTCGGCGTTCGGCGAGCGGGTCGTCATCGAGCCGCCCGAGAAGGGTCAGGACCTGCTCGGCTGAGCCTGCCACCGACCGGTCAGCGGCCGCGCAGGTTGCCCCGCAGTCCCTTCATGCTGGTGGGCACCGGTCCCTTGGGCAGGGGGATCGTGGGCCGCGCGGCGTCGATCGCCTTGAGCCGGGCGAGGACGTCGGTCATCTCGGCCGGCTTGATCGCCTTGGGGAGCTTCATGACGGTCTTCGAGAGGCGGGGGAGCGGCACCTGGCCCTCGGCGTTGCCGACGACCAGCTCGTGCACCGGCACCTCGCTGGCGACCCGCTCGTGCTTGCGCCGCTCGTTGGTCATCAGCGGCCGGAGGCGGTTGACGTTGCCCTCGCCGATCAGGATGATCCCGGGCGGCCCGACCACCCGGTGCACCAGGTCGCTGTTCTTGGTGACCGCCACCATCTGGTCGGTGCGCCAGCCGCGACGCAGGACGCTGAGCGCGTGGACCGCGGCGCCGGGCCGGCCCTCCATCTGGACGAACGCGGCCCTCTGCGCCCGGCGGCTGAAGACCGCGACGGCCGCGGTGCCGCCGATCGCGAAGCCGCCCAGCGCCATGATGACGATCTTGATCCAGTTGAGGTCCTGCGGCGGCAGCAGCCAGAAGAGCAGGACGCCGACGGCCGCGCCGACGACGAACGCCAGCGCGGTCCACAGCCCCAGCCGCCGGTCGGTCTGGCTGGCGTACTTGTAGGCCTGGACGAACTGCTTGACGCGGCCCATCTTCTGCGGATCGGGGGTCGACATGCGGTGCCTTCGGGGTGAGCGGACGGTGCCGGGTGGAGCGTACGTCCGGTGGCTGGGTCAGGAGGCGGCCTGGCGGGCCTCCATCGCCTGACGGTACAGCCGACCTGCTCGGTAGGACGAACGCACCAGCGGCCCGGACAGGACGCCCGCGAAGCCGATCTCCTCGGCCTCGGCGCTGAGCTCCACGAACTCCTCGGGCCGGACCCATCGCTCCACCGGGTGGTGGCGCACCGAGGGCCGGAGGTACTGCGTGATCGTCACCAGCTCGCAGCCGGCGCCGTGCAGGTCGCGCAGGGCCTGTGAGATCTCCTCGCGGGTCTCGCCCATGCCGAGGATCAGGTTGGACTTGGTGACCAGTCCCGCCGCCCGGGCCTGGGTCAGCACGTCGAGCGACCGCTCGTAGCGGAACGCCGGCCGGATCCGCTTGAAGATCCGCGGGACCGTCTCGACGTTGTGGGCGAGGACCTCCGGCCGGGAGGAGAAGACCTCGGCCAGCAGCTCGGCGACGCCGTTGAAGTCGGGGATGAGGTTCTCGACGCCGGTCCCGGGGTTGAGCTCGTGGATGGCCCGCACGGTCTCGGCATAGAGCCAGGCACCGCCGTCCTCCAGGTCGTCGCGGGCGACGCCGGTGATCGTGGCGTAGCGCAGACCCATGGTCTGCACGGACTCCGCGACCCGGCGCGGCTCGTCACGGTCGAGCGGCTGCGGCTTGCCCGTGTCGATCTGGCAGAAGTCGCAGCGCCGGGTGCACTGCTCGCCGCCGATGAGGAACGTCGCCTCGCGGTCCTCCCAGCACTCGAAGATGTTGGGACAGCCCGCCTCCTGGCACACGGTGTGCAGGCCCTCGTCCTTCACCAGCTGCTGGAGCGACTGGTAGTGCGGGCCCATCCGGGCGCGGGTCTTGATCCACTCCGGCTTGCGCTCGATCGGCGTCTCGGCGTTGCGCGCCTCCAGGCGCAGCAGGCGACGTCCGTCGGCGGTGGGAGTCGAGGTCACGTCCACCCACTCTACGGGGTGACCAACGCGACCCTGGGCCCGGCGTGGCGGCCCGGCTCGGGTCGGGGCTCGTAGTCCGGCGTGGCGGCGTACGGCTGCCAGGAGAGGTACGACGACAGCTGCTCGCGCACGAGCGGCAGCACCTCGGCCACCATGACGTCGCGGCCGAGCTCGGCGGACAGCGACGTGACGCCCGCGTCGGCGATGCCGCACGGCACGAACCGGTCGTACCACCCCAGGTCGACGTCGCAGTTGAGCGCGAATCCGTGCATCGTGACTCCGCGCGACACCCGGATGCCGAGGGCCGCGACCTTGCGCTCGGGGCGGTCGGCGGTGGCCGCCAACCAGACCCCGGACCGGCCGGGCACCCGTGCCGTCGCCACGCCGAGGGTGGCGCAGACCTGGATCAGGGCCTCCTCGAGGCGGCGTACGAAGTCGACCACCTTGACGTGGTCGGGCAGCCGGACGATCGGGTAGCCGACAAGCTGACCGGGGCCGTGGAAGGTGATCTTGCCGCCGCGGTCGACGTCGATCACCTCGGCGCCGCCGGGGTCGAGCGGCCGCTCGTGGGGGTCGGTGCGCTTGCCCGCGGTGAACACCGGCGGGTGCTCGAGCAGCAGCACGGTGTCGGGCCGGGCACCGGAGGCCACCTCGGCGTGCACGGAGCGCTGCAGGTCCCAGGCGGAGAGGTAGTCGACCGGGTCGGGACCCACCTCGTCGAAGAGCAGCTCGGCCACCCGACGAGCCTACCCGCGCGCCTGGAGCGGGCGGCCTGTGGAGGACGGCCGACGGTGGCCGGCCGGCTGGGGCACCCTGGGCGGGTGGCCGCTCGCACGTCGTACGCCGTCGGGGCGCTCGCCGCCGTGGCGGTGGCGGTGACCGCCCTGGCGATCGCCGTCGGCGGACGCGCGGCCGAGCCGCCGCCGGCGCGGAGACCCGAGCCCGCGCCGGCGGTGGTGCTCGCTGCCTGGGACGCACAGCGCGCGCGGGCCTGGGCGACGGGCGACGAGCCCGGGCTGCGACGCCTCTATGTCGCCGGAAGCACGACGGGGCGCCGCGACACCGCCATGCTGCGGCGCTATCTCGCCCGCGGCCTGCGGGTCGAGGGCCTCCAGGTGCAGCGGCTGTCGGTGGCGGTGCTCTCCCACACCGACGCCAGGTGGGTGCTCCGGGTGCGAGACCGGGTCGCGGGCGGCGCGGTGGTGGGTGCCGGCGTGCGAGTGCCGCTGCCGCGTGACCGGCCGAGCCTGCATCGCGTCACGCTGGTCCGGGAGGGCGGCGCCTGGCGCGTCTCCGAGGTGCGACCCGCGGGTCCGTCGGACCGGCAGGGAGTCAGGCCAGCGCCGCCGCGATGACGGCCGAGACGTCGTGGTCGGCGAAGTCGAACCCGGCGTCGAGCAGCCGCTGCGGACGGGCGTTGACCGACCCGAGAAGCTCGGGCGCCATCGCCCCCGCGGCCGGCCGGAGCACGAACGCCGGCGCGCGGAGGAAGGCCGGTCGCGCCAGTGCCCGGGCCAGCGCCGCGGTGAACTCCGCGTTGGTCGGCGTGCGGGGCGAGCACAGGTTGTAGGGCCCCGAGGCGTCCTCCTGCTCGGTCAGGAACGACACGGCCGACAGCCAGTCGCGCAGCGAGATCGACGGGGCGTGCTGGCGACCGTCGCCGAGACGGGTGCCGAGACCGAGCCGGAACGCCAGCAGCAGCTGCTTGAGGGGAGGGCTGCGGCGGTCCATGACGGGCGAGGTGCGCAGGACGCAGACCCGGGCCCCGGCCTCGCTCGCCGGCTCGGTCGCCGCCTGCCACTCGCGGGTCACGCGGGTCAGCAGGGCCTCGCCCCGGCTGTCGGACTCCTCGGTCACCGGCTCGGCCCCGTGGTCGCCGTAGTAGGAGATGCCGTTGCCGGCGAGGTACGCCGGCGGCTCGGGCGCCTCGGCGATCGCCTCGGCCAACAGCCTGGTGGTGGAGACCCGGCTCTCCATCAGCTCGCGCGCCCACCTCTTCGAGTGCGGGTTGCCGGCCGTCGGGGAGCCCGCCAGGTTGACGACCACGTCGGCCGACCCGACCAGCTCACGGTCGACCCGGCCGGCCGCCGGGTCCCACCGGGAGTCCCCGGGGCCCGCCGCCGGCCGGCGTACGAGACGGGTGACCCGATGACCCGCGGCCTCGAGGTGCTCGCTCAGGTGCGTGCCCAGGAACCCCGAGGCCCCCGCGATGACCAGATGGCGTGGCATGGCGCCAGTGTGCCAGCCCGGCGTGGGGGGTCCGGGCGACCGCTCAGCCGGCGAGGTGCCCCCACCGGGCCGACAGCTCGCGCCAGGGGCCCTCGTCGGCGACGGTGCCGTCGCTGAGCACGACCACCCGGTCTGCCTGGGCCAGCGCGGCCGCCTTGCTGGTCGCGCCGACGACGGTCGCCCCCTGGCCGCGCAGCGCCTGCCAGAGCTCGATCTCCGTCGCCGCGTCGAGCGCGGAGGACACGTCGTCGGCCAGGAGCAGGTCGGCCTCGCAGGCGAGGGCCCGGGCCAGAGCGAGCCGCTGCACCTGTCCGCCGGACAGGCGCACGCCGCGGTGCCCGACCACCGCGTCGGGCCCACCGGCCTCGGCGACGTCGCGGTCGAGGCGGGCCGCCGACAGCGAGGGCACGACGGCGCGGTCTCGGTGGTCGAGGGCGACGTTGCCGCGGAACGTGCCGGACAGCACCCGTGGCACCTGGGCGACGTGGGAGACCCGCGCGGGCCGCAGCGCCACCTGCGCGTCCTCGACCCGGCGGCCGTTCCAGTGGATCTCACCCTCGGTGCTGACCAGGCCGGCGAGCGCGCCGAGCAGGCTGGACTTGCCCGAGCCGACCTGGCCGAGCAGCAGCACCAGCTCGCCCGCGCGCACGGTCAGGTCGACGTCGCGGACGCCGACCGTGCCGTCGTCGTGCACGACGGTCACGCCGACCAGGCGCAGGTCGTCGAGGGGCTCGCGGGCGGGGTCGGGCGGCTCGGGGGCCTCTCCGTGGGGCAGGTCGACGCCCGCGGGGAGGTGCATCAGGTCGCCTCCACCCGCGAGCCGGCTGGTGGCCCGCATCCAGGCACGGACGCCGGGGGCCTCGGTGACCACGGTGCCGGCGACCCGGCCGAACCAGTCGAAGCCGCCTACCGCGTTGGCGACGAGCAGCGTCGTGGCGAGCCCCCACTGCCCGGTCACCAGCCCGGCCCAGGCCGCGACGACACCGCACTGGACCATCACGATCGGGACGCCGTCGAGCATCGCCTGTACGCGGTGCTCGCGCACCGCCGCCGCGACCCGCCCGCCGTCGACCTGACGCAGGTGGGCATGGACGTCGGGCGTGGCCGCGGCCAGCTTGACCGTGCGCACCGACTCGAGTGCCGAGACCAGCGCGCGGCCGAAGCCCGCCCGCGCGGCGGACGAGGCGGCCGCGGCGCCGCCGGCGACGGGCCGCCCCAGCGCGGAGGCCGAGGCGGCGGCCACCATCACCGCCAGCAGTACGGCGCCGGCCAGCCACGACCGGGCCAGCAGGGTGGTGCCGGCCACGATCAGGAGGCCGTTGGCGAAGTCGACCCAGCGGTCGGCGTAGCGGGCGAGCCGGTCGGCGTCCATGGCCCGGCCGACCACCTCGCCGGGAGGCGTGCGGACGAGTCGCCGCTGCTCGGTCTGGCCGGCGAGCACGCTGGTGCGGACCCGCAACATCACCGAGACCCACCAGCGCGGGTAGATGCGGATCGCCTGGGCCAGCAGCAGCGGGGCCACCAGGAGAGACCCGACCAGGGCCACCGTCAGCAGCACCGGCCGCTCGCCGGCCTGCAGCTGGCTCACGATGTGTCCCCAGATCCAGCCGGTGACCGCACCGAACGCGCTCGTGAGCGACGAGCACAGGAAGAGGGCCGCTCCCATCAGCCCCCACTGGGGCTCGATGCGCAGGGCGCTCCAAGTGGCGCGGGCCAGGCTGGGCGTCGGCTGCGTCACCGGCGGTGGTGGCGGCGTGGTCGTGCGCCGGCGGGTGCCGAGCGGATGCCCGTCGAGGGCGTCGCGCTGGAGCAGCGTCTCCTCGGTGGCCTCGGCGACCTCGGACGGCTCCACGGCCGCCGCCTCCAGCAGTCGACGGAACGGGCCCTCCTCCAGGGCGAGCCGCGCCCGGTCGCCGTGCTGGACGACCCGACCCGACTCCAGGACGGCCACCTGCTCGGCCCGCTCCGTGGTCGACAGCCGGTGGGCCACGAGGAGCCCGGTGCGCCCTGCGAGCAGCCGCTCGGCGGCCTGCACCACGCGCGCCTCGGTCACGGGGTCCATCCGGGCGGTGGCCTCGTCGAGGACGACGACCTGGACGTCGCGCACCAGCAGCCGGGCGAACGCGACCAGCTGCTCCTCCCCGGCGGAGAGGCTGGTGCCGCCGGGTCCCAGCGGAGTGTCGAGGCCCTGGGGGAGCCCGTCGACCCAGGCCGTGAGCCCGAGTTCGGCGACGGCCGCCTCGACGACCGAACGGGGCCGGTGGGCGAAGAGCGTGATGTTGTCGGCCAGGGTGCCCGCGAGGATCTCGGTGCGCTGGGTGACCACGCCGACGGCCGACCGCAGGCCCTGGAGCTCGAGCTCGCGCACGTCGACGCTTCCGAGCAGGACCGAGCCCGGCTCGGGCTCGACCGCGCGCGAGAGGAGCGAGGCGAGCGTGGACTTGCCGGACCCGGTGCGCCCGACCAGGGCACAGGTGTGACCGGCGGGCACCACGAGGCTCACCTCGCGGAGCGCGAAGGTGCCGTTGGCGTAGGCGAAGTGGAGGTCGCGGAACTCCACGTCGAGCCGCCCCTCCGGCACGGCCCGGCCACCTTCCGGCTCGGGGGCGGAGGCCATCATGCCGCGCAGCCGGATCACGGCCCCGAACCCCTCCTGGAGGTCGGGGAGGTGCCGGGCGAGCATGTCGACCTGGCCGACGAACATCGTCGTCACCAGGAAGAGCGTCACGAGCCGCGCCGTCGAGAGGTGGTCGGTCGAGACCAGGGCGATGCCGACGAGACCGGTGGCCGCGAGGACGCCGTGGAGCAGCGTCCCCGTGGTGCGGCCGATGCGGGTCTCGACATCGAGCACCGAGGCGAGGCGGGAGAGGATCTGCGAGGACAGCTCGGCGCACCGGCGTACGACGTGGGCCTGGCCGAGGCTGGTGCGCAGGTCGTCGCGGGCGGCGACGCCCTCCTCCATCGCGGCGGCGTGGTCGGTCCAGGCGATCTCCTCGACCACCTTGCGCTCGGCGATCAGCGGGAGGAGCCGGCGCACCGACAGCATCGCGACCACGCCTGTGGCCGGGAACAGCACGAACGCGGGCCACCAGGTGAGCCCGGCGACCAGCCACAGCGGTCCGGCGGCCATCAGGGTGCGGACCGCGAGCCAGACGCTCCAGCGCAGCAGCTGCCCCACCTCGTGGGTGTCGTCGTCGATGCGGTCGAGCACCTCGCCGACGGCCTGCTCGGTGAGCTCGGCCAACGGCTGCGCCATGGCCGCGTCGAGAAGGTCGGCACGCAGCTCGCCCTCGGCCCTGTCGACGACGCCGGTCCAGATTGTGCGCGCGGTGGTGTCGACCACGGCCGCACCCACCACGCACAGCGCGAGCACGGTGACCCAGGCCTGCGAGGGATGGTCGGCCAGGTGGCCGGCCACCACGCTGCCGACGGACGCGCCGACGGCACCGAGGAACGACGCCGCGAAGCACACCCCCGTGATCGGACGCCGCATCCGGCGCCAGTCGACGGGACGACGGCCCGGTGGGACCGGCGGCGCCGACGGGCTGGTCGTGGCGGCGGGTGTGACGGCGGCGGCCCCGGTCGTGGTCGGTGTGGGGTCGGTCGTGGTCACTGTCTCGACGGTACGCGCCGTCACCGACGGTGCGCGTCCCATTTTCTGGGCCGCCCGCCGGGTCGCGGGGGCCCCAACAGAGAACCGTCATACGTCGAACTGCGCGGCCTCCAGCCGGGACTTCACGTCGGTCAGGAAGCGTGCCGCGTCGGCGCCGTCGACCAGCCGGTGGTCGTAGGTCAGGGCCAGGTAGACCATCTGGCGCACGGCGATCGTCTCGCCCAGGTTGGCGTCGTCGATGACGACCGGCCGCTTCACGACCGAGCCGGTGCCGAGGATCGCGACCTGGGGCTGGTTGATGATCGGGGTGTCGAACAGCGCTCCGCGCGACCCGGTGTTGGTCAGGGTGAAGGTGCCGCCCAAGAGCTCGTCGGGACCGATCTTGTTGGTGCGCGTGCGCTCGGCCAGGTCGGCGATCTTGCGGGCCAGCCCCGAGATCGACAGGTCCCCGGCGTCCTTGACCACCGGCGTGAGAAGGCCGCGTTCGGTGTCGACTGCGATCGCGACGTTCTCCCGGTCGAAGTAGGTGACCTCGCCCTTCTCGGTGTCGATCGCGGCGTTGAGCGACGGGTGGTGCTTGAGCGCGTCGATCGCGGCCTTCGCGAAGAAGGGCATGAACGACAGCTTCACGCCCTCGCGGGCGGCGAACTCCGCCTTGACCTGGTCGCGCAGCCGGGAGATCGCGGTGACGTCGACCTCGACCACCGTGGTGAGCTGGGCGCTGGTCTGCAGCGACTCGACCATGCGCGCGGCGATCACCTTGCGCAGCCGCGACATCGGCTCGGTCGTCCCGCGCAGGGGCGACGGCGCCGCGGCGGCCGGGGCCTCGCTCCCTGCCGGAGCGGCGGGCGACTCCGCTGCGGGCGCCGCTGCGGGCGCGGGCTGTGCCTTGGCCTTGGCGGCGTCGAGCACATCCTGCTTGCGGATGCGCCCGCCGACTCCGGTGCCGCTGACCGAGGACAGGTCGACCCCGTGCTGGTCGGCCAGCTTGCGCACGAGGGGAGTGACGTAGCTGCGGCCCTCGCTCGACGGCGCCTCCGCACCCCCTCCGGCCTCGGGCTGGGCGGGGACCTCGGGCTCGGGGGCCGGCTCGGGCTCCGGTTCGGGCTCCGGCTCCGGGGCCGCCTCCTGCTGGGGCGCCGGCTCCGGCTCGGGCTCGGGCGCGGTGTCGACGGTGGCGGGAGCGGCGTCGCCGGTGCCGATCACGGCCAGCTCGGCGCCGACCTCGACGGTCTCGTCCTCGGAGGCCTTGATCTCCAGAAGGGTGCCGGCCGC
>CAZQCA010000097.1:0-11468 GCA_964591845.1 uncultured Nocardioides sp.
GCACCTCGGGCAGCTCGGCCTTGTCGAACGCCGACGCCAGGAACTGGGCGGCTCCGGGCGGCGTCCGCAGGACGACGAGGTTGGCACTGGCGTCGGCGCTCACCAGCAGTTCGGCGCACAGCCGAGACAGCCGCTGGGTGGCGGCCGCCGTCTCCCGCGGCGCGGCCGGCGAGCGGTCACCGCCCTCCCCCGGCACGGCGTACACGAGCGCGCCGGACGTCGAGCGCACCTTCACGGCGTCGAGCTCCACGAGGTCGCGCGACAGCGTGGCCTGCGTGACCTGCAGCCCGTGCTGGGCGAGCAGCTCGGCGAGCTCGGTCTGGGAGCGCACCTCGTGCCCGGTCACCAGCTCGACGATGCGCTGCTGACGGGCGTTCTTGGTGTGGGGGCTGTGGGGGCTCGCGTCGGCGCGTGGGTCGCTCACCGGTCCCCCTGTCGCAGCAGCCAGGTGAGGATCGCCTTCTGGGCGTGGCGGCGGTTCTCGGCCTCGTCCCAGACCACGCTCTGCGGCCCGTCGATGACCTCGGCGGCGATCTCCTTGCCGCGGTAGGCGGGCAGGCAGTGCAGGACGATCGCGTCGGGATCGGCCGACGCCAGGAGGTCGGCGGTGACCTGGTAGCCCGCGAACGCCGCGACCCGCTGCTCCGCCTCGGTCTCCTTGCCCATGGAGATCCACGTGTCGGTCACGACGACGCCGGCGCCCGCCACCGCCGCACGCGGGTCACGTACGAGCGTCGCCGAACCACCGGTGCCTTGGGCGATGGCCGCGGCGCGGTCCACCATCTGCGAGGCCGGCTCGTGGCTCTCGGGCGAGCTGACGCGCACGTGCATGCCGGCCGTGGCACCGGCGAGCAGCCACGAGTTGCCCATGTTGCAGGCCCCGTCGCCCACGAAGGCGACCGTCACGCCGGCCAGGGCGCCCCGGTGCTCCTGCACGGTCTGGAGGTCTGCGAGGAGCTGGCACGGGTGGAAGTCGTCGGTCAGCGCGTTGACGACCGGGACCCCCGAGTGCTCGGCCATCTCCTCGAGCCGGGCCTGGTCGTAGGTGCGCCACACGATCATCGACGCCTGCCGTCCGAGCACCCGGGCGACGTCCTGGACCGACTCGCGCACGCCGATGCCGGCCAGCCCTCCGTCGACCAGCATCGGGTGCCCCCCGAGCTCGGCGATGCCGGCCGCGAAGGACGCCTGGGTGCGCAGCGTCTGCTTGTCGTAGATCGTCGCCACGGTCCGCGGTCCGGCGAGCGGCTTCTCGGCGTACGGCGTCCGCTTGAGCTCCGCGGCCAGCGCCAGCACCTCGGCCTGCTCGGCCGGGCTCAGGTCGTCGTCGGCCAGGAAGTGGCGGGTCATCGCGTCTCCTCTGCTGCGGGCTGGGCTGCCTCGAGGATGTCAGCCCATGCCTCGCCGAACGCGCGCAGGTCGGCCTCGGCGATCGTCAGCGGCGGCGCGAACCGCAGCCGGGCGGGACCCGTGTTGTTGAGCAGGAAGCCGCGTGCCTGGGCGGCGGTCACCACGGCCGCGGCGATGTCGTCGGCCAGCTGGGCCCCGACGAGGAGGCCGGCCGACTCGACGTCCTTCACCTCGGGGGCGCCCTGCAGCACGTCCGTCAGCTGGCGCCCTCTGGCCACGGCGGCCCCGAGCAGACCCTCGGACTCGATCACGTCGAGCACGGCCAGCGCCGCTGCGCAGGCGACCGGGTTGCCACCGAAGGTGGTGCCGTGGTTGCCCGGCTCGAGCAGCCGGGCTGCGTCGCCGAGGCCCACGCAGGCGCCGATGGGGATGCCGCCGCCCAGCCCCTTGGCGACCGTCACCACGTCGGGGCGCACCGGGTCGGCGAGCGTCGGGTTCTGGTGGGCGAACCAGCTGCCGGTGCGGCCGATGCCGGTCTGCACCTCGTCGAGCCACAGCAAGGTGCCGTGCGCGTCGGCGACCGCCCGGGCGGCCGCCAGGTAGTCGCGAGGCGGCACCACCACACCCGCCTCGCCCTGCACCGGCTCCAGCACGATCGCCGCCGTCCGGTCGCTGACCGCTTCGGCCAGCGCAGAGGCGTCCCCGAACGGCACGAACGTCACGTCGCCGGGCAGTGGCTCGAACGGCGCGCGATAGGCCTCCTTGGCCGTCAGCGCCAGCGCCCCCATCGTGCGCCCGTGGAAGGCGCCCTCGGTGGCGACGACGTGGGTGCGGCCCGTGCGCCGGGTGAGCTTGAACGCGGCCTCGTTGGCCTCGGTGCCGGAGTTGGTGAAGAAGACGCGGCCGTCGTGGCCGAGCACCGTCAGCAGCCGCTCGGCCAGCGCGACCTGCGGCTCGGTGGCGAAGAAGTTCGACACGTGGCCCAGCGTCGTCAGCTGTCGGGTGACGGCCTCGACCAGGGCCGGATGCCCGTGCCCGAGGGCGTTGACGGCGATGCCCCCGAACAGGTCGACGTACGACGTGCCGTCGACGTCCCAGACCCGGGCACCGCTCCCTCGGGCCAGCACCAGCCGCGGCGGTCCGAACGTGTTCATCAGCGCGCCGGCGTAGCGGTCGCGCCAGTCCTGCTGGCTCATGCGGACCCCTTCGCCGGCCGGATCTTGGTGGCGACGCCCGGCAGCACCTGGGTGCCGACGCCCTCGTCGGTGAAGATCTCGAGCAGGACGGCGTGCCGTTCACGCCCGTCGACCACGGTGGCCTTGGGGACGCCCCCCTGCACCGCCTGGAGGCAGGCGCCCATCTTGGGCACCATGCCGCTGGCGAGCGAGGGCATCAGCTCGGCGAGCGACTCGGGGCTGATCTCCTTGACCACGTCGTCGCTGACCGGCCAGTCGCGGTAGAGGCCCTCGACGTCGGTGAGGACGAGCAGCTTCTCGGCGCCCAGGGCCACGGCCAGGGCTGCGGCCGCGGTGTCGGCGTTGACGTTGTGCACCTGGCCGTGGACGTCGGGCGCCACGCTGGACACCACCGGGATGCGGCCGGCCTCGATCAGGTCGAGCACCGCCTCGGGGCGGACGTGGGCGACCTCGCCGACGAGCCCCAGGTCGACCTCCTCGCCGTCGACGATCGTGTTGGTCGGCTTGGCGGTGAAGAGACCCGCGTCCTCGCCGGACAGACCCACGGCGAGCGGGCCGTGCCTGTTGATCAACCCGACCAGCTCGCGCTGGACCTGGCCCACGAGCACCATCCGGACCACGTCCATCGCCTCGGGGGTCGTCACCCGCAGCCCACCGCGGAACTCCGAGGCGATGTCGAGCCGGTCGAGCATCTGCGAGATCTGCGGGCCGCCGCCGTGGACGACGACCGGCTTGAAGCCGGCGAAGCGCAGGAACGCCACGTCCTCGGCGAACGCCTGCTTGAGCGAGTCGTCGGTCATCGCGTTGCCGCCGTACTTCACCACGATGATCTTGTCGTGGTAGGCGATCAGCCACGGGAGGGCCTCGGCGAGCGTGGCTGCCTTGTGGGGGTCGGGGGTCTTCATCTCGGGTCCTGGGGGCTCAGGTGCTGTAGGCGCTGTTCTCGTGGACGTAGGCGTGGGTGAGGTCGTTGGTCCAGATCGTGGCCCGCTCGGTGCCGGCCTTGAGGTCGATCGTGACGGTGACCTCACGTCCGGTCAGGTCGATCCCGGCAGGATCGTCGGCCGGGGTCGAGCGCCGGCAGACCCACACGCCGTTCATCGCGACGTCGAGGTCGGCCGGGTCGAAGGCCGCGGCCGTGGTGCCGACGCTGGCCAGGACCCGCCCCCAGTTGGGGTCGCGGCCGAAGACGGCCGCCTTGAAGAGGTTGGAGCGAGCGACGCTGCGGCCGACCTCGAGGGCGTCGTCCTCGGTGGCGGCGTTGACGACGGTGATCGCGATGTCGTGGTCGGCGCCCTCGGCGTCGCGGAGCAGCTGCATCGCCAGGTCCGTGCAGGCCTGGGTCAGCGCCTCGGTGAGGTCGTCGAGGCTCGGGGTGATCCCGCTCGCGCCGCTCGCCATGAGGGTGACGGTGTCGTTGGTGGACATGCAGCCGTCGGAGTCGAGCCGGTCGAAGCTGACCCGGGTCGCCGCGCGGAGGGCGGTGTCGAGATCGGCCGCGTCGACCACGGCGTCGGTGGTGAGCACGACCAGCATCGTCGCGAGCGCGGGCGCCAGCATCCCGGCGCCCTTGGCCATCCCGCCGACCGACCAGCCGGCGCCCTCGACCAGGGTCTGCTTGGGCACGGTGTCGGTGGTCATGATCGCGCGGGCGGCGTCGGGCCCGCCGCGACCGCTGAGGCCGGCGTACGCCGCGTCGACGCCGGCCAGCACGAGGTCGCGGTCGTTGGCCAGGCCGATCAGTCCCGTCGAGCAGACCACGACGTCGATCGCCCCGATCCCGAGGTGCGCGGCGACCCGCTCGGCGACCGCGTGGGTGGTCTGGAAGCCGTCGGGTCCCGTGTAGCAGTTGGCACCGCCGGAGTTGAGGAAGACCGCACGCACGACGCCGTCCTTGACGACCTCCTTGCTCCACAGGACCGGGTTGGCCAGGCAGCGGTTGCTGGTGAACACCGAGGCCGAGTCGAAGCGCGGGCCCTCGTTCACGACGAGGGCGACATCGGGCGTGCCCGAGGCCTTGAGGCCGGCGGTCGCGCCCGCCGCGGCGAACCCTGCGGGGCTGGTGACGGTCATGGTGCGACTCCGACGGTCGTGAGGCCGGTGGTCTCCGGGAGGCCGAGGGCCAGGTTGAGGCACTGGACGGCGGCACCCGCGGTGCCCTTGGCGAGATTGTCGACGGCACCCACGACGACCAGCCTGCCCGCCGTCTCGTCGACCGCGACCTGCAGGTGGACGGCGTTGGACCCGGCGACGGCCTTGGTCTGCGGCCACTGACCCGCCGGGAGGACGTGGACGAACGGCTCGTCGGCATAGGCCGTGGCATAGGCGTCGTACGCCGCGGCAGCGGTCACCCCGGCCGCCAGGGGCGCCGAGCAGGTGGCCAGGATCCCCCGCGACATGGGGACGAGCAGCGGGGTGAAGCTCACACTGACCGGAGCGCCCGCGGCGCCGGAGAGGTTCTGCACCATCTCGGGGGTATGGCGGTGCCCGCCGCCCACGCCGTAGGCCGACACGTTGCCCATCACCTCGCTGCCCAGCAGATGGGGCTTGGCGGCCTTGCCGGCGCCGGACGTGCCGCTGGCCGCCACGACGACGACCTCCGGCTCCACCAGCCCGGCGGTCAGGGCCGGCACCATCGAGAGGGTGGCGATCGTCGGGTAGCAGCCGGGCACGGCGATCCTCCGGGCCCCGGTCAGCACCTCACGCTGCCCGGGGAGCTCCGGGAGTCCGTAGGGCCAGGTGCCGGCGTGCTCGGTGCCGTAGAAGCGCTCCCAGGCGGCCGGGTCGGCCAGCCGGAAGTCGGCGCCGCAGTCGATGACGACCGTCTCCGCACCGAGCGTCTCGGCGAGCGGTCCCGACGCGCCGTGAGGCAGCGCCAGCACCACGACGTCGTGGCCCGCGAGGTGCTCGGCATCGGTCGGGTCGAGCATCCGGTCGGCCAGCGGCAGCAGGTGAGGCTGCAGCTCACCGAGCCTCTGGCCGGCGTTGCCGCCCGCGGTCACCGCGCCGACCTCCAGGTCAGGGTGGCCCAGGAGCAGCCGCAGCGCCTCGCCGCCGGCGTACCCGCTGGCACCCGCCACCGCGACGGAGTAGGTCGTCATGATGCATGACTATACAGATCCCTGCATGTCTTTGCACCTCGGTCTTCCTGCGAAGCGGGTCGCCGGATTCCGGGACGCGCATCCCCGTGGCCGTCAGCACCAGGCGTCGTCGGCCTCGACGACGAAGGGCTCCCCATCGAGCAGGAGCCCACCGTCCTCCCAGGAGGCCCGCTCCCCCGGCTCGCAGCCGACCTCATGACCGACCAGCTCGAAGTGGCTCCAGGTCGCCGGCGGGGCCCATCCGGCCAGCTCCTCCCACCTGACGTGGTCGTCGGCGTACGCCGCCACCTCCACACGTATCGCCTCCGGACCCGGGTTGACCACGCCGATGCTGATCACCGCGTCGCCGTCGGGCTCCAGTCGGGTCCCCCCGGCGGTGGCCCACGGCTCGGTGGCGCACCACTCCTCCAGCTCGTCGGCCACCTCGAGCGGCGTGGACGACACGAAGCGGAGCAGCTGCTGCTCCCCGTCGGCACGTGTCTCCGTCACCGTGAAGCTGGCCGTCAGGTCGGGGTCGTCGGAGCCGCAGTCGGGCATCAGCCCACCGGTCAACGAGACCCGGTCCCCCGCCTGCACCACCAGGTCGTCGGGCGCCACGTCGTCAACATTCCGCTGAGGCCACATCTCCGCGGGGCTAGCGAGCCCGGCGACGTGCAGCCGGGCATCGGACAGCGTCGCGTCGTCGGGCATGCGCGGCACAATCTCCCAGCCCAGGCCCGCGTCGGTCACATACACGCGCATCGCCACCTCGTGTGCCGGGCCGGCACCGATGCGGGCACCGGCTTCGGAACCAGTCCCGTGGAGGTGCGTCGTCGTCGCCCGGACGGTCAGGACGATCGCGCCCACCAGCAGGGCGCAGCCGAGCGCCACCCACCGTCGACCGGGTGGCCGCCGTCGCGGCTGTTCCCTCATGGATCACCTCCGGCGGCTCCACACCGCGTCCGTGACAGTCTGGGAAGGCGACCCGATGCAGGGCAAGGCTCTTCACGAGACCCACACACGGGGTTCCCGGGCGCGGCTGGGCGGACTACGTTCGGAGCATGGACTCCCTCGACGCCCCTGACTACCTCAGGCACCTCCGGTCCGAGTCCGCTCGATTCCGCGAGGTGCTTTCCACATGTGCTCCGGACGCGAAGGTCCCGCACTGCCCGGCCTGGGTCGCGGCCGACCTGCTGTGGCACCTGGCCGAGGTCCACCACTTCTGGGGCTGGGTGATCAGCCATCGCCCGACCAGCCCGAAGGACGGCTACCAGGAGCCCGAGCGCCCCGCATCGTACGACGAGCTGCTGGCCGCCTTCGACGCCCACCACGCCACGCTGCTGGACGCGCTCGAGGCCGCCGACCCCGCGGAACCGGCCTGGTCGTGGTCGAGCGAGCAGACAGTGGGGTTCACGTTCCGGCGTCAGGCCCACGAGGCGCTGATCCACCGCATCGACGCGGAGCAGACCGCCGGCGCGGTGACCTCCCTCGACCCCGCCCTCGCGGCCGACGGCGTCGAGGAGTGCCTCGACATCATGTACGGCGGCTGCCCGCCCTGGGGCGAGTTCTCACCCCTGCCCCACTACCTGCGCGTCGACCTGACCGACACCGGCGACCGGATCTGGGTCCAGCTCGGACAGTTCCACGGCACCGACCCGCACGGCATCGACCACCACGAGGACGACATCCACGTCGTCGCCGACCCCGGCGTCGAGCCCGACGCCACGGTCGAGGGGTCGGCCGAGCAGCTCGACCTGCGCCTGTGGCGGCGCGGCGACGGCGACGCCATCCAGCTGCACGGCGACCTCGCGATCGTCGACCACTTCCGGCGGGCGATCCACAGCCCGATCGAGTAGGCCGTCGGGCCCGGAGCGCTACTCCTCGCGCGCCGGTCGCCAGGCGAAGCGACACACGACGATGCCGTGGTCGCCCGTCCCCTTGAGCCGGTGGGCGTCCGCCTCGGCGTCGTTGAGGTGGTCGTTGTAGATGCTCAGCCCGTCGAAGAGCCACAGCCGCCGCAGGGAGTGGTCGTAGAACTGCTCGCTCACCAGCACGTGGTCGAGCGACTCACGCAGGTCCTCGTGGACGTGGGTGTAGTAGACGTCGCGGGTGTCGCGGTACTCCTGCAGGGTCTGCGCGGTGTAGAGCGCGATGTCCCCGCCGCCCCGGCTGTCCCCCACGAGGTAGCGCGGCTGGTCGCTGAGGATGGCGAGGGTGTTGCTGTGCTGCCCGTCGTTGAGGTCGCCGAGCACGATCACCGGCGTCACCGTGCCCTTCATCACCTTCGTCAGCTCGACCCGCAGCGCCGTCGCCTCTGCCGTACGCCGGATGGTCGCGAGCGCGCTGCCGATCGCCGTGCGGTGGTCGCGGTGGACGTCCGGGTCGTACCACGGCTCCGTGGAGACCTCGGCCGGCAGCTTGGACTTCAGATGGGTCACGTAGACCCGCGTCAGGGGCGGAGCGTCGCGCAGCGCGACGTCGAAGGCCAGCACCGGCCGTGAGTAGCCGGTGATCCCGACCTCGATGTCGGGTGCCTGCGGGTCACCGGTGGTGTTCTCGAGCTGCAGCTCCCAGGGGAACGTCGTGATCCAGCCCGGCTCGCCCCGCAGCAGACCCTTGCGGACGATCGCCGCGCAGGTGATGCGGGTGCCGTTCGCCGGCGCGGCCAGCAGGTCGTAGTCGTCGTCGAGGTTGGCCCGCGCCAGCGCGGCGGCCAGCGCGTCGGCGTGCCAGAGCTCCTGGAAGCCGACCACGTCGGGCCGCAGCTCCCTCAGCCGGTCGGCGACCCACGCGAGCTTGCGGGCGTACTCGGCCTCGGTCCATGGTCGCTGACCGGGGTTCATCGGCGCCCCGGGCAGCTGCAGGTTGTAGAGGTTGAACGTGGCCACGCTGAACCGGTCCAGGTCCATGTCGACCCCCTCCCGTGGCTACCCGATCCTCCCGCACGGAGGAGGCATCCGGGGTCTGCGGGATACCAGCGGCCGTCGATCGGGCGACCCTGCCGAGGGCCGCGTCGATCCGGGCCTCGGCGGGGCCGTCAGCGCTGGACGGCTCCGAGACGCTCCGCCGCGACCTCGACCGCCGCGTCGCGGGCCGCCGAGGTCTCCTCCACGGTGAGCGTGCGGTCGGGGGCGCGGAAGCGCAGCCGGAACGCGAGCGACCTCTTGCCCTCCCCCACCTGGTCGCCCTCGTAGAGGTCGAACAGCCGGATCGACTCGAGCAGCTCGCCGGCGCCGTCGCGCAGGGCGCGCTCGACGTCGGCGGCGCTGACCGTGGCGTCCACGACCAGCGCGACGTCCTCGCGGGCCACCGGGTAGGAGGAGTACGACGGCGCCGGGGCGACGTCGACGGACAGCTGCATCAGCGCATCGAGGTCGACCTCGGCTGCGGCGGCGCGAGGCGGCACGCCGTACGTCGTGCACACGCGCGGGTGCAGCTCGCCGGCATGACCCAGCACCAGGTCGCCGACCGCGAAGACCGCGCACCGGCCCGGGTGCCAGGGGGCCCGGGTCGTGGCCCGCACGAGCGGCTCGACGCCGAGCGCCTCGCAGACCTCGAGCACGGCGGCCACGGCGTCCTGCCATCCGGCCGCTCGCCCGGCGCCCCACCAGCCCGAGCGCTCCCGCTCGCCGGCGAGCACCAGGCCCAGGTGCAGCGGCTGGGCCGGCAGTGCCTTGTCGAGGTCGGCAAGCTCCCCCTCCGTGGGCCGGCGGTCGACCGGGAGGATCGGGGCCGGACCTCCACCGTGCGGGAGGGTCACCGTGGACGTCTCGAAGACCGCCACGTCGGACAGCCCGCGGCCGACGTTGCGGGCCACGGTCTTGAGCAGCCCCGGCAGCAGCGTGGTCGTCATCGACGGCTCCTCGCTGGACAGGGGGTTGGCCAGCGTCAGCAGCGTCCGCCGCTCGTCGGCGGCGTCCAGCCCGAGCCGGTCGAGCTCGACCTCCCCCACGAACGGGAAGGTCACCACCTCGACGAAGCCCGCGCCCGCCAGGGTCCGGCCGACGCGCCGGCGCAGCCGCTGCTCGCGGGTGAGGCCGCGGCCGGCCGGAGCCGTCGGCAGCACCGAGGGGACCTGGTCGTAGCCGACGATGCGGACGACCTCCTCGACCAGGTCGTAGGGGTCGGTGAGGTCGGTCCGCCACGGTGGGACGGTCGCGGTGAGGCGGTCACCGTCGACCGCCACGGCGCAGCCCACGGCCTCCAGGTCGGCCACGGTCGTGACCGCCGGGATGTCGATGCCGGAGATGCGCGCGGGCAGGTCCGCGTCGATGGTGATCGTGCGCGGCGCGGGCGCGGTCCCCACCTTGGTCACGCCCGGATCGGCGGTCCCCCCACCATGCGCGACGAGCAGCTCGACGACCCGGTCGGCCGCGGCCTCGGGGATGGTCGGGTCGACGCCGCGCTCGTTGCGCTTGCCGGCCTCGGAGGTCAGCTTGTGCCGCCGCCCGGTGCGGAACATCGACACCGGGTCCCACGACGCGACCTCGACCAGCACGTCGGTCGTGGCCTCCGACATCTCCGTCGTGGAGCCGCCCATCACGCCGCCGAGGCCGATCGGGCCGGAGTCGTCGCAGACCACGAGGTCCTGGGCCGAGAGCTCACGGTCGACGTCGTCGAGGGTGCGCAGCCGCTCACCCTCGACCGCCCGGCGGACCCGGATCGGCCCGGCCAGCCTCGCGGCGTCGTAGCCGTGGATCGGGTGGCCCAGCTCGAGCATGACGTAGTTGGTCACGTCGACGGCCAGCGAGATCGGGCGCATGCCCGCGAGCTGGATGCGTCGCGCCATCCAGAGCGGCGTGGTGGCCTGCGGGTCCAGGCCGCGCACGCGGCGGGCGACGAAGACCGGGCAGCCCGCCGGGTCGTCGACCAGGACCGGGTAGCCGTCGTCGTTGGGGGCGGGCACCTCGCGCAGCGCCGGGTCGCGGAAGCGTACGCCGGCCGCGTCGGCGCCGCCGTGGACGGCGTACTCCAGCGCGGCCTCGCGCGCGACGCCGCGCAGCGACAGGGCGTAGGCCCGGTCGGGGTTGATCTCGAACTCGATGACCTCGTCGCGTAGCGGCAGCACCGTGAACGCGTCGTCGCCGGGTGCGCCGACGTCCGAGGGCAGGACCATGATCCCGTCGTGGTCGTCACCCAGCCCGAGCTCGCGGGCCGAGCAGATCATGCCCGCGGAGACGTGGCCGTAGGTCTTGCGGGCGGTGATCTCGAACCCACCGGGCAGCACTCCGCCCGGCAGGATGACGACGACCAGGTCGCCGACCTCGAAGTTGCGGGCACCGCAGACGATGCCCTGCGGCTCGCCGGTGCCGTTGGCGGGGCCGACGTCGACCTGGCACCAGCGGATCGTCTTGCCGTTGGACTGCGGCTCCTCGACCAGCTCGAGCACCCGGCCGAGCACCAGCGGGCCGCTCATGTCGTGGCCGGGGCGCTCGAGCGCCTCGAGCTTGAGACCCAGCATGGTGAGCCGGTGGGCGAGGTCCTCGGCGGTCAGGTCGGCCGGGAGGTCGACGTGCTCGCGGATCCAGGACAGCGGCGCGCGCATCAGATCTCCGTCCCGAACGCCGAGGAGAAGCGGACGTCACCCTCGAAGAAGTCCCGCAGATCGGTGACGCCGTGGCGGAACATCAGGGTGCGGTCGATGCCCATGCCGAACGCGAACCCGGTGTAGCGCTCCGGGTCGACCCCGCAGGCGACCAGTACGCGGGGGTTGACCACGCCGCAGCCGCCCCACTCGATCCAGCCCTCGCCGCGGCAGGTGCGGCAGGTTTCGGCGGCACCCGCGGTCCCGCGACAGACGAAGCACCGCAGGTCGTCCTCGGCCGACGGCTCGGTGAACGGG
>CAZQCA010000098.1:0-11429 GCA_964591845.1 uncultured Nocardioides sp.
GCGAGTGGCGCGAGCCGGTCAAGGGCGTGCGCAAGATGATGGCCGAGGCGATGGTGGGCTCGGCGTTCACCGCACCCCACGTCACCGAGTGGATCACGGTCGACGCGACCGCGACGATGGAGCTGGTGGCGAGGCTCAAGAAGCGGCCCGAGCTCCGCGACCTCAAGGTGTCGCCACTGCTGGTCCTGGCCCGCGCGGTGGTCCTCGCGGCGCGGCGTACGCCGGTCGTCAACTCGGTGTTCGACGCGTCGGCCCAGGAGATCGTCTTCAAGCGCTACGTCAACCTCGGCATCGCCGCGGCCACCCCTCGCGGCCTGGTCGTCCCCAACATCAAGGACGCCCAGGACCTCTCGCTGCCCGAGCTGGCCCAGGCGCTCGCCGACCTCACGGCGACCGCCCGCGACGGCCGTACCCAGCCGGCCGAGATGGCCGGAGGGACGTTCACGATCACCAACGTGGGCGTCTTCGGCGTCGACTCCGGCACGCCGATCATCAATCCCGGCGAGTCGGCGATCCTGGCGTTCGGCGCGATCCGCAAGCAGCCGTGGGTGGTGTCGCGGGGCGGCGAGGACGTCATCGAGCCGCGCCAGATCACGACGCTGGCGCTGTCCTTCGACCACCGCCACATCGACGGCGCCGCCGGCTCGCAGTTCCTCGCCGACGTCGCCGGCCTCCTCGAGGACCCCGGCACCGCCCTGCTGTTCTGACTGTTGGGGCGCCGGGGGGCGAGGATGTTGACGTTTGGGCTCAAACGTCGAGGATTCCCGACACGGGCGTGCAGGTTCCGCACAATCGCCGGCGTGCGTGAGCCGCGTCCCCTCCGCTCGCCGCTCCCGACGCTAGCGGCTAGCCCCGCAGTGACGCCTTGATGTCGGTCTTGAGGATCTTGCCGACCTTGGAGCGCGGCAGGTCGGCCCAGAGGTGGATCTCCTTGGGCGCCTTGACGCTGCCGATCCGGGCCTTGGTGAAGGCGATCAGCTCGTCGGGGTCCGCGGTCGCGCCGGGCGCGAGCTGCACCACGGCGGTCACCCGCTCTCCCCACTTGTCGTCGGGCAGGCCGACCACCGCGCAGTCCTGCACCCCCGAGTGCTCCATCAGCGCCTGCTCGACCTCGGCCGAGAACACGTTGAAGCCGCCGGTGATGATCATGTCCTTGGCGCGGTCGACGATGTGGAGGAAGCCGTCGGCATCCAGGTGCCCGATGTCTCCCGTGTGGTGCCAGCCGAACCGCGAGGCCTGGGCGGTGGCCTCCGGGTCGGCGAGGTAGCCGGCCATCACCAGGGGGCCGCGCACGCAGATCTCGCCGTTCTCACCGGCGGGCAGCTCGCGGCCGGCGTCGTCGAGGACGGCGACGGTGCACAACGGGGTCGGCCGCCCCGCCGAGGCGAGCCGCTCGGTGGCCACGCTGCCGTCGCTCCGGAAGTGATCGGCTGGAGCGAGGGTCGAGATCATCATCGGCGCCTCGGTCTGGCCGAAGAGCTGGGCCATCACCGGGCCGATCCGCTCCAGGGCCTCCTCGAGCCGGGCGACCGACATCGGCGCCGCGCCGTACCAGAAGCACTGCAGGCTGCCGAGGTCGGTGGTGTCGAGGTCGGCGTGCGCCAGCACCATATAGATCAGCGTCGGCGGCAGGAACGTGTGCGTCACCCGGTGCGCCGCGATCAGCGACAGGAAGCCCCCGACGTCGGGCGACCGCATGATCACGACCTCGCCGCCCAGGGCGAGCACGGGGAAGCAGAGTACGCCGGCCGCATGGGTGAGCGGCGCCAGCGCGAGATAGGTGGGCCGCCCGTCGAACGGGTAGCTCATCAGGGTCAGCGACGTCATCGTCTCGAGGTTGTGGTGGGTCAGCATCACGCCCTTGGGGCGACCGGTCGTGCCGCCGGTGCCGACCAGCATGGCCAGGTCGTCGAGCCCCTCGGGCCCGCCGGCCGGAAGGGAGGGAGGCTCGCCGCCCGCCGCGAGGAACTCCTCGAAGCCGAGGACACCGTCGACGTCGACATCGCCGTCGAGGCAGACCAGCGTGGTCAGTGCCGGCAGGTCGGCGCGGATCGCCGCCACCAGCGGTGCGAACGAGGCCTGGAAGAGCAGGGCGACACAGCCGAACAGGTCGAGCAGCTCACGGTTCTCGCTCGCCTCGTTGCGGGGGTTGATGGGGCACCAGACGGCACCCGCCCGGCTGATGCCGAAGACGCAGGTGAACGACACGGGGTCGTTGGCGGACAGGATGGCGACGGTCGCGCCCGGTCCGACGTCGCGGGCCGCGAGCGCGCCCGCCACCCGCCCGGCCAGCCCCTGCACCTCGGCGTAGCTCAGGCTCTCGCCGTCGGTGGTGAGGCAGGGGCGGCCGGGCCCGAGGGAGGCTCCCTTGTCGAGGTAGTCGACCAGGCGCATCGCGGTCGCCGCTCGCGTCACATCCCCATGCCGCCGTCGACCGGGAGGCCGGCGCCGGTGATGAAGCGCGCGGCGTCGGAGGCCAGGAACACGACGGCGTCGGCCATGTCCTGCACCTCGCCGAGCCGCCCCGCCGGGGTCAGCTCGACGACGGCGCCGACGGCCGCCTCGGGAGACGCGAAGAGCCCGAGGTCGGCGACGTCGTTGGCGAGCCCCGCGCCCATCGCGGTGGGCACGAGCCCGGGATAGATGCAGTTGACGCGGACGCCGTAGCCGAGCTTGCCGGACTCCATCGCCGCCACCCGGGTGAGCCGGTCGACGGCCGACTTGGTGGCGGAGTAGACCGAGATCGCCGGGAAGGCGATGGTCGCCGCCACCGAGGCCACGTTGACGATGCTGCCGCCGGCACCCGCCGCGCCACCGGGGCGCATCGCGCGGAGGCCGTGCTTGATGCCGAGCGTCGTGCCGAGCACGTTGACCTCGAGCATCCGTCGTACGTCGGCGGGGTCGACCTCGGTGATCAGGCTGGTGATCTCGATGCCCGCGTTGTTGACCAGGACGTCGAGCCCGCCCAGCGTGTCGACGGTGTGGGCCACCGCCCGCTCCCACGCCGCGTCGTCGGTCACGTCGAGGGCGACGAAGCCGTGTCCGTCACCGAGCGACTCGGCCACGGTCTGGCCGGCCTCGACCTGCACGTCGGCCACCATCACCCGGGCGCCCGCCGCGGCGAGCGCCTCGGCCATGCCCTGCCCCAGACCCTGCGCGGCTCCGGTCACCAGCGCCGTGCGACCCGTCAGATCCGTCATCTCAGCTCCCGTCGTCGTGACCTGCGTCACACGTTCGTGCCGGGTCTGGACAGTTGTCAAGACTTCCCGGATCAACCCCTCCTCAACGCCACCGACGGCCACCCGGCCGCCGGCTCGGCTGTCCTACACTCCCCGGGTGAGGACCTCGCGGACGGTCCGGCAGCGGCCCGCCGACAAGTACGACGAGCGCCGCGCGCAGCTCGCGGAGTCGGCGCTCGCGACGTTGGGCGAGCGCGGCTACGCCCACACCAGCCTGCGCGACATCGCCCACAACTCGCCGTTCTCGCACGGGGTCGTGCACTACTACTTCTCCAGCAAGGTCGAGCTGATCGTCCACGGCGTCCGCGAGTACAAGAAGGTCTGCGTGACCCGCTACGACGACGTCCTCGAGCGGTCGGCCACGGGCGCCGAGCTGGCCACCCGGTTCGCCGACAGGCTCGTCGAGACGCTTCTCGACGACGTCGCCATGCACCGGCTGTGGTACGACCTGCGCACCCAGAGCATGTTCGACCGGGACCTCCGCGACGTCGTGCTGGAGATCGACCTGCTGCTGGAGCAGATGATCTGGCGGATCGTGCGACGCCATGCCGAGCTGAGCGGCGGCGAGCCGGCCTTCGACTCGCCGACCGCCTATGCGCTGCTCGACGGGGTCTTCGAGAAGGCCGTGCTGGCGCACCAGAGCGGCGACGCGTCCGCGGCTCCCGACCTGCGCCATCGGGTGCTCGGCCTCATGCCGGCCCTCGTGCGTCCCTGACCCGGGACCGGCGGGCGGGGTATCTCGCGACCCGCTCGCCACCTCCTCTCTCGAACGGCGGCCGCATCGGGTGGCCGCACGCCTTCATCGGGGGAAGTCATGCCTGCACGGAAGTTCCGGCTGCCCAAGGCAGTCAGCCAGCACCTGTCCGAGCGACTCGGCACCGACGCGCGAGTCAGCAACGTGGTCGAGGCGGAGGTGCCCGGCCTCGGCGCCGCCCGGGCCGTCACGGCGTACGCCGAGGGCGACGCCAACCGTCTCGTGCGCGTCGTGGTGGCCGACGACGGCGCCCTCCACGACCACGCCGACGTCGTCGAGCGGCTCGGCCACGACCCGTTCGTGCCGACGTACCCGACCGCGGCGGCCGGCCCGGCCCGCGAGCGGGCCCGCGTCACGATCGACCCGCCCGTCAACCGCTGGCGGCTGTCGAAGTGCGAGACCGAGCGCGAGACGATCACCGTCACGGTGCCCCCGACCGGCGCCACGCCCAAGGCCGACGTCTATCTGCTCGCCGACACGACCGGCAGCATGGGCGACATCCTGTCGACCGTCGCGGCGGCCGCCAACGCGATCCTCACCGATCCCTCGCTGGCCGGCTTCGACGTCGCCTGGGGCGTCGGCAACTACCGCGACTTCCCGATCGACGGGATCAAGAACTCCTACGCCTTCCAGCACCAGGTGTCGCCGACGACCACCGTGGCCACCGCGACCGCGGCCATCGCCACCTGGAACGCCGACGAGGGCTCGGACACCTCCGAGGGCCAGCTCTACGCGCTCGACCGACTCGCCAACGACCCGACCATCGGCTGGCGCCCGGACGCGAAGCGGATCGTGGTGTGGATGGGCGACGCGCCCGGTCACGACCCGATCTGTCCCTCGGTCTCCGGCCTGGCGTCGGCACTCGACGAGGCCGGCGTCACGGCCTCGCTGGTGGCCGCCGACATCACCGTCGTCGCGGTCGGGACGGCCACGGGCGCCGCGAACGACCTTGACGGCGACCCCAACCTGTTCGCCGACGACTACGCCGACCTGGGGTGCGTCCCCGCCGGTCTCCCGGGCCAGGCGACCCGCATCTCCGCGGCGACGCCCGGCGGCAGCTACACCAGCGGGATCATGCCGGCCGACATCGTGACCAACCTGGTGACGCTCATCCAGGCCGCGGTGTCCTCGACCGGCAACGTCTCGCTCGTCCCGACCGGCGACACGGCGGAGTTCGTCGAGTCGATCACCCCGGCCGGCGGCTTCGGCCCGCTGCCCGGCGACGTGGAGCACGTCCTCACCTTCGAGGTGGTCTGGCGCGGCACCCGCGACTGCGCCGACAAGCCGCAGGAGCTGAAGGGCACGATCGACGTGGTCGCCGACGGCGTGGTCGTGGCGCAGAAGCGGGTCGAGGTCGTCGTGCCGCCCTGCCGGCTCCACTACTCCGTGACGATGCTCTGCGGCGAGCAGCGGTACGACGACCGCTGCACGACGGTGGAGCCCGGCCACTACTCGACGCTGGTCTCGATCTACAACCCCGGCACCTGCACGGTGGTGCTCGAGAAGCGCTTCGCGCCGCTCGTCGTCGACGGCAAGGCGATCGGCCGCGAGCCGGACACCCAGCCGGCCAAGCCGTTCGCCCGGATCAAGCTCGGCCCCGGCGAGGCCACCATGGACGACTGCTGCGCGCTCGAGGAGGCGGTCGGCGGCGTCGACGGGCTGATCGGCGTGCTCGACCTGGTCGCCACCGGCCGGCTGCGGGTCACCGTGGTCCGCACGACCGGCGGTCGCGAGGGCATGCCGCCCGGCATCTCGTCGTACGACGTGGAGCCGACCCGGGCGCCCTGACCGACGTCCCGGACCGGCCCGCGGGGGCGCGGGCCGGTCCGGGACGGGGTGGTGGGCACACGGCGTACGTCCCGAATCCTGAGATTGTCGGACAATACTCGCCAGTAGTCGGCGAATGCTCCCTAAGGTCGCTCCGCATCGACCGAGGAGGGCCCATGAGCATGACCTTGCGGCAAGAGCTGATGCGGAAGAAGCCGATCGCGGCCGTGGGTGCCCACGACCATGCCGGCCCCGACCTGAACCGGAGCATCGGCACCTTCGCGCTGATGATGTTCGGCGTCGGCGCCACCGTCGGGACCGGCATCTTCTTCGTGCTCCAGGAGGCGGTGCCCGACGCCGGGCCCGCGGTGGTCGTCGCGTTCGTGCTCGCCGGCGTGGCGGCCGGCCTCTCGGCGATCTGCTACGCCGAGCTCGCCGGCGCGATCCCCGTCAGCGGCTCGACGTACTCCTACGCCTACCACGCGATGGGCGAGCTCGTGGCCATGGTGATCGCTGCCTGCGTGCTCCTGGAGTACGGCGTCGCGGCCGGCGCCGTCGCGGTGGGCTGGAGCGGCTACTTCAACGAGCTGCTCGACAAGCTCATCGGCGTCTCGCTGCCCGAGGCGCTGTCCTACTCGCCGATCCCCGTGGACGGCGGGACCACCGGCCTGGTCAACCTGCCCGCGGTGGTCCTGGTCTTCCTGTGCACGATGCTGCTGATCCGCGGGGCCAGCGAGTCGGCGCGGATCAACACGATCATGGTGCTGATCAAGCTCGGCGTGCTGGTGCTCTTCGTCATCATCGGCCTGACGGCCTTCGAGGCCGACCGCTTCGACAACTTCTGGGCCGCCGGCTCCGCGGGGGTGACCGCCGCGGCGGGCACCATCTTCTTCTCGTTCATCGGCCTCGATGCCGTCTCGACGGCCGGCGAGGAGGTCAAGAACCCGCAGCGGGCGCTACCAGTGGCGATCATGGGGGCGCTGGTCGTCGTGGTCACCGTCTACATCCTGGTGGCGGTCGCGGGCGTCGGCTCGCAGCCCCTGGCCGAGTTCGAGAGCGACGAGCAGCAGAACGCCGGGCTGTCGGTGATCATGGAGAACATCACCGGATCGGCGATCCCCGGCACGATCCTCGCGGCGGGCGCGGTGATCTCGATCTTCTCGGTCACGCTGGTGACCCTCTACGGCCAGACCCGCATCCTGTTCGCGATGGGTCGCGACCGGATGCTGCCCGACAAGTTCGCGGAGGTCGACAGCCGCACCCTGACGCCGCGCTTCAACACGATCGTGGTCGGCGTCGTGGTGGCGCTGATCGCCGGCTTCGTCCCCTCCGACTACCTGTGGGACACCGTGTCGATCGGCACGCTGGTGGCCTTCTCGGTGGTCGCGATCGGCGTGATGGTGCTGCGGCGTACGATGCCCGACCTGCGGCGGCCGTTCCGGGTCCCGCTCTACTACATCGTCTGCCCGCTGACGGTGGCGGCGTGCGTCTACATCCTGTCCGGGCTCGCCGCGGTCACCTGGCTGATCTTCGCGGTCTGGCTGGCCGCCGTGATGGCCTACTACTTCGCGGTCGGGCGCAACCGGTCCCGTCTCGCCGGCGGCGACATGGTGGGATCGTGACATGACGATCCTCGTCGGCTTCGCGCCCGGTCGCGACGACCAGTCGGGTCTCGAGCTGGCCGCCACGCTCGCGCGCTCGTCGGGCCAGGACCTCCTGGTGACCACGGTGGTCCCGGCCACCTGGCCGACCCCCGTCGCGGGACACACCGACCGGGAGTTCGAGGAGTGGGCGGACCAGCGCGGCCTGGACGCGGTCTCGGAGGCGAGGGCCCTCCTCGACAACCACTGCCCCGACGTGACCGCGCAGGTCGAGTGGGTGGCCGGACGATCGGTCCCCGGTGGCCTGGTCGCGAGGGCCGAGGCGGTCGAGGCGGCCATGGTCGTGATCGGCTCAGGGCACGACGGACCCTACGGACGGATCAACCTCAGCTCCACCGCCGACCGGCTGCTCCACTCCGCGCATCTGCCGGTCGCGGTCGGGACCCGCGGCTACCGGGCCAGCGACCACGGCCGCGTCACGCGGGCCACGTGCGCCTTCCGCGGCGACGAGGTGTCGTGGGCGACGCTGGAGCGCACCGCGCAGATCTGCCAGGACGTCGGGGCGGGGCTGCGGATCGCGACGTTCGCCGTACGCGGCCGCACCATGTATCCCCCCGAGGTGGGCACCCACGCCGAGGACATGGTGCTCGACCGCTGGGTCTCCCAGGCGGAGGCGCTGCAACGCGAGGCGGTCGAGGGTCTCCGCTCGCGGGGCCTCCTGCCCGACCCGACCGAGACGGTGGTGGCCTCCGGGTCGTCCTGGGCCCACGTCGTCGACCGGTTGCCGTGGGAGCGCGACGAGATGCTGGTCGTCGGCTCGTCGTCCTCGGCCAGCCTCGTCTCGCGCCTCTTCCTCGGCTCCAACGCCTCCAAGATCCTGCGGCACGCGCCGGTCCCCGCCATCGTCGTGCCATGACCCCGCCGCCCGCCGGCAGGGTGGCCGAGCTGTTGCCGCCCGGGAGCACCCTCGACCCGGACGGGACGGCCGTGGTCGGCGGCTGCCGGCTCGACCGCATCGCCGAGGGTGCCGGCACCCCGGTGCTGGTCGTGTCGGAGCAGGCCCTCCGGGCCCGGGCCCGGGAGTACGCCGACGGGCTGGCGGCCCGCTGGCCGAGGAGCCGCGTGGTCTTCGCCTCCAAGGCCTTCCCCTGCACCGCCGTCCAGCGGGTGATGACCGAGGAGGGACTGGGCCTCGACGTGGCCGGCGGCGGCGAGATCGTGACCGCCCTGAGGGCGGGTGCCGATCCGGCCCGCATCGTCCTGCACGGCAACGCCAAGCTCGACGAGGAGATCGAGCTCGCCGTCCGGCACCGGCTGGGCCTGGTGGTCGTCGACAACGCCGACGACGTCGACCGCCTCGAGGCCCGGGTGCCGCCCGGTGCGCCGGTGGACGTGCTGGTCCGCGTGATCCCCGGCGTGACCGCCGAGACCCACGCCAGCGTGCTCACCGGCCACGAGGGCTCGAAGTTCGGTCTGCCTCCGGCCGCCGCGGCGGGCCTGATCCGCCGCATCGAGCGGTCGCCGAGCCTGCGGATGCGCGGGCTGCACGTCCACGTCGGGTCGCAGATCATGGAGACCCAGCCCTTCGCCGACGCGGTCGCCGCTGTGGCGGGTCTCGGGGAGTTCCCCGTCTACGACCTCGGCGGCGGGCTGGGGGCCCGCTACACGTGGGCCGATCGTCCGGCCTCCGTGCCGGACTACCTCGACGTGCTGGTCGGAGCGGCGCGGGCGCACCTGCCCGCCGAGGCGGAGCTGATCCTCGAACCGGGCCGGAGCATGGTCGCCGAGGCCGCGTGCACGGTCTACTCCGTCGTCACCGTCAAGCACGGCGCGCACACGTTCGTAGCGGTGGACGGCGGGATGGGCGACAACCTCGAGGTGGCGCTCTTCGGCCAGCGGTTCGAGGCCGCGCTCGCCGGCCGGGTCGACGCGCCTCCCACGGCCGTCTGCCAGGTCGTGGGCCGTCACTGCGAGAGCGGCGACGTGCTCGTCGCCGACGCGCCGCTGCCCGACCCGGCGGTGGGGGACCTCCTGGTGGTCCCCGCGACCGGCGCCTACTGCTTCACCATGTCCAACAACTACAACGGCAACCGCCGGATCCCGGTGGTCTTCGCCGCCGACGGGGCCTGGCGGACCGTCGTACGACGGGAGACGTGGGACGACCTGTTGGCCCGGGACGTGGTGGAGCCGCAGTCTCGATGAGGTGGCTCGACGGCCGCCGATAAACGTACGTACATATTCTTTACGGCAGCGTGCTTCGTCCGTAGGCTCGGCGAGGCCAGTCCTGACCCGCTCCAGGCGCTGCGGAGGTGTCGTGCAGTACGGATTCGCGATCGACCAGCGGACCTGCGTCGGCTGCCACGCCTGCACCGTCGCGTGCAAGACCGAGCACGACGTGCCGCTGGGGCAGTTCCGCACCTGGGTCAAGTACGTCGACTCCGGCTCCTACCCCGACACCACCCGCGACTTCGGCGTGATGCGGTGCAACCACTGCACCGACGCCCCGTGCGTGACGATCTGCCCGACGCAGGCGCTCTTCAAGCGCGAGGACGGCATCGTCGACTTCGACAACAGTCGCTGCATCGGCTGCAAGTCGTGCATGCAGGCGTGTCCCTACGACGCGATCTACCTCGACGAGGACACCCACACGGCCGCGAAGTGCAACTTCTGCTCGCACCGCGTCGACCAGGGTCTGGAGCCCGCCTGCGTCGTCGTGTGTCCGACCGAGTCGATCTGGGTCGGCGACCTCGACGACCCGGACAGTGCGATCGCACGGTTCGTGGCCGGCAACCCGACCCAGGTGCGCGCACCCGAGCAGGGCACCGGCCCCAACGTCCACTACGTCGGCGCCAGCCCGCTGGTGCTCGAGCCGCTGGCCGCGCCGGTCGACGACACCTACATCTGGGCGCAGCCCGACTCGCTGCGCCGGGCGGTCAAGACCGACCTGGCGACCGACCCGGAGACGAGGGCCCGCACCACCCTCAACACGGCCCACCCGCGGCCGTGGGGGTGGATGGTGTCGACCTACCTCTGGACCAAGGGGTTCGCCGCGGGCGCGATGATGCTGGCCGGGCTGGTGGCCCTCTTCGGGGGCGCCGGCGGCACGCTGGGCGAGGTCGTCGCTCCGCTGGTGGCGATGGCGGGGCTGCTGGCCACCGCGGTCCTGCTGATCGCGGACCTCAAGCGACCGGAGCGGTTCTGGTTCCTCATCACCAAGCCCAACCCGAGGTCGTGGCTGGCCCGGGGCGGGATCGTGCTCGGCGTCGCTGCCGCCCTGTCGTTCGCGTGGTTCGTGGCCGGGCTCCTCGACGCCGGCACGGCGGTCCGCTGGCTGGCCACACCCGTCGTCCTGGCCGGCGCGCTGACGGCCGGCTACACCGCCTTCCTCTTCCAGCAGGCCGAGGGTCGCGACCTGTGGCAGAGCCCGATGCTGTTCTGGCACCTCCTCGCGCAGGCGTTGATGGTGGGCTCCGGGCTGCTGCTCGTGGCCGCGCCACTGACCTCGGTCGGCGACCTCCGGCCGCCGATGCTCCTCGGGCTGCTCGCCGGCTCGCTGCTCCACCTGGCCTTCGTGGGGCTCGAGCTGCGCGGCCACCACGGCACGGCCAACGCCGCGGCCGGCGTACGGATCATGACCGGGCGGCGGTACGGCGCCACCCTGCGCGCGGGCCTCTGGCTCGCGGTCGCCGCGGCGGCGCTCGCCGGCCTCGGACTCGCCCTCGGCTCGCTGCTGGTCGGCGCCGTCGGCGGCGCGGTCGCTCAGGTGGCGCTGCTGACGTACGAGCACGTCTTCGTCCGAGCCGGCCAGGAGGTGCCGCTGTCATGAGCACGGAGCACGACACTCCGCAGGTCCCCATGCCGGGTCGGCGCGACCGCTGGGGCCTCTCCAACTACCCGCCCCCCGAGACCTGGGACCGGCATACGCAGACGGATCCGAAGACCGGCGAGCCACGCGACTACATGCTGATCCCGACGATCTGCTTCAACTGCGAGTCCTCGTGCGGGCTGCTGGCCTACGTGGACCACGAGGGCCTCTCGATCCGCAAGTTCGAGGGCAACCCCGCCCAC
>CAZQCA010000099.1:0-11388 GCA_964591845.1 uncultured Nocardioides sp.
CTGGCCGAGGTCGTCGCCGTGGTGCCCCAGACGGCGTTCCTCTTCGACGACACCGTCCGCGGCAACGTCACGCTGGGCCTCGAGGCGACCGACGAGGAGGTCTGGCGGGCGCTGCGCACGGCCCAGGGCGACGGGTTCGTGGCCGCGCTGCCCGAGGGCCTCGACACCAGGCTCGGTGAGCGCGGGACGTCGCTGTCCGGCGGCCAGCGGCAGCGTGTGGCCATCGCCCGCGCCCTCGTACGCCGGCCGCGTCTGCTGGTGCTCGACGACGCGACGTCCGCGGTCGACCCGGAGGTCGAGGCCCGGATCCTCGACGGCCTGCGCCGCGACGGCGCCGAGACCACCCTGATCGTCGTGGCCTACCGCAAGGCGACCATCTCCCTCGCCGACGAGGTGCTCTTCCTCGACGACGGGCGGATCGCCGACCGTGGGCCGCACGCGGAGCTGCTCGGCCGCAACCCCGACTACGCCCACCTCGTCAACGCCTACGAGGTCGAGCACGCACACGATGCCGACGGCGACGAGCCGACCGGGCGCGCCCTGGCGCAGGACCGCGCATGAGCGCCGCGGACGGCACCCGGCTCGCCACGGGAGAGGACCTGCGGGCCCTGGAGACGATCCGCCGCGGCGTGCGCTACTCGCCGGAGCTGACCGAGGGCTTCGCCGGCACGCTGGTGCTCGCGGTGCTGGCGGCCGCCGGTCAGGTGGTCGTCCCGATCGCGGTGCAGCAGACGCTCGACCACGGGCTGGGGGCGGCGGGTGACCCCGACGTCGGGTTCACGATCCGGATGGGCCTGGCGGCCACCGCGGCCATCGTGGTGACCGGCCTGGCGTCGTACCTCATGACGAGCCGCCTCTTCCGCACCTCCGAGCGTGGGCTCGCGACGCTGCGGACCAAGGCCTTCCGCCACGTCCACGACCTGCCGCTCCTGACCCAGAACACCGAGCGTCGCGGCGCCCTGGTCTCGCGGGTCACCAGCGACGTCGACCAGGTGAGCCAGTTCCTCGTGTTCGGGGGTCTCCTGTTCATCGTCAGCATCGGGCAGATGCTCGTCGCCACGGTCGTGATGGCGGTCTACAGCTGGCAGCTCACGCTGGTGGTCTGGGTCTGCTTCGCGCCGCTGTTCTTGTCGCTGCGGTTCTTCCAGCGTCGGCTGTCGGCCGCCTACGCGACCGTGCGCCGCCAGGTCGGGCTGATGCTGTCGGCGATCTCGGAGCCGGTCGTCGGGGCCGCCGTCGTCCGGGCGTACGCCGTCGAGGCCCGCACCCAGCAGCGGATCGACGACGCGGTGGCCGCCCATCAGGCGGCGAGCACCCGCGCGCAGGGCTTCACCGCCTTCTCGTTCTCGCTGGGCGGGCTGTCGGCGGGCCTGGCGAACGCGGGCGTGATCGTCATCGGCATCCGGCTGGGACTGGCCGGCGACCTGACCGCCGGCAGGATCCTCGCGTTCGCGTTCCTGGTCACCCTCTTCGTCGGCCCCGTGCAGATGGGCACCCAGATCCTCACCGAGGCCCAGAACGCCCTGGCGGGCTGGCGGCGGGTGATCGGCATCCTCGACACCCCCGCCGACCTGGTGGACCCGGGGCCGGCCGGCGCACGGCTGCCCCGGGGGCCGGTCGACGTCGACTTCGACGGGGTGACGTTCGCCTACCCGGGCGGCCCGCCGGTGCTCCACGACGTCACCCTGCACCTGGCGGCGGGGTCGCGCGTCGCGATCGTGGGGGAGACGGGGTCGGGCAAGTCGACGTTCGCCAAGCTGCTGACCCGGTTGATGGACCCGGGTCAGGGGACCATCCGGCTCGCGGGCGTCGACGTGCGCGACCTGGCGGGGGAGTCGCTGCGCCGCTCGGTGGTCCTGGTGCCCCAGGAGGGGTTCCTCTTCGACGACACGCTGCGTGCCAACGCCCTCTACGGCCGCCTCGACGCCGACGACGAGACGATCGCCTCGGCGGCCGGCGAGCTCGGCATCGGCGACTGGCTGGCGGGCCTGCCGCGGGGGCTCGACACCCGCGTCGGCCAGCGGGGCGAGTCGCTGTCGGCGGGCGAGCGTCAGCTGGTCGCCCTGCTGCGTGCCCAGCTCGCCGACCCCGACCTGCTGGTGCTCGACGAGGCGACCAGCGCGGTCGATCCTGCGCTCGAGATGCGGATCGGCCGGGCGCTCGAACGCCTGATGACGGGGCGCACCTCGGTCACCATCGCCCACCGCCTCTCCACCGCCGAGCAGGCCGACGAGGTCGTCGTGGTCGATCGCGGCCGGGTCGTGCAGCGCGGACCCCACAGTGCGCTGGTCGGGCAGGAGGGTGTCTACGCCGGACTCCACGCCTCGTGGACCGCTCAGCAGTCGCCGTCGACGGCCGCCACCCGCGGCACCGGATAATGGCTGCGTGAGTGCTCTCGACCCGGCCATCTCCGCCCGCCTCAGGCGCTCGCCCGACGGGCTGGTGCCCGCCGTCGTCCAGCAGCACGACACCGGCGAGGTGCTGATGCTGGGCTGGATGGACGACGAGGCGCTCGCCCGCACGCTGGAGGGGGAGCGGGTGACCTTCTGGAGCCGCAGCCGCCGGGAGTACTGGCGCAAGGGCGACACGTCCGGCCACCGCCAGTGGGTCAGGGAGGTCCGCCTCGACTGCGACGGCGACACGCTCCTGGTCCGGGTCGACCAGGAGGGCCCGGCCTGCCACACCGGCGAGCGCACGTGCTTCGACGCCGACGTCCTGCTGGGCGGTGCCGGTGCCGGATGAGCGCTCCCGGCCGTCGCGCCGGACGCTGGGGCCGGTCGCGCTCGCCGGCCTCGCCGGGAGCGGGCTCGCGACCGTCGCGTCCACGCGGGTCTGGTTCACCCCCGAGCAGGCTCCCGACGGACCGCTCGTCGCGGGGCTGACCGACACCGGGGGCCAGGCGCCGCTGGCGGTGTCCCTCGGCCTGGTCTGCCTCGCGGTCTGGGGTGCGCTGCTGGTGACGCG
This sequence comes from uncultured Nocardioides sp., assembly GCA_964591845.1. Taxonomy (GTDB): domain Bacteria; phylum Actinomycetota; class Actinomycetes; order Propionibacteriales; family Nocardioidaceae; genus Nocardioides. The sequence goes on from CAZQCA010000099.1 coordinate 2,965, forward strand.
CGGCCGGGTGCGGTGGCTGCTGACCTGGCTGGGACTGCTCGCCGCGGGCGGGCTGGTCGCGACCTGGGCCTGGGCGTGGTGGGCCGTGCCCGACGCGCTCCGGGCCGACCTCGGGACGCCGGACCAGGTGGTGGCCACCTCCGGGTGGTACTGGCTGGCCGGCGTCGGCGGGCTGCTCGCGACCGTGGCGGCCCTGGCCGGCGTACGCCTGGTCAGGTCGTGGCCCGAGATGGGCCGCCGGTACGACGCGCCCTCGTCGGGAGCGCCCGCAGCAGACGGCGACCCGGCCGAGCGCAGCAGCCTCGACCTGTGGCGCGCCCTGGACGAGGGGCGTGACCCCACCAGCGGCAGGGAGTGAATACACTGACGCCAGCGCCGGCGACGCCCGTCCGGCCAGCGAGGAGGAGACCCCGCCCATGAGCGCAAACCACGGCAACACCCCGGCGATGTGGACGCTGGTCGGCCTGGCGATGCTCGGCTTCGTGATCGGTGGCATCGGGCTGATCCAGTCACCGGTCAGCATGGCGCTGTTCTGGGTGGGCGCAGTGATCACGGTCGTCTCGCTGCCGGTCTTCGCCGTGATGGCGAAGATGGGCATGAACTCCTGAGGCGCGGGTGACGGCCACCCGGCCCGCCCCGGTCGAGCCGACGCTCGACCGGTGGAAGCTGCTCCGGGCGCCGGTCCTCACGATCACCGGACTGGCCGCCGCCTCGTCGGCGCTCTACCTGCGCGACCCGCACGTGCAGGGCAGCTGGGGCGTGTGCCCTTCCTATGCGCTCTTCGGCATCTACTGCCCCGGCTGCGGTGGCCTGCGTGCCGTCAACGACCTCACCCACCTCGACCTGGGCGCGGCCGCGTCGTCCAACCTGCTGTTCGTGCTGGCGCTCCCGCTGATCGCGTGGGGCTTCGCCCGCTGGCTGCAGAGCGCGTGGCAGGGCCGCCGCTACGTGCCGGCCAGGCTCGAGGGGCCGCGGTTCTACGTCGGCCTGGTCGCGCTGATGGTGGTCTTCATGGTGGTCCGCAACCTGTCGTTCGCCTCCTGGCTCGCTCCCTGAGGGCTGCGAGAGGAAGCCGCCGCGCCCTCCATACGGCAACGAGCCCGGGCGATCGGCCCGGGCTCGTCGCGACGCTCGAGGCTCAGTTGCCGGTGTCGAAGTTGTAGGAGTAGTTGGAGTCGATCGCGCCGCTGAGCTGCAGGATGGTCACGACGACGCCCAGACCGATGCCGACCAGGCCGAGGATGAAGCCCCACTGGGCGAGCCCGGCGCCACCCTTGGTGCCGCCCGACTCGGCGATCTCCTTCTTGGCGAGGTAGCCGGTGATGGCGGCCGCGATGCCGAACACGAAGCAGCCGCAGCAGGGGATGCCGAGGATGCCCGCGATCAGCGAGACGATCGCCAGCGGCGGGGTCTTGCCCGCGCCCTGGGGCGGGGCTCCGAACTGCGGCGGCGGCGCGTTGTAGCCGCCGTAGCCCGGCTGCTGACCGTAGTCGCCCGCGGGGGGCTGCTGGCCGTAGGCCGGGGGCTGCGGGCCGTACGACGGCGGCTGCTCGCCGTAGGGGGGCGGCTGCTCGCCGTAGGACGGCGGCTCGGGCGGCTCGCCGGAGCCGCCACCCGGGGGCGGCGGAGGTGGTGGTGGTGCCTGGTCGCTCATGCGATCTGCCTTCCGGATGTCGAGGGATGCAGTCCCCGGGCCGAGAGGTCGGCCCCCGTTGCCGGGGAGGCTACACAGAAGACCCCTCCCCGCCCACCCCTCGGGTCGCGTGTCTCGGGCGTTGGTGACCCGTGAGAGGCTGGTCCGCGCGCCCGCTGGACGAGCCCGGCGGACGACCCAGGAGGGAGAGGCCGCATGTCCGTGCTCGACGACATCGTCGCCGGCGTGCGCGAAGACCTCGACGCCCGACGGGCGCGCCGCTCCGCGGCCGACCTCCGTGCCGCCCTGGCCGATGTCGACCCGCCGCGCGACCCGATGCCGGTCCTCCGCTCGCGCGGCTCCAGCGTGATCGCGGAGGTCAAGCGGCGCAGCCCCAGCAAGGGGGACCTGGCCGAGATCCCCGACCCCGCCGCCCTCGCGACGGCGTACGCCGACGGCGGAGCCGCCGCGATCAGCGTGCTCACCGAGGAGCGCCGGTTCGGGGGGAGCCTGGCCGACCTGCGCGCGGTGCGCGCGGCGGTCGAGGTGCCGCTGCTGCGGAAGGACTTCGTGGTCGACACCTACCAGGTGCTGGAGGCGCGCGTCGCCGGCGCCGACCTCGTCCTGCTCATCGTGGCGGCACTCGACGACGACCTGCTGCGCCGGCTCCACGACGCGGCGCGCGACCTCGGCATGCAGGTGCTGGTCGAGGTCCACGACGAGCGCGAGACGGCCCGGGCCGTCGCGCTGGGGGCCGAGCTGGTCGGCGTCAACGCGCGCAACCTCAAGACGCTGGAGGTCGACCCCGACACGTTCGGACGACTGGCCCCGTTGGTCCCCGACGACCGGGTGCTGGTCGCCGAGTCGGGCATCGCCGGCCCGGCCGACGCACGACGCTACGTCGACCAGGGCGCTCGCGTGGTCCTGGTCGGGGAGGCGCTCGTGCGCGATGGAGACCCGGCCGCGGCGGTCCGGTCGCTGACGGGGCTGACGCCGGCGACCGCGCTCACCGCGCCCGAGCCCGGGGCGACGGCATGACCGGCGCCCACGACGCCGACGAGCGCGGCTACTTCGGCGCCTTCGGGGGCCGCTTCATGCCCGAGGCGCTGGTCGCGGCGCTCGACGAGCTCACCGTGGCCTGGCAGGAGGCGATGACCGACCCCGCGTTCGTGGCGGAGTTCGAGGCGGTGCTGCGCGACTACGCCGGCGTCCCGAGCCGCCTCTACGACGCCACCAGGCTCTCCGAGCACGCCGGCGTGCGCATCCTGCTCAAGCGCGAGGACCTCAACCACACGGGCGCCCACAAGATCCGCAACGTGATGGGTCAGGCGCTGCTCACCCGCCGGATGGGCAAGACGCGGGTGATCTCCGAGACCGGGGCCGGCCAGCACGGCGTCGCGAGCGCGACGGCCGCGGCGTACTTCGGTCTCGACTGCACCGTCTACATGGGCGCGGTCGACACCCGGAGGCAGGCGCTCAACGTGGCGCGGATGAACCTCCTGGGCGCCACGGTGGTGCCGGTCGAGTCCGGCTCCGCGACCCTCAAGGACGCGATCAACGAGGCGCTGCGCGACTGGGTCGCCTCGGTCGGCCACACGGCCTACCTGTTCGGCACGGCGGCCGGCCCCCATCCGTTCCCGAGCATGGTGCGCGACTTCACGCGTGGCATCGGCGACGAGGCCCGGGCCCAGTGCCTGGAGCTGACGGGCCGGCTTCCTGACGCCGTCGCGGCCTGCGTCGGCGGCGGCAGCAACGCGATCGGCCTGTTCACCGCGTTCCTCGACGATGCCGGCGTCGAGATCCTCGGCTTCGAGGCGGGGGGCGACGGCGTCGCCACCGGTCGTCACGCCGCGACGATCGTGGCGGGAGAGAGCGGCGTCCTGCACGGCGCCCGCACCTACGTGCTCCAGGACGAGGACGGCCAGACCGTCGAGTCGCACTCCATCTCGGCGGGTCTCGACTACCCGGGCGTCGGGCCCCAGCACGCCCACCTGGCCGCGACCGGTCGCGCGACCTACGAGGCGGTGACCGACGCGGAGGCGATGGAGGCGCTGGCCCTGCTGAGCCGCACGGAGGGCATCATCCCCGCGATCGAGTCCGCCCACGCCGTGGCGGGGGCGCTGCGGGTGGCCAAGCGGCTGGCCGCCGAGAAGGGGCCCGACGCGACCATCCTGGTCAACCTCAGCGGGCGGGGCGACAAGGACATGGGCACCGCGATCGAGTGGTTCGGCCTCGACCGTGACGACGCCGCCGACGGCTCGCCGGCCGGGGAGTCCGCCCGATGAGCGTGGGCACCGCGTTCGAGAGGGCGCGCGCCGAGGGCCGGGGGGTGCTGGTGGGCTACCTGCCGGCGGGCTACCCGTCGGTCGCCGGCGGGATCGAGGCCCTCAGGGTGCTGGTCGACTCCGGCTGCGACGCGATCGAGGTGGGGCTGCCCTACAGCGACCCGGTGATGGACGGCCCGACCATCCAGGCAGCCGCCCAGCACGCGCTCGACGCCGGGACCCGCACCAGCGACGTGCTGCGCACCGTCGAGGCGGTGGCGGCGACCGGCACCCCCACGGTGGTGATGACCTACTGGAACCCGGTCGAGCGCTACGGCGTCGAGCGCTTCGCGGCCGACCTGTCGTCGGCCGGAGGGTCCGGGCTGATCACACCCGACCTGACGCCCGACAGCGGGGTCGAGTGGGTCGCCGCCGCCGACGCCCACGACCTCGACAAGATCTTCCTGGTCGCACCCTCCTCCACCGACCAGCGGCTCGCGATGACCGCGGCGGCCTGCCGGGGGTTCGTCTACGCCACCGCGGTGATGGGTGTCACCGGCGCGCGCGCGACCACGAGCGAGCTGGCCGAGCCCCTGGTCGCCCGCACGCGGGCCGTGACCGACCTGCCGATCGGGGTGGGCGTCGGCGTCAGCACCGGACCCCAGGCGGCCGAGGTCGCCTCCTTCGCCGATGCCGTGATCGTGGGGTCGGCGTTCGTGCGCGTGCTGCTCGACCACGCCGACGACGAGGCCGAGGGCCGGCGCCGGCTCGGGGCGCTGGTCCGCGAGCTCGCCGAGGGCGTCCGGCGTGCCTGACGTCGGTCGGGGCCGGGCCCGGCGAGGTGCGGCCCTGGCTGCGACAGTGGCGCTCCTCGGGGCCGTCTCCGTCGCACTCGCGGGCTGCGGGGGACCGGAGCCGGCCGCGTCCTACCGCGGCACCGACGACGACGGGCTGCACGGGGCGGTGCTCGTCGAGCAGTACGCCGCCCCGGCCGCGCCGCTCACCGACACCAGCGGGTCGTCGTACAGCCTCCGCGACGACACCGACAAGCCCCTGACGCTGGTCTTCTTCGCCTACACGCACTGCCCCGACATCTGCCCGCTCACGATGGCCAACGTGGCCTCGGCGATGGCGCGACTCAGCGACGAGCAGCGCGCGCAGGTCGACGTCGTGGTCGTCACCACCGACCCCGCCCGCGACGACGAGGCGACGCTCCGGGCCTGGCTCGACCGCTTCGACCCCGGCTTCATCGGGCTGACCGGAGACCTCGACACGATCCGCACGGTCGGCGACGCTCTCGGCGTGTTCATCGAGAAGGGCAAGAAGCTGCCCGGCGGCGGATACGAGGTCGACCACGGGACGCCGCTCGTGGCGCTCGACGCCGCCGACCGGTCGCCGGTGGTGTGGACGCAGGGCTTCGGCCCGGCGGACCTCGCCGAGGACCTGGCGTTGATGCTGGAGCACCCCGACGACTACGGCCAGGGGGCGTCGTGAGGGATTCCCTGGCCGTGCTGTGGACGATCCCGAGCCCCTCCCAGGGGGTCTGGCACCTCGGGCCGGTGCCGATCCGGGCCTACGCGCTGTGCATCATCGCCGGCATCGTCGCCGCCATCTGGATCGGGGACCGCCGCTGGGTCGCCCGCGGCGGCCGCCCCACCGAGGTCAGCGACATCGCCCTGTGGGCCGTGCCGTTCGGGGTCGTCGGCGGCCGCCTCTACCACGTCCTGACAGATCGCGACCTCTACTTCGGCGAGGGGCGCAGCGCGTGGCGCGCGCTCTACGTGTGGGAGGGCGGTCTCGGCATCTGGGGCGCGATCACCCTCGGCGCCGTCGGGGTGATCATCGGGGCGCGGCGGCGGGGCATCAAGGTGCTGCCGCTGATGGATGCGATGGCTCCAGGAGTGCTGATCGCGCAGGGACTCGGCCGGTGGGGCAACTGGTTCAACCAGGAGCTCTTCGGGCGGCCCACCGACCTGCCGTGGGCGCTCGAGATCGATGCCGCTCACCGCCCCACCGGCTATGCCGACGTCGCGACCTACCATCCGACGTTCCTCTACGAGTTCCTGTGGACGTTCGCCGCGTTCGCCGTCGTCGTCTGGGCCGACCGCCGCTTCACCCTCGGCCACGGCCGCGTCCTCGCCCTCTACGTCATGACCTATACGGCGGGTCGGGGCTGGATCGAGATGCTCCGCATCGACGACGTGCAGCTCAACGACGTGTTCGGGCTCCGCCTCAACGTGTGGACCTCGATCGTGCTGTTCGTGCTCGCGACGGCCTACTTCCTCTGGGCGGGTCGCAACCGCCCGGGTCGTGAGGACTCGGTGTACCGTGACGCGGACCCCGTCGAGGACGGGAGCGTCTCGGAGAAGTAGGAGTGACGTGTGCGCGCCTGGTCCTTGACCGCCCTGTCCGTCGCCCTGGTGAGCGCCGGCCTGGTCGCGGCGGCACCTCTGGCCGCACCCGCCGGGGCCCGACCACCCGTGGGCCACGAGCAGTGGACCTCATCGCTCGTTGGGCGCTCCGCCCCGGCGCAGCGCCCGGCGCCCAAGGTCAAGGGGCCCAAGGTCGTCGTCATCGGCGACGTCGCCTGCCCGCCCGGCCGGCGTACGACGCGCACGACGTGCAAGCAGCGGGCCACGTCCAACCTGGCCCTGAAGCTCGCGCCGCGGGCGGTCATCGCCGTCGGCGACCTGCAGTACGAGAAGGGTGAGCTGGCCAACTTCCAGGGCTCCTACGACCCGTCGTGGGGTCGTCTCAAGGGGCGCACCTACCCCGTGCCGGGCAACCACGAGTACCGCACGCCGGGCGCCAGCGGCTACTACCAGTACTTCGGGATCTCCTCGCCCGGATACAGCGTCGCCACCATCGGCACCTGGCGGGTCTACCTGCTCAACTCCCTGTGCGGCCAGATCGACTGCGCCGCGCAGCGCCAGTGGCTGGAGACCGACATGGCCGCCCACCCCGTGCGCTGCTCGGCCATCGCGATGCACTTCCCGCGCTACAGCTCCGGCGAGCACGGCAACAACGCCTCGATGGCCCGCTTCTGGCGGATCGCGATGAAGCACGGCGCCGACGTCGCGCTGGCCGGGCACGACCACGACTACGAGCGGTTCGCCAAGCTCAACGCCAACGGCAAGTACAGCAAGAAGGGCCTGCGCAGCTTCGTGGCCGGCACCGGGGGCAAGTCCCTCTACAGCAAGCAGTCCTCACCCAAGGGCTCGCGCTACTTCCGCGCCGACAAGTTCGGGGTGCTGGCGATGACGTTCGGACGCGGTGCCTACGACTGGCGCTTCCGGACCATCGGCGGAGCCGTCCGCGACAAGGGCAGCGCGCGCTGCCGCTGAGCGCCCGGTGGTAGCCTGATCCTCCCGCTAGGGCCAACGTCGTCCCCGGCATCGATGTCCACGTGCCTGAGAGACGGTCGCTCCCGCGCCGCCACTCGTTCCGGCGCGCGACCGACGACGACGGGAGGGGCCAGTGCCCGGATCCCTCGGCTTCCCGCCGCCCCAGGGGCTCTACGACCCTCGCTTCGAGCACGACGCGTGCGGGGTCGCCTTCGTGGCGACCCTCAGCGGCCAGGCGAGCCACGGCATCGTGGCCAAGGGACTGACGGCCCTGCGCAACCTCGACCACCGCGGCGCCGCGGGCGCCGAGGTCAACTCCGGCGACGGTGCGGGGATCCTGATCCAGGTGCCGGACGCCTTCCTGCGCGCCGAGGTGGGCTTCGAGCTGCCGCCCCCGAGCGCGTACGCCGTGGGGACCGCGTTCCTCCCGACCGACTCCGAGCAAGCCGGCAAGACCCGCGTCCGCATCGAGGAGCTGGCCGCGGAGGAGGGACTGGCCGTCCTCGGCTGGCGCGACGTGCCCTTCGACGAGGCCTCGCTGGGCGCCACCGCGCGCTCCACCATGCCGTCGTTCGCCCAGCTCTTCGTCGCCGGCGCCGAGGCCCGGATCTCGGGGATGGCGCTGGAGCGGCGCGCCTTCTGCGTGCGCAAGCGCGCCGAGAAGGAGGCCGACGTCTACTTCCCCTCGCTGTCGTCGCGCACGATGGTCTACAAGGGGATGCTGACGACCGACCAGCTCGACCACTTCTTCCCCGACCTCACCGACGAGCGGGTCGCGTCGGCCCTGGCGGTCGTCCACTCGCGGTTCTCGACCAACACGTTCCCGAGCTGGCCGCTGGCCCACCCCTACCGCTTCATCGCGCACAACGGCGAGATCAACACCGTGATGGGCAACCGCAACTGGATGCGGGCCCGCGAGGCGCTGCTGGCCTCCGACCTCATCCCCGGCGACCTGGAGCGGCTCTACCCGATCTGCACGCCCGGCACCTCGGACTCCGCGTCCTTCGACGAGGTGCTCGAGCTGCTGCACCTCGGAGGCCGCAGCCTGCCGCACGCGGTGCTGATGATGATCCCCGAGGCTTGGGAGAACCACGCGGAGATGGACGCCAAGCGGCGTGCCTTCTATGCCTTCCACTCCTCGCTGATGGAGCCGTGGGACGGCCCTGCGAGCGTGGTCTTCACC
>CAZQCA010000100.1:0-11374 GCA_964591845.1 uncultured Nocardioides sp.
GTCGGAGCGCACCGACGCGACGTCCGGGCGTGCGGCGATCCGGCGTACGACGTCGGGGGTGGCCGTGACCGCGACCGCGTTGGAGATCCAGAGCGGCCGGACGACGGCCACGGAGCCCTGCCGCCGCCAGTCGGCCAGCCGGGACAGCAGCGGCGCCTGCGAGGCCCGGGCCTGGGACCGGAGCCGTGCGACGACGGTCTGCGACCGCCGCACCTCACCCCCTCGGAGGTGGAGGTCGGGGCGGTCGCGGAGCGTGACGACCACGGAGCGCATGGCGGGCGAGGGTGGCGCCGGGGCCGCTGCGGGAGAGGGGGGATTCCCCGCAGACGACCCCGGCGCCGTGACGCAGAGCACCAGTGGTACGACGATCGTCCCGGCGACCCGGCCCGCCCGGAGCAGTCTCACGACATGCTCCGCTCGAGTGTGGGGTTGGACTGAGCCGGTGCGTCGGGTGGTGTCCTGCGACGTCGGAGGAGCAGTCCGGTCAGCACCATGGCGGCCAGGACCGACAGCGCCAGCAGCCCGGTCAGGGTGCGCAGCGTGTGCGGCAGCTGGTCGGCGGTGGCCGACTGCTCCCAGGAGGTGGAGACGGTGGTGTCCGGGGCCGCCTGCCGGTGCAGACGGAGCTCGGCGGACCAGTGGCCCGCGCGGTCGGTGGGCACGGAGCCCTCGAGCTGCCCGCCGTCCGCGGCGGGGAGCGCCAGTGTCTCGGTGGTGCCGTCAGGGCCGACCACCGTGGCGTCGGCGGCATAGACGGGAGCCTGCTCCGGCAGCACGGTGGGCTCGGCCCGCACGACCAGCCGTCGCTGTCCGGGCCCGTCGGGCACGGCCTCGACGGTCACGAACAGGCCGTCGACGTTCTCCGAGTGCGGGAGGGCCGGCCGGGTCGCCAGCGCGACCTCGCGCGCGGTGGGCACCGAGGTGAGCAACCCGGCCGCCAGCACGGCGGCGACGAGCACGCCGGCCTCGAGGACCAGCGTGTGGGGGAACCTGCGGGGCGCGCGCTCGGTGACGGGCACCAGGCCGCGCAGGCCGGGCAGCCCCTCGACCAGGCGCGGGTGGACGAACGAGGTGTTGACGGCGGCGAGGCCGATGGCCACGGCGAAGAGCAGTGCCTTCGCGACGACCGCACGTCCGTAGAGGCCCGAGCCCAGCGCGTCGACGCTCGGAACGTGTCGGCCGGCCTCGTAGAGCCCGGTCGCCAGCAGTACGCCGGACGCGACGGCCGCGCGCGGGCTGTAGGCGCGCCACACGCCTCCGCGGGACCCGCCCGCGGATCCCACCTGCGCGGCGGGCCCGCGGCGGTTCCTTCGCGTGAGCAGCACCGCGGCCAGCACGACCAGCCCTCCGGCCCACACGCCGGCAGCGAGCACGTGGAGGGCGCCCGCGAGCGCGGCCACCGACGACCCCTGGGGCAGCCCGGCTGCGTGCCCGGCGAAACCTTCCAGCACCACCGCCACCACGAGCGCTCCGAGTCCCAGCATCCGCGCGCGGTCGGCGTCCCCGACTCGGCGCCACCGCCACAGGGCCGCCGCTGCGACCACGAGAGCGGCCTCGCGAAGCATCCAGAGCTGACCCCACGTGGTGCTCGTCAGCGACAGCCAGGTCTGGTCGGCCCAGGCCTGCAGCGGTGCCCCCGCGGCCCGGGTCCGCAGGAAGGCGGTGAGGATCCCGCTGTAGCACGCCACCGCGGCTGCCCAGGCGGCGTAGCGCCGGACGCGCCGGCGGAGCCCGGCGGTCGCGTCGCCCCCCGCGCGGAGGACCCGTCCGCCGACCACCACGGCGCCGACGGCGACCAGCAGCGCCGCGAGGTCGATCCAGCGGGCGACGAGCAGCTCGGTGGGGGGCGACTCGCCCGACGTCGCGACGACGTCGGGCCGCAACCCCGCCCCGAACACGACCTGGCCGCTGGAGGCGTGCCCGTCGACGAGGGACAGCACGCGCCAGTCCACGACGTACGACCCGCGTGCCAGCGCCGGCGTGTGGACGACCAGCGACTGCTCGTCGGAGCCCACCTCGACGGTGGTCTCGACCCGGAGGCCGCCGAGCGTGCTGACGGTGACACTGGTCGCGGGCCCGCCGATCGTCTCGTCGAACCACAGCGTGACCGTGGTCTCGCCCTCGGGCACCATGCCGCCGTTCGGGGGGCTCGATCGCACCAGCTCGGTGTGCGCCGAGGCCGGCGCAGCGCTCCCGACGACGAGCACGAAGGAGGTCAGCCCCGCCACGAGCAGCGCGACCAGGCGCCCCGCCCGGCGCCCGAACCCCCGGCGCCCGAACCACCGGCGGCCCATGGCTAGCCCTGGACCGTGAGGTGCTCGAGGCGCGCGTCCCCGATGACCAGGGTGACCTGGGTGCCCGCATGCAGAGCGTTGCGCGTGTTGGCCATCAGGAAGAAGTACTGACCGCCCATGCGGAGCTCGGCCCCGTGCTTGTGGGGCGGCGCGGCCATCCGCAGGGTGGCGCCGGTGTCCTCGGCGACCAGGATCGGAGCCAGGTCGTCGTCGTGCAGGATCTGGGTCGCCTTGTCGGGATCCACCACCTGGTAGCGGAGCTCGACCAGGCCGCCCCGAGCGGTGACCGCCACCAGGTTGACCTCGACGCCGTAGCGGCCCGCCATCTCCTCGACGGTCAGAGCGTCCGTGCCCGCCCGCACGTCCTGCTGGCGCTGCGCCCACCACGTCGCCCCGAGCACCACTGCCAGCACCAGCCCTGCCACCACCAGCCAGCGCCGCCGGCTTCCGGGGCGGGCCGACGGCGTGGCCGCCGCCGGCTCCCGCACATCCAGACTCATCTCTCTTCTCCCCCCTCAAGGATCCGATGTGAGTTGACTACCGAGCTACGGCAGGTCGAAGGCGTCGATGTCGAGGTTGCCCGACGTGAGCCCGTGACCGTTGCCGTTGAAGTAGGTCTTCCAGGCACCGGACCGGAGGAAGACCACGTTCTCGTCGGGGACGTTGCCCAGCCCCGGCACCGCCGTCGTGTTCGCCTCGAACGACACGTACAGCTGGTTCGCGTTGACCCAGACGAGGCCGTCCACGTTGGCGCCTGCCGCCAGACCGTTGGTCGAGGCGTCCCACACCCGGGTGTAGGTGCTGTTGCCGTTCCAGCGGTAGACATCGGCGTCGTCACCGGCCCCACCCGCACCGGGCGGGGTGGCCGTCGTGGCGGTCGAGAAGTAGAGCGTCCCGCCGACCACGCTGATCGCGTCGAGATCCTGCGCTGCAGGCAGCCCACGGGCACTGCCGTCGAAGAAGAGCGACCTGGTGGCGCCGACGTAGTGCAGCACGTCCTCGTCGCCGTACGTCGTCCCGCCGAGCGTCACGTTGCCATCGAAGGACACGTAGAACTCCGTTGCGCTCACGCGGTCGAAGCCGTCGACGTTGGCTCCCGTCGGCCAGCTGTACGCCACGCTCACGTCGATGGACCGCGAGTGGTTCGCACCGTTCCAGTAGTAGATGTCGGCGTCGTCGGCGGTCCCAGCCACACCCGGCGGGTTGCTGGTGCCGAACGTGGAGTAGTAGATCGCCGGCGTGACGGTCACGTTGACCGACGAGACCGCACTCCAGTTGCCGGTGCCGTCCTTGACGCGGACCTTGATCGTCTGCACGCCCTCACCGAGGTCGGCCACGTTGATCGTGCCGCCGACGGAGTAGGGGCCCGAGCCGCTCACCGTGAGCGGCGTGCCCGTCCCGACCGGGGCGCTGCCGACGAACCACTCGGCCGCGGCGACCCCCGTCAGGGCGTCGTTGGCCGTGCCGCTCACCGTCAGCGTCGTGACCCCGGTGGCCGGGTTCGGCGTGATCGTGAGTCCGGTCAGGGTCGGGCCGGTCTTGTCGACCACCAGCGTGCCGGAGGAGAAGCTGCTCCAGTTGCCGGCGTTGTCGCGAGCGTGGACCCAGATCGTGTGCGACCCGTCCGTCATCTGCCGCACGGTGGTCAGCGGGATGTCGCCGTAGGCGCCCTCGTGCTGGTCGTTGAACAGACCGTCCGAGGCCGTCAGCGGGATCCCGGAGCCCGTCGTCCCCTGGGTGTCGAGGAACATCTCGACCTTGTCGACGTTGCCGAAGACGGCCGACGACGACGGGTCGACGATGTCGGTGACCGAGACCCGGACGAACTGCTGGCTCGGGGTCAGCGGGATCAGGCCGTTGTTGGGCGTCTTGGTCACCGTGACCGGGTTGCCGCCCTGGATCTCGGGCGCGGTGGTGTCCTTCGCCAGGTTGACGACGACCGCCTCGCCCCAGTGCCCGCCCGCGTCCTGGGCGCGCACCCACACGTTGTGGTTGCCCTCGGCCAGGCCGTTGAGGACGCCCGTCCCGATGCTGCCGGTCAGCGCGGCCACGGGGGCCGGGCTGGTCACGGTCATCGCCGTGCCGGTGCCGGGGTCGGCGGGAGCGGCGCCGAGGGAGTACTCGGCCGCGACCACGTTGCTGTTGCCGGCGCTCGAGTCGTCACCGGTGGCGGTGATCGCGACGGCCCCCGCGGCAGGCTGCCGGACCACCTTCGGGGTGAGCACCGGCTGGACCACGGTGGGCCCGCTGGAGTCGGCGCCGCCGACCAGCACGGAGGTCACCGGACCCCAGGTCGTGCCGTCGTAGCCCTGCACGTAGACGACGTGGTCACCCGTGCCGAGGGTCACCACACCGGTCACGTCCTCGGTGGCGGAGTCGAACGCACCGTCGGCCGCGGAGAGCGCGATCGGGGTCGACGAGAGGTCGTCGACGAAGGCGCGCGCCTCGGCGATCGCCGTGCCGCCGCGGTCGCTGTCGTCGACCGTCGCGGTCACCGTGTCGGCGTCGACGACGGCGTAGCCGGCGCCCGTCGTGACCGGCCCGAGCGTGTCGCTGCCGGGAGCCACGGCGTCCACCTCGACGGTGGCGAGCATGCCGCCGAAGCCTGCGCTGTTGGCGTTGCGCAGGGTCAGGTTGGCGTCGTAGACCGACAGCCGCTGCACGGTCGACGCCGAGGCGGGCGTGTGCACGAGCGAGTCGAGCGTCTGGCCGGGACCGATGGTGTCGGCCACGTAGTGGCGCGCGTCGCGCAACGGGTGGCCGTCGAGCGCGATGACGGTCTGGTCGGTGGCGCCGAGCACACCCATCGAGTGGTTGGTGATGCCGGCGTTGGCGTAGCGCAGCAGCACGTCGGAGTCGGCCGCGGCCGTGATCGCGTCGATCGCGGGGTGCGCGTGCCCGTCGACCAGGAAGTAGCGGGGCTTGTAGTTGCGCATGTCGAACGTCGCCGGGTTGGCGGTGTTGTTGAGCACCGGGTCGATCTCGCTCAGCACGAGCACGGAGGCCGAGTCGTACGCCGTGCTGGCGTCGCCGTAGGCCTGGCCCGGGATGACCGCGCCGCCACCGTCGGTGGGCAGCACCACCAGAGCTCCGTACAGGCCCATCGCCGTCTGGTACTGCGTGTTGGCCACCATGCCGGCGCCGTAGAGGAACGTCCCGGGCTCCTCGGCGGTGAAGGAGTAGGTCTTGTCGCCGCCGTTGCCGATCCCGGTCGTGTCGGGCTGCAGCGGCTGGCCGCCCAGGAGCAGCGACGTCGAGACGCCGGTCCCCAGCCGGTTGTGGAGGGCGACGTGCACCACGTCGCCCTCGTTGACGACCAGCACCGGCCCGCCGGGGCGGGTCACCAGCGCGTTCGTGTCGTTGTAGCCGAGCACCGGCACCGACACACCGTTGGGCAGCGTCGTGGTGCCCTTGACGGCGTAGAGGTCGAGGGTGACGTCCGCGGCCGAGGCCGGGCTCGCCGTGCCCAGGAGCACGCCGAGCACGGTGGCGGCCGTGGTGCCGAGCATCGCCAGCACGGCCCGGCGCATCCGCACCCGTCGGGCAGGAGGAGCGGCGATCTCAGGAGTGGCCTGCGTGGCTGTCTGTCCCATGGTCGTCACCCCTCTCATCCACACTGGTTCGGGGCCGGCGGGTCGATCCGCATGTACGTGATGGGCCCGGTCATGTTCACTCCCCATGAGGTGATCTGATACAGGGCGTGGTTGTGCGAGATGATGTAGTACTCACCGCACTGGTTGAGCCCCTCGGAGCCGGTCGGTAGTGCCTGCGAGCTCCCGAGATAGGGACTTCCGCTGTAGAACGCGCCGATCACGGAGTTCTGCAGGCTCGGGACCGTCACCGGCACGGGGTGCGACGGCGAGTAGTGCTCGGCGTCGTACCACTTGAAGATGACGTCCCAGGTCTGTCCCGGACCGATGTTGATGTCGAACTTCTCCATCGAGAGGTCCTCGCCTGCCGAGCCCTTGAGCTCGTGGCCGTCGCGGCCGATGACCAGACCGTTGTTGCCGTGCGGGTGGAACGGGTAGTCCTCGGTGCCGACGCTCAGGTAGCGGGCCATCGACGGCAGGTCGCCTGTCCCCTCGAACTCCTTGACCTGGGCCAGGGCTCCGTAGGGCTGGGTCGGCAGCCACGAGGCGCCGTTGTCGGCGATGCTGTCGGGGAAGCCGCGGCCGTTGATCAGCCAGTAGCGCGCCTTGTAGTTGTTGATGTTGAAGGTCTTGCCCTGCTCCACGGCCTGGTGCTGGAAGGGGTCGATCTCCGACAGCAGGACCATGAACTCCTCGCTGGGCTCGAACTGGCTGTCGGCCGAGTCGTAGGCATAGCGCTCGCCACCGCCGCCGTCCGGCGGCCGCACGATGAGCGCACCGAAGAGACCCATCCGGACCTGCTTCTCGGGGTTCGTGCCCGACTCGTAGAGGAAGCTCCCCGCGTGGTCGGCAATGAAGGAGTAGGTGATGGTGCCCCCGCTCGCCGCCGCGGCGTCGGCCAGCGCGAGCGCCTTGCCGGTGTTGTCCACCTGCTGCGAGGCAGGCACGCCGTCCGCGAGCACGCCCTGTTGTCCGGGGAAGGCCACCGACACGGGCTCGGCGAAGGTGTTGTGCAGGATGACCGTGACCTCGTCGCCCTCCTCCACGCACAGGACCGGGCTCGGGTGCTGGAACTCGCCGAAGCCCGCGGAGTAGCCCCACATGAAGGCCGTGTTGCCGTCCGGGAGGCTGATGTAGCCGGTCTTGGTGGTGAGGTTGAAGACGGGGTGGCCGTCGACGCCGCCCTCGCCGTAGGTGCACACGATCCCGACCTTCTGCGCCGGCGGCGCGTCGGCGTCCGCAGGCGTCGAGCCGGTGATCGCGGTGGCGGCCAGGGCCAGCAGGCCGAGGCCCACCAGCGCCGTACGCCGCAGGTCGTGGCGCAGGAGCGCGACGGCCACGGAGGCCCGGGAGCCGGCTCGGGTGCTCATGCCGACACCTCCGCCCAGTCGTTGGGGAACTCTTGTGCAGGCAACGTGCCCTCCGCGAAGACGTGGATCTCGGTCGCGGCGCCGCCGAAGCCGCCGGCGGCCAGGTTGTTGGAGCGCTGGAAGGCCCGGTTGTAGAGCAGGTAGGTGTCGTGGCCGGCACCGCCCGAGTGGGCGGGCGCCTCGATGATCACGTCAAAGCTCTCGCCGGGGCTCATGTTGAGGGTGTCGGTGACGTAGGAGGTGTCGTGGTTGTCGCGGCCCCGCATCGGCGTCGCATCCCGGCCGACGACCGTCATCGGGATGCCGGCGATCGTCATCGCGGTCTCACGGAAGCCCAGGTTGGCGAAGCGCAGCGCGACCCGCTCTCCCGCGTTGCAGCGCACCCGCGAGGAGAACGGCTGGAACTGCAGGTCCGGACGGCCCGCCGGCGGGATCAGGTCGCCGTTGGCGTCCACACGCTCGGCCAGCGGGGCGAACGGATTGACCCCCGAGCCGTTCGGCTCGAGGGTGTCGGGGAAGACCCGACCGTTGAGCAGCACGAAGTCGGCCCGGTAGTCGCTCCACTCGGGCAGCTGGATGTGCGCGTCGGCCCAGTGTGACTCCGCCCAGACCTCGCTGATGAACATCGGGAACTCACGGTCGAAGCCCGTCGAGCCGTCGCCGTCGTTGTACATGTACTTCCCGCTCGGGTAGAGCCGGTCGCCTGGGGCCAGCCCGGTCTCGTCCTGCTCCTGCCGTGGCCGGACGAAGACCAGACCGGTCATGCCCATGTGCACGTGCTCCACGTCCTCGACGTGGCAGTGGTACATGTAGGTGCCGGGGTCGCGCGGCTTGTAGTTGTAGGTGAACGTCCGGCCCGACGGCACCGAGACCGAACCCGAGGGCTCCCCGTCGAAGAACGGGATGACGTTGCGGAAGCCGTGCCAGTGCAGCGTGTGGGCGTCGAACAGGTCCGGCCGGACGGCCAGGCCCAGGTTGGTCAGCTTGACGAAGAAGCCCTCACCGGCGCCGGTGTACTCCGGAACCCAGAAGAGGGGCGCCGTGTGCTGCGCCTTGTTCTTCTGGGCCAGCCGCTGCGACTCGTTCATCCCCGTGATGTTGCGGAAGCCGAAGACGTAGGTCGTCAGCCCCGACGGGGCCATCGGGTCGGGGTGGAACGGCGGGATGGCCGGCGCGGGCGGCAGGTGGATCCAGCCGTCCGTGCCGCCGATGAACAGGTCCGGGTCGGCCTCGGTGCCGGCCACCGCCTGCGGCTCCAGCACCTTGCCCGCCCAGGCCATTCCGCCGAGCGCCGCGACACCGCCGCCCGCCCGGAAGAGCCCCCGCCGGTCGAGCCGGAAGCGCCCGCCACCTGCCTCGACAGCCGGCAGCACCGGGGTCATGTCCTGAGGTGAGTTCATCGTGGTCACCAGATCCCTTTCGTGCCTGCTGCCTTACGGGATGTCGAACGCGTCGACGTCGAGGTCTGCCGCGGCCCCGAGGCCGTGGGTCGAGCCGTCGAAGTACATCGACCACGCACTGCCGTTGACGTCGACGACGTCCTCGTCCAGCACCGCACCCACGCCTGCCACCGTCGTGGTCGCCTGGGCGAACGACAGCTTCCAGTGGGTGTCGGAGCCCTGTCGGACCAGTCCGTCGACGTTGGTGGTCGCGGGCAGGCCGTGGCTGGTCGCGTCCCAGACCTTGGTGAAGGAGCCGTTGGCGTTGCGCCGGTAGATGTCGGCGTCGTCGCCGGTCCCCGCCACCCCCGGTGGGCTGACGTTGCCGCGGGTCGAGAAGTAGAACGTCCCGCCCGTCCCGAGGCTGAACCCGTCGATGTCCTCGGCGTCGGTGGTCAGTCCGGGTGCCGTGCCGTCGTAGAACAGCTGCCACGCGGCTCCGTTGCGGAACACCACGTCCTCGTCCTGCACCGTCCCCAGACCGGCGATGGTCGTGTTGGCCGCGAAGCTGACGTAGAAGTGCGTGGCATCGATGTAGTCGAACGCGTCCACGTTGGCGCCCGCCGGGATGCCCAGCGTGGTCAGGTCGAGGTCCCTCGTCGTGACCGAGCCGTTCCAGCGGTAGACGTCGCTGTCGTCGGCCGTGCCCGCCACGCCGGCCGGGTTGGTGTTGCCGACCGTCGAGTAGAGCAGGGTGTCGGACGACGGAGTGACCGGCGGTGCGCTCGCCCCGGACAGCAGGCTGAGGGCGTCGGGGTCGAGGTTGTTCGCCGTGGTGGCGTTGCCGGACGTCAGACCGGCGGCGGTGCCGTCCCACCACAGCGACCAGGCGCCGTTGTAGGCCACGACGTCCTCGTCCTGCACCGTGCCTGCAGGAGCGGGCACGGCGGTCGTCACGCCGGAGAACGTCACCTTGAAGTCCGTCGGGCTGGTGTAGATCAGGCCGTCGATGGCCGCGCCTGCCGGCAGCCCGTAGCTGGCCACCGAGCCGTCCACCACGCGGGTGTAGGTGCCCGCCGCGCCGCCGCCGTCGTACCGGTAGATGTCCTTCGTGTCGCCGGTGCCGCCGGCCCCGTTGGGCACGCCGGCGTTGTCGGTGACGAAGTAGAGCGTCTGGCCCACGACCGTGAAGGCGCCCATGTTGACCGCGGTGGGGAGGTTGTTCGCCGAGGCGCGGAACCACACCGACCAGGTGCCGGTCTGGCCGTCCCAGTAGACGACGTCGTTGTCGGCGACCGCTCCGACCACCGGCAGCGTGACGTTGCCGGTGAAGGAGAGGTAGAACCGCTGCGAGTCGACCATCGCGACGCCGTCGACGTTGGCACCGCTCGGCAGGTTCGCCGGGGCCAGGCTGGAGTCCCAGGCCCGCCCGAAGCCCGTGCCGTTCCACCTGTAGAGGTCGGCGTCGTCGGCGGTGCCGGAGACTCCCGGCGGGTTCGTGTTGCCCGTGGTGGAGAACACGAAGTCCAGCGGCGGGGGCGGCGGCGGGGCGACGGTGGCACCGAGCTCGTCGGAGCCCGTGTCGAAGCCGGCTCCGGCCGGCCGTACGCCGTCGTCGAGGTCGGTGCCGGGGGCGTTGACCCCTCCCACCGACGCGGCACCGGTGTCGACGGCCGGCGAACCGGCGGTCAGGTGGTAGTCACCCAGCTCCGAGGAGGGAGCGTCGACCGCCACCAGGGTCGCGTCGACGAAGGCGGGGTTCTGCCGCCAAGGCGCGAAGTGCACCGACACGTCCATCGGATCGACGACCGCCGGGTCGGCGCCGCCGTTGTTGCCGGCGTCGTTCCAGGGGTGACCGCCGTTGTCGTTCTGGACGATCGAGTACGTCGGCGCCAGCACCTGGGCGGGCCCGGTGGGCTCGGCGACACCGAGGTCCCAGGTCTCGACCGGTCCCGTCCCAGGCAGCCCGAGGCCGTTCACGGTGTTGCCCGCCCGCGTGCCGGCCCGGTTGTCCCAGAAGACGTTGTTGAACAGGACCGGGTTGCTGAACTCGCCCGCGCTCGGGAACGCGGCCCGCAGCTGGTCGCTGTTGAGCGACGTGGAGAGCCCGGACGGGGCCGGCGCACCGTTGGAGGTGACCGCGGTAGCCGTCGTCAGGTTCTTCATGATCGTGTTGTTGACGATCCGCACGTTGGAGGCGTCGTTGAGAGAGATGCCGCCGCCTTCGTGGGTCGACACGTTGTCGGCGATCACGTTGTCGTTGACGTCCATCTGGGCGTTGCCGGCCATCAGGAAGCGGATGCCGCCACCGTCGTCGTTGGACATGTTGGCCTTGATCTCGTTGTGGTCGATCGAGACCGAGCCGCTGCCCGGCGAGAGGTCGTCGGGGTTGGCCGGGAGCGCGCCGGCGATCATCACGCCGCCACCCTCGTCGTTGGCCTGGTTGAGGTAGATCGCGTTGTGGTGGATCCGACCGCCCGGGCTGAGGCCGTAGACGCTGACGCCCGCGCCGTACTCCAGGGTGAAGTTGCCGCAGATGTCGTTGTGGTCGATCTCGTAGCCGTCGGAGCCGCCGAAGACGCCGACCGCGCCCGCGAGGTTGGTTCCGGCGTTGTTGACGATCCGGTTGTGCGAGATCTTGGCGTTCTCGTTGTGCTGGTTCGCGTCGGCACCCACCAGGTCGGGCGTGCCGAAGCGGATCGCGCCGTAGGCGCCACCGTTGTTCTGGATCACGTTGTTGG
>CAZQCA010000101.1:0-11365 GCA_964591845.1 uncultured Nocardioides sp.
GGGCACCGAGCCCAGCGCGAGGATGCAGTGCGACCCCTCGACGGTGCGGCCATCGGTCAGGCGCACCGTGACGACGTCGCCCGCGCGGGTCACCGACTCCATCCGCGACTGGCCCAGGACGCGCATCCCCCGCCGGGTCAGCACGTCCTCGAGCACGCGCGCGGCGTCGGCGTCCTCCCCCGGCAGCACCCTCTCGCGCGACGAGACCAGGGTGACCTCCACGCCGAGCGCGAGGTAGGCAGAGGCGAACTCCGCGCCGGTCACACCCGACCCGACCACCACCAGGTGGGAGGGCACCTCCCTCAGCTCGTAGACCTGCTCCCACGTGAGGATCCGCTCGCCGTCGGGCAGCGCCGTGGGCAGCGTGCGCGGTGCGGCGCCCGTGGCGACGAGCACGGCGTCGGCGTCGTACGCCGTCTCCGCGCCGTCGGCGCTCGTCGCCAGCACCTGCTGGGGTCCGTCGAGCCGGCCACGTCCGCGCACGACCCGCACCCCGTCGCGCTCGAGGCGGGCGGCGATGTCGGAGGACTGGTCGGCCGCCAGCTGCTTGACCCGCTCGTTGACGACCCCCAGGTCGACCGACAGCTGGGTGGCCACGTCTCCCTGGTGGTCGCTGAACCGCACCCCCAGCTCGGCGGCGTCGGCCACGTCGGCCATCAGCTCGGCCGTGGCGATCAGGGTCTTCGACGGCACGCAGTCGGTGAGCACCGCCGAGCCGCCGATCCCGTCGGAGTCGACCACGGTCACCTCGGCGCCGAGCTGGGCCGCGACGTGCGCGGCCTCGTAGCCCCCGGGGCCGCCGCCGACGATCACCACGTGAGTCATGGCTAGAGGTTGATCATGTGGCCGGCGATGCCCTCGACGGCCTCCTTGACCGCCTCGGACAGCGTCGGGTGGGCGAACACGTTGCGTGCCACCTCGTCGGCCGTGAGGTCGAACCGCTGGGCCAGCGTCAGCACGGGCAGCAGCTCGGTGACGTCGGGGCCGATCATGTGGGCGCCCAGGATCTCGTTGTAGGTGCCGTCCGCGACTACCTTGACGAAGCCCACGGCGTCGCCGAGCCCCTGCGCCTTGCCGTTGGCCGCGAAGGGGAAGCTCGCCGTCTTCACGTCGTAGCCGCGCTCACGGGCCTGCTCCTCGGAGAGGCCGAAGGACCCGATCTGGGGCTGGCAGTAGGTCGCCCGCGGGATCATGTCGAAGTCGATCTCCATGGTCTCCGCGCCGGCGATCGTCTCGGCGGCGACCACCGCCATGGTCTCCGCGACATGCGCGAGCATCATCTTGCCGGTCACGTCGCCGATCGCGTAGACGTGGGGGACGTTGGTGCGGCCGCGGGCGTCGACCTCGATCGCCCCCCGCTCGGTCGTGCGCACGCCGGTGTTCTCGAGGCCGTAGCCGTCCAGGCGAGGGGCGAACCCGAAGGCCGCCAGGAACTTGTCGGCCTCGAGCACCTGCTCGTCGCCGCCCGCCGCCGGGGCGACGGTCACCCGGACGCCGGAGCCGGTGTCCTCGACCCCCTTCACGGCCGTCCCGGTGAGGACCGTGACGCCGAGCTTCTTGTAGTGCTTGGCGAGCTCCTTGGAGACGTCGGCGTCCTCGGTCGGCACCATCCGGTCGAGGAACTCGACGATCGTCACCTCTACCCCGAAGTTCTTCATCACGTAGGCGAACTCGACCCCGATCGCACCCGACCCGCCGATGATGATCGAGCCGGGGAGGTTCTCGTCGAGGATCTGCTCCTCGTAGGTGACGACGTTCTGGCTGAGCGTCACGCCCGGCACCAGCCGCACCGTGGCGCCGGTGGCGAGGATGAGGTCGTCGAAGGTGTGCTCGGAGTCCTGACCCTCGGCGTCACGGACCGTGATCGTGGTCGGCGACGTCAGGTGTCCCCAGCCGTGGATCTCGGTGACCTTGTTCTTCTTCATCAGGAAGTGGACGCCGCGCACGATCTGGTCGGACACCTTGCGGCTGCGGGCGTGGGTGGCCGCGTAGGCCATCGTCACCTCACCCTCGATGCCGAACGTGGCCTTCTCATGGGTCAGCACATGGGCGAGCTCCGCGTTCTTGAGCAGAGCCTTGGACGGGATGCAGCCGACGTTGAGGCAGACACCTCCCCAGTACTTCTCCTCCACCACCGCCACGCTCTTGCCGAGCTGAGCGGCGCGGATGGCGGCGACGTAGCCACCGGGGCCGGCACCGAGGACCAGGACGTCGTAGTGGGTCACGCAGGCAAGCCTATTGGCCCGTGCGCGGCGGTGCCCCGGCGGGCCGCGGCTTGACTACCCTGACGGCGTGACGCTGTACGCCGCCTACGGCACCAACCTCGACCCCGCCCGCATGGGCGAGCGCTGCCCGCACTCGCCGCTGCAGACGACCGGGTGGCTGACCGGCTGGCGTCTGACGTTCGGTGGCGAGGAGCACGGCTGGGACGGGGCGATCGCCACCATCGTCGAGGACCCGCTGGAACAGGTCTTCGTCGCGGTCTACGACGTCACGCCCGAGGACGAGGCGTCGCTCGACGGCTGGGAGCAGGCCGACCTGGGGCTCTTCTTCAAGACCCGGGTGCGGGTGGAGACGCTCGACGGCGAGCTCCTCGTGTGGGCCTACGTCCTCGACGCCTACGAGGGCGGCCTCCCGTCCGCGTCCTACCTCGGCGTACTGGCCGACGCCGCGGAGGCCGCCGACGCCCCGGCCGACTATGTCGCCGCCCTGCGCCGCCGCCCCTGCCGCAGCGTCGGGCTGTGAACCTCTCCCACGGTCCGGGTCAGGGCATCGGACGCCGGGCCAGCGCCAGTCCGGCGTCCCAGCCGGGAGCCCGCCCTCCCGGCGGTGGCCGGAGGGCGGCCACCGGCAGGCCGGCCGTCGTGAGCACCCACGACACCACCGAGTTGGAGTTCCACATCTCGCCGAGCCCGAGCTCGTCGCGACCCCAGACCGGGCGCGGCACCCGGGCGACCTGGTCGAGCACCCGCCGCGCCGAGGACTCGTCGTCGCTGAGCCGCACCGGGCTGGCGACGGCGTACTGCAGGTCGGGGATCACCCCGTCACGCCAGCGGCGCACCTCGTAGCGGAACCACCGCCAGCGCCCGAGCGATCGCAGCCCGACCGGACCGCCGCCCACGCTCCCCCGGTCGCCGGACGGCCCAGACCACTCGGGCGCCACCTCCACGACGTACGACGCCTCGGGCGTGCCGACCGTCAGCGCGGCGTGGAAGAGGTCCCTGCGCGGCCGCCGAGCGACGAGTGCGGAGGTGGCCTCGTAGAGCCGCCCGTTGAGCCTGACCACGTGCCCGCCCGCACCCAGCGGGAGCCACCACAGGTCCACCGACGCCACGGCGCCAGTGTGCACCCCGCGGGAGTCGTCAGGGTGCGGGGATCAGCACGTCGCGGACGAGGGCGTCGAGCTCGGCGTCGGCCTCGAGGAACTGGCGCAGGGTCTTGCGGGTGGCCCCGAAGGAGTCGAACTCGGCCGGTGTCATGCCGTCGACCTCATAGGCCTGCACGAAGTCGGGGATCGACCGCAGCGAGGCCATGATCTCCGGCGCGACCGGCTGGTCGAGCCGAGCCTCGGGCTCGTGACCGCTCTCCTCGAACTGCACCTGCCAGCCGAAGGGCGGGGAGATCACGATGTCGCCGCCGACGAGCTCGGTCCACTGCAGGTGGTTGCGGTAGGCGGCGGCCAGCGGACGGGCACGCAGGCCCCGCTCGCGGAAGAGGCGGTAGGTCTCCTTGAACGCCGCCACGCCGGCCCACTCCAGGTGGTCGGGGTCGACCGGGATCTCGTCGCGCTTGACGACGTCCTTGAGCCAGTCGTCGAGCCGGCCCACCATGAGGGTGACCACGGGGCCCATCGTGGCCGTGTCGAGGCCCTCGGCGTCGCGGCGCCTGAGGCCGCGCTCGATGGCCTCGCCCGTCGCGACGGTCTGGGCCACGCTGAAGGACACCGTGACGTTGATGCTCACCCCGCGATAGGTCGCCTCCTCGACCGCCTCCACGCCGACGGCGGTCGCCGGGATCTTGACGATGATGTTGGGGGCGAGGGAGGCGAAGTGCTCGGCCTGCGCGACGAGAGCGGCGGCATCCCGGTGGTTGCGGGGGTCGGTCTGCATCGACAGCCGGCCGTTGCGGCCGCGGTGGGCCTCGAAGGCCGGCTCCAGGAGCCGGGCCGCCTCGATCGAGACCTCCTCGACCACCTGCCAGCCGATCTGCGACTCGGTGGCCGTGGGCCGCTCGGCGGCGATCTCCGCGATCCGGGCCTGCCAGCGCGGCAGGTCGGAGCGGATGGCGGCCAGCGCGATCACGGGGTTGCAGGTCGCGCCCACGGCGCCCCACCCGATCGCGGTCTCGAGCTCGGAGAGCGTCGAGGAGTCGTTCCACAACGCGGTGGGCGTCGTCTCCGTCATCGTGCGCAGGGGCGAGGTCACCATGGGGCGTTCCTTCGGTCGCTGTGGTGCCGTGCCGCGCGCGAGGAGGGCGCGACACGGCCTGACGCCAGATCAGCGGAGTCGATCTCTTGTCAGGACAATCAGTATGTCAGCACAAAGTATCTTTGTCCATGTCGGGCTGATGGGCGCTCTCAGCCGGCAGGGGCGGCGGTGTGGCAGACGGCCTCGACGTTGTTGCCGTCGGGGTCGCGCACGAACGCTCCGAAGTAGCCGGGGTGGTACTCCGGCCACAGCCGTGGCTCGTGGAGCGTCTCCGCGCCCAGCTCGGTGGCGGCGGCGTGGAAGGCCCGCACGGTCTCCTCGTCCGGCGCCTGGAAGGCGATGTGGACCTCCCGGTTGGGCCCGATGCCCTCGAACGTCGAGATCCAGAAGTCGGGCTTGTCGGTGCCGTAGCCGATGGCGACGCCGAAGTCCATCAGCCGCCGGTGGCCGAGGACCCCGAGGACCTTGTCGTAGAACGCGGCGGCCGCCTGGAGGTCGGCGCAGTTGATGCCGAAGTGGTCGATCATGAGGCCATCGTGCACCCGGCCGCCGACGGGTGCCGCACCGCCCTCGCCCGTCGCCCACCGGGCCCGCGCCCCACTAGGGTCGGCACCATGACCGATGCCCCGACCTCCTCCGCCGACCTGGCAGCGGCCGCCGCCGACCGTCTCCGCGAGCTCAGCGGCGCCGACCGCCATGACATCGCCCTGGTCCTGGGCTCCGGCTGGCTCCCCGCCGTCGACGCCCTCGGAGACGTCGCCGCCGACCTGGCCACCACGGACCTGCCGGGGTTCGCCCCGCCTGCGGTGGCCGGTCACGCCGGACGCATCCGCTCGGTGGTCGCGGGCGACCGAAGGCTGCTGGTCTTCCTCGGGCGGACGCACTTCTACGAGGGTCTCGGGGTCGCGGCCGTCGTGCACGGCGTACGCACGGCCGCGGCGGCCGGCTGCCGCACGATCGTGCTCACCAACGGCTGTGGCGGCCTCAAGGAGACCTGGCAGCCCGGCACGCCGGTCCTGATCAGCGACCACATCAACCTGACGGCCACCTCCCCCATCGAGGGCGCCCACTTCGTCGACCTCACCGATCTCTACTCCGGACGACTCCGCGCGCTGTGCCGCGAGGTCGACCCGAGCCTCGACGAGGGGGTCTACGTCCAGTTCCCCGGGCCTCACTACGAGACGCCGGCCGAGATCGGCATGGTCCGCGCCATCGGTGGGCACCTGGTCGGCATGAGCACCACCCTCGAGGCGATCGCGGCCCGCGAGGCCGGCATGGAGGTTCTCGGGCTGTCCCTGGTGACCAACCTCGCCGCGGGCATCACCGGTGAGCCGCTCAACCACGAAGAGGTGCTCGAGGCCGGCAGGGCCGCCGCCACCCGGATGGGCGAGCTCCTCGGCAAGATCGTCCCGCGGATCTGACGTGCCCGAGGTCCTGGCATGAGGGTGCTGGTCACCGGGGCTGCCGGCAGCATCGGCTCCACCGTCACCACCGGGCTCACCGACCGCGGCCACGAGGTCGTCGGGCTCGACGTGCTACCCGGGCCCGAAGGCTTCGCCGGCGCCTGGCACAGCGTGGACTGCGCCGACCCCGACGCGGTGCTCGCGGTCTTCGCGTCCGGCCCGCCGGAGGCCGTCGTCCACCTGGCCGGGCATCCCGACGAGGCCGGCCTCCTCGACTCCCTGCACTCCCACGTGGTCACCACGGCCGCCCTGCTGGACGCCATGGTCGAGCAATGGTGCCGGCGCATCGTCTACGCCTCGTCCAACCACGCCGTCGGCCGGGTGCCCCGGGCGAGCGCCGTCGACGCCCGGACCCTGCCCCGGCCCGACACCTTCTACGGCGTGGCGAAGGTGGGTGCCGAGGCACTGCTGCGGCTGTACGCCGACCGCTACGGCCTCGATGCCGTCGCCTGCCGGATCGGCTCGTTCCTGCCCGCTCCCTCCACGCTGCGCCACCTGTCGACCTGGCTGTCACCCGACGACGCCGTCCGGATGGTCGAGGCGGCGATCACCACGCCGGCGCCGGGCTACGCCGTGCTCTACGGCATCTCCGCCAACACCCGCGCGTGGTGGGACCTCGAGCCCGGGCGAGCGCTCGGCTACGAGCCGCTCGACGACGCCGAGGACCACCTCGACCAGATCACGCAGACGGGACGAGACGCGGACGAGGCGGCGCACGTGGGCGGCGGCTTCGTCTCTCCGGAGCTCCATCGGCCGGCGTTCGACCGCGCCTGAGCCGCTCCCGCGGTCAGGTGCTGCCGAGTCGCACGTTGCCCTCGATGTAGCGGTAGTAGGGATCGGTGTGCCGTCGGCCGGCGGTGAACCAGCGCTCGACGATGGTCGCCTGCTGCTCGAGGTTGAACTCCTCCCAGGGCGGGCCAGCGGGGCCGGGCTCGTAGCCCTCACCGCTCAGGCTGTGGCCGAGCTGGGTGACCAGGGCGTCTGCCACCCACGCCGCGCCGGAGGGGTGGTTCTCGATCTGCCAGGCGTGGGTGAGCTCGTGGATCAGCAGCCCGCGATGGGCCAACGGGTCGGCGTACGCCGCGGGGCCGAGGTTGACCATGACCTTGCCGTCGAAGCGCGGCCAGGTGAACGGCCGGTCCTCGGCGCCCACGGCGTCGGTGAGCAGGAGGTCGCCGCGCGGGGGCAGGGTGCCCGCGAAGACCTCGTCGGCGACGGCGTACTCCTGCTCGGTGAGCGTGCGACGCTCGGTGCCGAGCGCTGCGACGCCCGCGGAGAGCAGCACGAAGACGGCGCCCGCCGGTCCCAGCATGAGCAGGTTGCCGCCCAGGAGAGTCGACCCGGCCGTGAACGAGCCGGTGCCGATCAGCGACGCGAGCTCGACGCCGACCAGGATCACCAGGCCGATGGTCTCGCCGATCGCGAGGCTGATCGCCAGGTCGAGCACGTCCTCGAGGACGGCCGTGACCACCCCGGTGTGCTCGGCGAAGACGTCGAGCCTCGGGGGATCCGCCTCGAAGCCGGCGTAGTGCAGGGCGACCATCGGGCTCTCGTACTCCTCGACCCAGTCCTCGTCGCGCGACGCGGTGGACACGTCGCCGCCCACGTAGCCGGTGCGCTGGGCAGCGACCGGCACCGTCGCGTTGCTCGCGATCGCGCGCAACCGGTAGCGGTAGCCGGTCACGGCGTCGTTGTGCAGGTGCCCGCTGACGCGCACCAGGCCCGACGGCCGGAGCGTCATCTCCACCCAGCCGTCGAGGCCCGGGACGGCGGCCCGACGGGTGATGCGAGGGGTGTCGGACGCCCACAGCGGCGTCGCCCCGCCACCGTCGTAGACCACAGGTTGCCGTCGTCCTGGATCGCGAGCGACGCCCCCGGGTGGCCGTCCGTGCCCGAGGCCCACAGCGGGCTCCCGTCGGGGTCGTAGACGACCAGGTTGCCGTCGTGCTGCATGAGGACCCGTCCCGCGGGACGCTCGGCCGTCTCGGTGTCCCACTGGTAGGTCGGCTGCGGGCCGGCGGCGTCGCGATAGAGGACGAGGTTGCCGTCGGGCTGGTAGACGAGGGTGAACCGACCCGACGGTGAGCTGAGGGACGTCCCGATCTCGAGCGCCTCGCCGGGCCGCAGCCCGCTGCCCGACGCGGGCGTCCCGGCGGGTGGCAGGCCCACGACGGTGCCGCTGGCCCACAGCGGAGAGGCGCCGTCGGCGTCATAGACGACCAGGTTGCCGTCGTCCTGCACCACCGCGCGGGAGCCCGGGTGACCGTCGGTGCCGGAGGCCCAGACGGGCGTGGCGGAGGCGTCGTACACGACGAGGTTGCCGTCGGACTGCAGCACGCAGCGTCCCACGGGGGTGCCGTCGGTGTCGCTGGCCGACAGCGGTCTGGGCGGCTGCCCCGGGAAGTCCTTGTAGAGGACGAGGTTGCCGTCGCTCTGGTAGGTCAGCCGGTGGTAGCCGTTCGCCGAGGTGATCGCGCCCGACATCGCCAGCTCCTGGTCCGCCGAGAGGGTGTCGCTCATCGTGGCTCCTTCCGTCGAGGCCACCGTGACCGCCGATGCCTGTCGCCGGCATCCGTAGTGGCTACGGATCTGTGGCCGAGGCCGCAGCCGCCCTCCGGTGCCCCGGAGGCGTTAGCGTGCGGGCATGGAGTCCGCCGACCTCTCCGCCCTGCTCGACCGCGCCCGCGCCTGGGGCGCCGACGACCCCGACCCGGAGACCCGGGCCCAGCTGGAGTCGGAGATCGCGGCGGCCGAGGCCGGCGGAGACGTCACGGAGCTCGCCGACCGCTTCGCCGGGACCCTGGAGTTCGGCACCGCGGGGCTGCGCGGTGCGCTCGGCGCGGGGCCGAACCGGATGAACCGCGTCGTGGTGCTCCGAGCCGCGGCCGGGCTGGCCGCCTACCTCCGAGACACCGGCGCCACGCCCGGGAGCCGCGTCGTCATCGGGTACGACGCCCGCACGAACTCCGACGTCTTCGCCCGCGACACCGCCGCCGTGATGACCGGCGCGGGCCTGTCGGCCCTGCTGCTGCCGCGCCCGTTGCCGACCCCCCTCCTCGCCTTCGCGATCCGCGAGCTCGGCTGCGTCGCGGGAGTGATGGTCACCGCCAGCCACAACCCGCCGCAGGACAACGGCTACAAGGTCTATCTCGGCGACGGCAGCCAGATCGTTCCTCCCGCCGATGCCGAGATCGCCTCGCGCATCGCGGCCGTCGGCCCGGTGGCGGAGGTCCCGCGTGGCGACGGCGGCACCGTGCTCGGGGAGGAGGTGGTCGACCGCTACCTCGACACGGTCGCCGGCCTCGCGGCCGACGGCCCTCGCGACCTGCGCCTGGTCTACACGCCGCTGCACGGCGTGGGCAACGACGCGGTGCTGCAGGTGCTGGAGACCGCCGGGTTCGAGGCGCCCCACGTCGTCCCGGCCCAGGCGGAGCCCGATCCCGCGTTCCCGACCGTCGCCTTCCCCAACCCCGAGGAGCCGGGTGCCATGGACCTGGCCATGGCGCTGGCCGACCAGGTGGGCGCCGACCTGGTGGTCGCCAACGACCCCGACGCGGACCGCTGCGCCGCCGCCGTCCCCGGCCCCCACGGGTGGCGGATGCTCCGCGGCGACGAGGTCGGCGCCCTGCTGGCCCAGCACCTGCTCGACCGTGGCGCGACCGGCGTCTTCGCGACCTCGATCGTGTCGTCGTCGCTGCTGGGGGTGATGGCCGCTGCCGCGGGTCAGTCCTACGCCGAGACGCTGACCGGGTTCAAGTGGATCGGACGGGTGCCCGGGCTGGCGTTCGGCTACGAGGAGGCACTCGGCTACTGCTGCGACCCCGAGCACGTGCGCGACAAGGACGGCGTCTCCGCCCTGGTGCTCCTGTGCGAGCTCGCGGCCCGGCTCAAGGCCGAGGGGCGCACCCTCGACGATCTCCTCGACGACCTGGCCAGACGGCACGGCCTGCACGCCACCGACCAGCTGTCGGTGCGCGTCAGCGACCTGGCCCTGATCACCACCGCGATGGCCGGCTTCCGCGCGAACCCTCCGGCCGGCCTCGGCGGACTGGCCGTCGAGCGGGTCGACGACCTGGCCGCGGGCTCTCCCGACCTGCCGCCGACCGACGGCCTCCGCTTCCGGCTGGCCGACGGCGCCCGGGTGGTGGTCCGTCCGAGCGGCACGGAGCCCAAGCTGAAGTGCTACCTCGAGGTCGTCGTACCCGTGCCGGAGGGCGAGGACGTGGACGCCGCGAGGATCAGCGCCGCCGGCAGGCTCGACGCCATCAAGGCCGACCTGCGCGCCTCGCTGGCGCTGTGATCGCGGCTCAGATCAGCAGCGAGGCCACGAAGGTGGCGCCGGTGACCGCCAGGCCCGCGATCTCGGGCACGGCTCGCTCACGGCGTACCTCGTCGGCCAGGGCCTCCTGCTGCGCGCTGCCCTGCTGGACGCCCTCGAGCTGACGCGCGTCCTTGCACCGCTGCTTGATGTGGTCGACGACGTAGTCGGCGTAGGGCTTGTCGGGGGTGCGGTCCCGGGCGGCCTCGTTGGGCTGGCCACCGCCGAAGCTGCGGCCGTAGGTCTTGCGCAGGGACGTGCCGATCGCCGGCGACACGTAGCGACGGCCGCCCACCCGCACGAGCAGCACCGAGCCGCACGCAAGGGTCTCGATGGAGGCCAGCGGCAGGTGCACCGTCTCGAGCATGTTGCGCATCACCAGCGTCCGATCGGTGAGCGCCACCCGCGGCCGCAGCAGCGCCGCCCACGACAGCACCCCGATGAACGCGGCGGCCGCCCCCAGCGACAGGGCATAGCTCTCGCCCGGGCTCAGCACCACCAGGACCAGGACGGCGGCGGCCAGGGTCAGGCCCACGAAGCCCAGGAAGCGGCCACTGGTCGGCGGCAGCCAGTCATGCTCGTCAGTCATCGTCACTCCCGGGGCCTGCTGCTCGGGGATTCCGGGCCCCTGTCCGACAACCCTATGCTGGGTCGGGTGACACCCTCGACCAGCACCGTGGCTGCCGCGGGCGGCACGGCGGAGGTCCTCCCGGACTTCTCCGACCTCACCGCCTCCGACGCCAGCCTACGCCGCTTCCTCCACGGGCTCCCGGGCGTCGACCAGGTCGGCGCGGAGGCCCGCGCCGCCGGACTCTCGACCCGGTCCATCAAGACCGACTCCAAGCAGCAGGCACTCGACCTCGCCATCAGGATGGTCGACCTCACGACGCTCGAGGGGCAGGACACCCCCGGCAAGGTGCGCGCGCTGGCGACCAAGGCCATGCGTCCAGACCCTGCGGACCCGGGCTGCCCGCAGGTCGCGGCCGTCTGCGTCTATCCCGACATGGTGGCCGTGGCCAAGGACACCCTGGGCGACAGCGGCGTCCACGTCGCTGCGGTCGCGACCGCGTTCCCGAGCGGGCGCGCGGCCCTCGACATCAAGCTGGCCGACACCCGTGACGCGGTGGAGGCAGGGGCCGACGAGATCGACATGGTGA
>CAZQCA010000102.1:0-1355 GCA_964591845.1 uncultured Nocardioides sp.
CCCCGATGTTGGTCCCCTCGCCGATCTCGGCGTCGCCGATGTAGGACAGGTGAGGCACCTTGGCGCCGTCGCCGATCTGGGCGTTCTTGGCCTCGACGAAGGCGCCGATCTTGCCGTTGACGCCGAGGATCGTGCCCGGGCGGAGGTAGGACCAGGGCCCGACGGTCGCCCCCGCGCCGACCACGGCGAGCTCGCCGTGGGTGCGGAGCACGCGTGCGCCCGCCCCGATCTCGCAGTCCTTGAGCGTGCAGTCCGGTCCGACCACGGCGTCCTCGGCCAGCACGGTCGCCCCGAGCAGCTGGGTGCCCGGCAGGATCGTGACGTCCTCCGCGAGCTCCACGTCTGCGTCGATCCAGGTGGTGGCTGGGTCCATCACGGTGACGCCGTCACGCATCCAGCGGGTGACGATGCGCCGGTTGAGCTCGGCGCCGAGCGCGGCCAGCTGGGCGCGGTCGTTGGCGCCCTCGGTCTGCCGCACGTCGTCGATGAGATGGGCACCGACGGTGAGGCCGTCCTCGCGGGCCAGCCGCACCACGTCGGTGAGGTAGTACTCGCCCTTGGCGTTGTCGTTGGTCAGCCGGGGCAGCGCCTGGAGGAGGAAGCCGGCGTCGAAGGCGAGGATCCCGCTGTTGATCTCGTGGATCTCCCGCTCCGCCGGGGTCGCGTCCCGCTCCTCGACGATGGCCTCGACGTCACCGTCGGCATTGCGGACGACCCGGCCATAGCCGAACGGATCCTCGACCACGCCGCTGAGCACGCTCACCGCGCGCTCGGCCGCCTCGTGCTCGTGGGTGAACCGGACCAGGGTCTCGCCCTCGAGCAGCGGGGTGTCGCCGTACGCCACGACGACGGTGCCGGTCACCCGCGGCAGGGCGTCGACCGCCACCCGCACCGCGCCACCCGTCCCGTCGAGCGTCTCCTGGACGGCCACGACGCAGTCGGGGACCAGGCTCTGGATGTGAGTGGCGACCTCCTCGCGCTGGTGACCCACCACCGCCACCACCCGAGCCGGCTCCATCGCCTGCACGGCCGCCAGCACGTGGCCGATCATGCTGCGCCCCCCGAGCTCGTGGAGCACCTTCATCCGCTTCGACTTCATCCGGGTGCCGCCACCGGCGGCCAGGACGACGACGGTCAGGTCGTGCGGCATTCGGGACCTCTCTCTGCTCACGGTCGCTGGGTGCTCACGGTCGCTGGGTGCTCAGGTCGCCGACTGCCGGGCAGCGGTCCCCTGGGGGCATCGTCCCGCGACGGCGTACGCCGCGTCACCTGGCTCCCCGGGTAGGAGTCGAACCTACGTCGCTAGTCCTGATTCAAAGTCAGGCGGGCCCTGCCGGCAGACCAACCGGGGATCG
>CAZQCA010000102.1:1455-11357 GCA_964591845.1 uncultured Nocardioides sp.
CGCTAGTCCTGATTCAAAGTCAGGCGGGCCCTGCCGGCAGACCAACCGGGGATCGGCGTCCCAGCCTAGGCGCTCCCGCGGGATGCGCCTCACGGCCACCTCTCGCGCCACCTCTCGCGCGACCTCTCGCGCGAACTCTCGCGGGGTCACCGGCGGCAGCCCGCGGGCTAGGCTCCGCGGAATGGACCTTCCCGTGATGCCTCCCGTGCTGCCGATGCTCGCGAAGTCGGTCAAGGGCATCCCCGACCCGGCGAAGTACTCGGTCGGCGACCACCCGGGGCTGAGCTTCGAGCCGAAGTGGGACGGCTTCCGCTGCCTGGTGTTCAAGGACGGCGACGAGGTCGAGCTGGCCTCGCGCAACACCAAGCCGCTGACCCGCTACTTCCCCGAGGTCGTCGCCGCGGCCCGCGAGCAGCTGCCCGACCGCTGCGTGCTCGACGGGGAGATCTTCGTGGCCGTCGGCGACCGGCTGGAGTTCGAGGTCCTCCAGAACCGCATCCACCCCGCGGCCTCGCGGATCAACCTCCTGGCCGAGCAGACACCGGCGTCCTACGTCGCCTTCGACCTGCTGGCCCTCGGCGACGAGTCGTACGCCGACCGGCCGTTCGCCGAGCGCCGCGAGGCGCTGGAGCGGGCCCTGGCCGGGGTGGCGGGACCGTGCTTCCTCACCCGCACCACCACCGACCCGGCCGAGGCGGAGTCGTGGTTCCACCGGTTCGAGGGGGCCGGCCTCGACGGCGTGGTCGCCAAGCCGCTGGGCGCCGCCTACCAGCCCCACGTCCGCTCGATGCTCAAGATCAAGCACGAGCGCACGGCCGACGTGGTGCTGGTGGGCTATCGCGAGCACAAGACGTCGACCCCCGAGCAGCCGCTCATCGGGAGCCTTCTCCTCGGCCTCTACACCGACTACGGCCTGCAGCACGTCGGGGTCTCGGCGTCGTTCACCGCGGCCCGCCGGGCCGAGCTGTTCACCGAGCTCCAGC
This sequence comes from uncultured Nocardioides sp., assembly GCA_964591845.1. Lineage (GTDB taxonomy): Bacteria > Actinomycetota > Actinomycetes > Propionibacteriales > Nocardioidaceae > Nocardioides. The sequence goes on from CAZQCA010000102.1 coordinate 2,439, forward strand.
CGCTGGTGTGCTCCCTCTCGGAGCACCCCTGGGCGGCCTGGGAGGAGTGGGCGATCGCCAATCCCGACCGGACGCCCGGCACCCAGAGCCGCTGGAGCCAGGGCAAGGACCTGAGCTTCACGCCGCTGCGGCCGGAGCGGGTCCTCGAGGTGGCCTACGACCACATGGAGGGCCGCCGATTCCGGCACACCGCCCAGTTCCGTCGGTGGCGTCCGGACCGCGACCCGGAGTCGTGCCGCTACGACCAGCTGGAGGAGCCGGTCGGCTACGACCTCGCAGAGGTGCTCGGCTCGGTGCCGGACTAGGGTGGAGACGTCCAGCGGGGCCCGGAGCCAGGAGGCGAGCCATGAGCGACACCTATGACGTCGTACTCCTCGTCGAGCAGGAGCTCACCGCGGCCGACGCCGCCCAGGTGCGGTCGCTGCACGAGGGCATCGAGGAGCCCGTCGTCTATCACGTGCTGCTGCCGCTCGAGGACGCCGCGGCGCGGATCGAGTCCGCCATGGGCTCACTGGCCGCAGGGGAGGTCATGGCCTCGCCGGCGATGGTGATGAGCGACGTCGACCTCGAGGCCGTACGCCGGGACTGCGAGGAGCGCTCCGACAGCGAGCTGGCACACACGATGGAAGCCTTGCAGGCCGCAGGAGCGACCGCCCACGGCGAGGTGGTCGGAGAGCCCCCCATCGACGCCCTGGCGGCCAAGGTGGCCGCGGTCGATGGCCGGGAGGCCATCATCTTGACCCGCCCGCACGTCGTCGCCGAGTTCTTCCACGTCGACTGGACCTCACGGGCGCGCCGCAAGATCGGCGTACCGGTGCTCCACCTGCTCGAGCACGAGTCGTTCGACGAGCAGGCCGGCGCCGGCGAGGGCATCACCGGCGTCTGAGCGTCGAGGCTGAGGTCCGCCGCGGAGCGGCCGTCAGGAGTCGGGGCCGAACACCGCGAGCCGCAACGCGGTGACGGTGCCGTTGTCCCACTTGGTCACGTGTCCGCCGACCACCAGCTCGTCCTGGGCCGAGAGGTAGTCGAACGCGCGGACGCCCCAGTTGGAGTTGCCCGCGGGGTTCCACGACGCCAGCCGACCGTCGGTGGTGAAGGAGGCGGCGCGCTTGCGGCTGTGCCAGGTGCCGGACCGGCAGGTCTCGCTCACGCCGGAGCGCGGGTCGTCGCAGACGCGGTTGTAGTGACCGCCGAGATAGACGGTGCCACGCACCAGCTGGACGGCCTGGGCGTCGCCGTCGGTCCAGTGGCTCCAGACGGTGCCGCCGCTCCTGCGGTTGAGGGCGAAGACGTGGCCGCCGGGGCCGGCCATGGCGACGTAGACGCGCTTGTCGCCGACGGCGATGTCCTGCACCTGGTAGCGCAGCGACGGCTTGAAGGACCGGGCCAGCTTGCCGGAGGCCGAGGTGACCAGCACCAGGTGGCGGTACTTCTTCCACGCGCCGAAGCGGCCGAAGCCGCCGGCGACGAAGACGCCCTTGCCGGTGCTCACGATCTCGTCGACCCCGCCCGAGCGCAGCTTGGGCGCCCACGAGGTGACCGCGTAGGGCGCGCTGGTGGAGACGGCGGCGGCGTGTGATCGCGGCCGGCCGTCGAGCTTGCCGAAGCCACCGCCGAGGTAGAGCCGGCCGTGGCCGACCGCGAGTGCCCGCACCTGGCGGTCGGTGGCGTGCTTGAACGAGGCCGTGGGCGTGCCGACCCCGCTGAGGGAGACCCGCGCGACGTTGCGGTGGGCCTTGCCGCGCACGGTGCTGAAGCTGCCGCCCAGGTAGACGGCCTTCGACGACGTCGCGAGCGCGTAGACCGGGCCGTTGGCGCGAGGGTTCCAGGGCAGCACGTCGCCGGTCGTGGCGTCGAAGGCGGCGGCGCCTGCGCGCGCGAACGTGGTGCCGTGGGAGTCGGTGACGTGGGCGAACTCGCCGCCGACGTAGACGGTGTTGCCCCTGTGGGCGACCGCCCACACCGTGTTGTCGAAGCCGGGGAAGGCGCTCGAGGGCGTGCTCGACGCACCCGCCTGGGCCGGCGCCGGAGCGGCAAGGACAAGGGCTGCGCTCAGGGCAGCCAGAAGAAGCCTCTTGAAGGTCACGTCGATCCCCATGTGTGTGCTGACGCAGGCCACCCTAACTCGCAGCCCGGACAGCAGCCATGCCGTGACCACGGAGGGGTCGCGAATAGCGTCGCTGGACCAGACCAGCCGCCGCCGTCGCCGGACCCTCCAGCCGCTCAGCGCTCGCCCGCGAGCTCGACGACCAGGTCGAGGTGGCCGGCGTGGCGCGCGTACTCGGCGAGCACGTGGAAGCAGATCCACTCCAGGCTCGGAGGGTCGTCGGCGAAGCGCCCACCGGTGGCGGCGAGGGCGTCGGGAGATCGGGTCAGGAGCAGCTCACGGGTGCGCGCCCCCAGCGCGTCGAGCCGCTCGGCCAGCTGCTCGGCGGTGACGTGGCCCGGGACCTGCCAGCGTGCCTCGGGCCGCGACGCGTCCGAGTCGTCCGCGAGCCAGGGCTCGTCCTGGGTCCAGTCGCCCCAGGGCTCGGCGACCTTCTCCCCCAGGAACCCCCACACGAACCACCGCTGCTCCATGTGGAGCACGTGGGAGAGCAGCTCGATCGGCGTCCAGCCCGACGGGGCCCTGGGGGTACGCCGCTCCGCCGCCGGGAGCGAGAGGACCCCGTCGACGATCTCGGCGCGGACCCAGTCGAGGTAGTCGGCCCAGCGCGCGGCCCCGGGCCGCCCGTCCTTGGGCGGCTCCCCGGGGTTGCGGGCCACTCGTCGGTCCTCGCTCACGTTCCCTCGACGCGGTTGCCGTGCTCGTCCCAGTGGGCCGCGACCTTCTTGCTCGGCTGCACGCGCGGCGGCTCGCCCGGCATCTTCGGGTAGTCGGGCGGGTAGTTGAGCTCGACGGCGCCCTGCTCCTCCCAGAGCGCCAGCAGCGGCTCCAGCGAGTGCGCGACGTCGTCGATCTGCGCCCAGGGGTCGCCGTCGGCCAGCCGCTCGGGGACCGTGAAGAGGTTGTAGTCCCCCGGGTCGGTCACCCCCGCCAGCTCGGTCCAGCTCATCGGGGTGGACACCGGGGCCCCGGGGATCGGGCGCAGCGAGTAGGCCGACGCGATCGTGCGGTCGCGGCAGTTCTGGTTGAAGTCGACGAAGATGCGCTCGCCGCGCTCCTCCTTCCACCAGGCGGTGGTCACGCCGTCGTCGCGTCGCTCCAGCTCGCGGCCGAAGGCGATCGCGGCGTGGCGGACGTCGACGAAGTCCCACCGCGGCTGGAGACGGACGAAGACGTGGACGCCGCGGTTGCCGGAGGTCTTGGGGAAGCCCGCGATGCCGAGCTCCTCGAGCAGCTCCCGCGCGACGCCCGCCACCCGCACGGCGTCGGCGAACGTCGTCCCCGGCTGGGGGTCGAGGTCGATCCGCAGCTCGTCGGGGTGGTCGACGTCGGCACGGCGTACGGGCCAGGGGTGGAACGTCAGCGTGCCCATGTGGGCGCACCACACGGGGACCGCCGGCTCGGTCGGGCAGACCTCGTGCGCGGTCCGGCCGGAGGGGAACGTGATCTCGACCGTCTCGAGGTAGTCGGGCGCGCCCTTGGGCACCCGCTTCTGGTAGAACGCGTCGGCGTCCTTGTCCATCGGTGCGGTCGCGAGCCGCATGCCCTCGCGGACGCCGCTCGGCCACCGCTCCATCGCCGTCGGCCGCTCGCGCAGGGCGCGCATCAGGCCGTCGCTCACATCGGAGAAGTACTGCGCCACCATCAGCTTGGTGACCTCGGGCGTGCGCTCGGTCGCCTCGTAGATCACCCGGTCGGGGCTGCTCACGCGCACGGCGCGGCCGTCGGCGGTCACCTCGGCGGCGGGACTGGCCATGACGGCCAGGCTAGCCGGGCCGCCGCGCCCGCCGTGGGGCCTGGCGGCCGCAGACCTGACCGGGCCCTTACCGCTCGGTGACGTGACCCGCTCGCCCCTGGGGTCGAGCCGCCGACACGGCTACCGTGGCCGCATGTCCTACCGCGTGGAGAAGACCGACGAGCAGTGGCGCCAGGAGCTGTCGCCCGAGGAGTACGCCGTGCTGCGCCAGGCCGGCACCGAACGCGCCTTCACCGGCGAGTACACCGACACCGAGACCTCCGGGGTCTATGTCTGCCGCGCCTGCCAGGCCGAGCTGTTCGAGTCCGACACCAAGTTCCACTCGGGCTGCGGGTGGCCGAGCTTCTACCAGCCGATGACCGACACGATCGAGTACATCGAGGACCGCTCGCACGGCATGGTCCGCACGGAGGTGCGCTGCGCCAACTGCGGATCGCACCTCGGTCACGTCTTCCCCGACGGCTACGGCACGCCCACGGGCGACCGCTTCTGCATCAACTCGATCAGCCTCAGGCTCAAGCCGCAGGGCGACGCGGCAGCCGGGTGAACCGGCGCGCCGCCGGACACCTCGCCTAGCGCTCCGGAGGGCCGAGCTCGGCCAGCGCCGCGCCGACCCGGCGTACGGTGTCCGACACCTGCGCGACCGGCTGTCGCGGGGCCATCAGGTGGTCGTGGGACAACGGCGCGAGGGGTGACGGGTCGCCCTGCCAGGGTCTCGGCACGAGGTGGGTGTGGAGGTGGGGGACGATGTTGCCCAGCGTCTCGTAGTTCATCTTCGCGGGCGAGAAGCACCGCTCGACCGCCCGACCGACGTGGGTCACCTCGCGCCAGTAGGCCGCGGCCTCCGCGGGGTCGAGCTCCGTCGGCTCCGCCACGTGCCGGCCCCGCCAGACCGCGATCACGTAGCCGGCCACGACGCCGGTCTTGACGGCGAAGGCATCGACCGCCGAGCCGGAGAACAGGCGGGTACCCCACTCGTCGTCCTCGATCTCGGAGCGGCCGCACAGGACGCAGCCCTCACCTTGCCGCCGGGCGAGCCAGTCGTCGGGCCAGCCGCCGGTCGCCATGGCCGGAATCTACTCGGCGCAGCCGAGCTCGGCGTCCGCCGCGCCAGGTCCGGCCCGGCTCCGAGTGGTCACGAACTGCAGACGGCAGACGGGATCTGCCGCCGATTGGTCCAAATCGGCAACCCCAGGCCCGTCAGGGCAGCCGGGCGAGCAGCTCGGAGGCGCCGACCCGGGGGCCGGTGTAGAACGGGATCTCCTCCCGGACGTGGAGCCGCGCCTCGGAGGCCCGCAGCTCGCGCATCAGGTCGACGATGCGGTGGAGCTCGTCGGCCTCGAAGGCCAGGATCCACTCGTAGTCGCCGAGGGCGAAAGACGACACCGTGTTGGCGCGCACGTCGGCGTAGCCCCGGGCCATCTGGCCGTGCTCGACGAGCATCCGTCGCCGGTCGGCCTCGTCCATGACGTACCAGTCGTAGGACCGCACGAACGGGTAGACGCACAGGTAGCCGCGCGGCTCCTCCTCGGCGAGGAAGGCGGGCACGTGGGACTTGTTGAACTCCGCGGGACGGTGCAGCGCCAGCTGGCTCCACACCGGCTCGAGCCGTCGCCCGAAGGCCGTGCGGCGCAGCTGCTGGTAGGCCGACTGGAGCAGCTCGGCGGTCTCCGCGTGCCACCAGACCATCACGTCGGCGTCGGCACGGATACCCGACAGCTCGTAGAGCCCGCGTACCACGACGCCGTCTGCGGCGAGCTTGTCGAGCAGCCCGCCCACCTCGGCGGCCTCGGCGTCGCGGGCCGCGTCGTCGGCGGCGTACGGCGTCGCGAGGCGGAAGACCGACCACATGGCGTAGCGGATCGTCTCGTTGATCTCGCGCAGCCTCGCGGCCTTGGTCTCGGCGGTCTGCCCGGTCTCGTGCTCGGCGCTCATGCCGCCATTGTGCCGCGCGGTCCGGGGCGGTCAGGCATCGGCCAGCGCCTCGAGCGCCCGGTGGGCGCTGCCGATGACCGCCGGGATGCCGACCCCGTCGTACGCCGCCCCGCAGACCGCGAGCCCGCCGACGCGCCGCACCTCGGCGCGCACCCGGGCGATCCGGTCGAGGTGGCCCAGGGCGTACTGCGGCAGCCCACCGCCCCAGCGCGTCACCCGGGCGTCCACGGGGGCCGCCCGCAGCCCGACGGCGTCGGCGAGCTCGGCCCGCGAGGCGGCCACCAGCTCGTCGTCGCCGACCTGGAGCGTCTCCTCCTCGCGGTGCCGGCCGAGCGAGGTGCGCAGGAAGAGCAGGTCCCCGCCCGCGGGCCCGCGGCCCCGGCCGGCCTCCCGCGTCCAGGCCCACTTGGCGAAGGAGAACGTCGACGCCTTGATCCGGCGTCCGGCCGACGGCGGCACGAGGAACCCCGACCCCGGCAGCTCGCCGGCCTCCTCTGCCCGGAAGGCGAACGTCACGACCGCCACGGACGCCGACTCCATCTCGGCCAGCGCAGCAGCGGCCGGCGGTGCGAGGTCGCGCAGCAGCCTGGCGGTGGCCGCCGGGGGCGTGGCCAGCACCACCTCGTCTGCGAGGAGCGTCTCGGGCGCGGCGGCGGAGCCCACGGTGAGCCCGAAGCCGGCTTCTCGGCGCACGAGCTCGCGGACCACAGCACCGGTACGCACCGAGAAGCCGCTCGCAGCCACGACCGCGGCGGGGAGCCGGCCCATGCCGCCGGGGATGCCGGCGAAGACCGGGGCGTCGTACGTCGGCGCCAGCGAGGCCGCCTCGTCGAGCACCGATCCTCGCGTGGCCAGGTCCACCAGCTGCGGGAGGGCCGCCCGGGCCGAGATGAGGTCGGCATGGCCGGCATAGACGCCACCCAGCAGCGGCTCGACCATCAGGTCGACGACCTCGCGCCCGAAGCGCTCCCCCACCAGTGCCCCGACCGACACGTCGCCGTCGAGGGCCGAGGGGGGCAGGCCGCGCTCGGCCCGCACCCGGTCCACGGCGGCCGGCGACAGCGGCGCGAAGCCCGAGAGGCCGTCGGGATCGAGCGGGACCCCCATGAGCGTGCGCGGCAGCGGGTGCAGCCCGCCGTGCCACCAGATCGCGCTCTCGACCAGCGCGGGGTGGACCACCTCGAGCCCGACCGCACGAGCGAGGTCGACACCCTCGGGGCGCCGGTTGAGCATCGCCTCCGCGCCCACGTCGACGGGCACGCCGGCCACCTCGTCGAGCCGCAGCTTGCCGCCGACCCGGTCGGTGGCCTCCAGCAGGAGCACGTCGCGATCGCCGCCCCGGGAGGCGGCGTACGCCGTCGCGAGGCCGGCGATGCCGCCGCCGACGACCACGAGGCGCCGACGCCCCGGCCCGGGCTGCCCGGTCGCTGCTGACGTCACCCGCCCAGCCTGCCAGTGCTCGGGAACCGAAGCCCGGCCGGCCCCGTCCGACCCGCATGAGCATCCAGCCGCTGCTGCCCTCCCCGTCCCCTCGCCTGCGTCGCCGCTGGCGCGTCGTCGCCACGGCCACCGCGGCCGCCGGACTGCTCGCCCTCGCGGCCTGCTCCGGGGGTGGCGCGAGCAGCAGCGACTCGGGCGGCGACTCCGCGGTGAGCGCCTCCGAGGCCGACCTGGCGGACGGCGGCGGCGTGGACTTCGCCGAGGGCGCGGACGCGCCGGCCGAGCGGGCCGCCGCCCCCGCCAAGGCTGACGCCATGAGTGCCCAGGGCGTCGTGGATCAGGCGACTCCGGCGATCCAGCGCTCCGTGATCTCCACCGGCGTCGTGGCGCTGCGCGCCGACGACGTGGCCGACCTGCGCTCGCGGGTGTGGCAGGTGGTCGACGAGCACGGCGGTCAGGTGACCGACGAGGAGACCGAGAGCGACACGCACGGCGACGTGGCGCGGGCGCGGCTGGTGGTGCGGGTGCCCGCGAAGGAGTTCGACGACGCGATGGCCGCCCTCGAGGAGGTCGGCGACGTCGAGTCCTCCCACCGCGGCTCCGAGGACGTCACCACCCAGGTCATCGACACCGCGGTCCGCGTCCGGGCCCAGGAGGCCAGCCTGGAGCGGATCGAGGCCCTGCTCGCGCGAGCGCAGAACCTGCGCGACATCGTGGCGATCGAGTCGCAGCTCACCCGCCGCCAGGCCAACCTGGACTCGCTCAAGCAGCAGCAGGCGTGGCTGGCCGACCAGACCTCGATGAGCACCATCACGGTGCACCTGCGACACACCCAGGACCCGACCGCCAAGCCCAAGAAGGACGAGAGCGGCTTCCTCGCCGGGCTGGCCTCCGGCTGGCACGGGCTGAAGTCGGTGACCGAGGGCGCGCTCACCGCCGTCGGCGCGCTGCTGCCGTTCACCGTGGTGCTCCTGGCGCTCGGCGTGCCGCTGTGGCTGGTCGTGCGCCGCGTGCAGCGACGGCGTACGCCGGCCGAGGGCGACGCGGCCACGGCCTAGCGCCGATGCGGCCGGCAGCGGCCGCGCGGCTAGGGTCGGTGCGTGACCACCCTTCCGGAGAACGCGCGGCTGGCCGTCCTCATCGACGCGGACAACACCTCGGCGAAGTGGGCAGCGGCCCTGCTCGAGGAGGTCACCAGCTATGGCTCGGCCACGGTGCGCCGGGCCTACGCCGACTGGACCAACGAGCACACCGCGAAGTGGAAGAAGCAGCTCAACCAGCACGCGATCCAGCCGATCCAGCAGTTCGCCTACACCACCGGCAAGAACGCCACCGACTTCGCGCTGGTGATCGACGCGATGGACCTGCTCTACGCCGGCCAGCTCGACGGCTTCGTGCTGGTCTCGAGCGACAGCGACTTCACCCGTCTGGCGACGCGGCTGCGAGAGTCCGGCAAGACAGTGCTCGGCATGGGCGAGCGCAAGACCCCCCAGGCGTTCCGAGCCGCCTGCAACCGGTTCATCTATCTCGAGCTCCTCGGCGAGCCGGCGTCCGGCGAGGGCGATCCCGAGCCGACCCGCCCCGCCGATCCCTCGACCGAGCCGCCGGCTCTGCGGCCCTTGCTCACCCAGGCCATCGAGAGCACGTCGCAGGACGACGGCTGGTCGGCGCTCGGCTCGGT
>CAZQCA010000103.1:0-11319 GCA_964591845.1 uncultured Nocardioides sp.
CCTGACCCAGGGGATGCGCTCGTCGCGCTGGTTCCACACCAGCGACAGGTGTCCGCCGGGGCGCAGCACCCGCGCGATCTCGGGCAGCGCCCGGTCGAGGTCGAACCAGTGGAAGGCCTGGGCCGCGACGACGACGTCGACACTGCGGTCGCGCACCGGGAGCTCCTCCGCGCCGGCGACCGCCGTCCTCGCCGACGGCACCCGCTCGCGCAGGATCGCCAGCATGGCCTCGTCGGGGTCGGTCGCGTGCACGTCGTGGCCGAGGGCCACCAGCTCGGCGGTGAGCTTGCCGGTGCCGGCGCCCAGCTCGAGGACCGACGCGTGGTCGCGCCCCACCAGCCAGGCCGCGGCCTCGCGGGGGTAGCTGGGGCGTCCGCGGTCGTAGGCCTCGGCGACGCCGCCGAACGACCTCGCCCAGCGGGTCGTCGGGTCGGCCGGGGCCGTCGTGTCGCCTGACTCGTCCATCGCCCCCGAGGCTACCTCCGCCGGGCCGCTCGATCCGGGAGCCGCGTAGCGTGTGCATCCGTGCCGTCGTCGGAGCCGCTGCCCCCATGGGAGTCGCTCGCCGCGCTGGAGGGCGTCGGATCGGCGGCCGCGGCCGCGCGGGACGGCATCGACGCGCTGCTGCGTGACCGCGGTCTGCGTCGCACGGGGCCGGAGCTGACCGTCGAGGCGCTGCTGCGCGGAGCCCACGCCAGCGCCGCGCTCGACGGCTCGACCACGTCGCTGGAGGACTGCCGGGCCGGCGAGGTCGACCAGGTGGCGGCGGCGTCGCTGCGCGTCTCCACCGAGGTGCTGGCGCTGGTGCCGGTGCTGGGACGCTCGCCGCTCCAGGCGCTCGCGAGGCTGCACGCGCTCGCGGCGGGCGGGACCGGCGACCTCGAGCTGGTCGGCCGGCCGCGCGATGCGGACGCGGCCCGGAGGCTCCAGGCGCTGGCCGCCGCGATCCTCTCCTCCGCGTCGGTGCCGGCGCTGGTCGTCGCCGCGCTCGTGCACGCCGAGCTCGCCGCCGCGGGGCCGTTCGCCTCGCACCACGGGCTGGTGGCGCGGGCGGCGGAGCGGCTGGTGTTGGTCGCGCGCGGCGTCGATCCCGCCTCGGTGCTGGTGCCGGAGGCCGCGCACCTCGCGCTGCGGCCGGCGTACGAGTCCAACCTGCGGGCCTTCCGCGAGGAGGGCCTCGCGGGCGCGCACGCCTGGCTGCTCTACAGCGCCGAGGCCTACGCGCGCGGAGCGGAGCTGAGCCCGCTGGTGGGCTGAGCCTCGGCGGATCGAGCCTGCGTGTATCGAGGCCGAGAAGAAGTGTCCGGACATGCGGACGGCACCCGCTCACGGGGACCGGATGCCGCCGCTGACACGTGATTCGTGGCTACCAGGCGTGCAACACAATCAAGTGCGGCCCCGGGAGTCTCCCGAGGTTTCCGCGCCCTGAAGAAGGGTGGTTCGCCGCGTGGGTACCCGGCTCACGTGCGGGTCTATGGAGTTCTCCTGACATCGTTTGTACGCCGGTCCGTGGCCAGGTTCAAGGCTTGACTTTGCCGCCGCCGGGTGGGTCGGCGTGTCGCGCAGCGCGCGTCGCGGAGGGTGCGTCGCGGGGGGTCCGGGGAGGTCGGCTCAGGCCTCGAGCCGACGCCGACGCGCGGAGGCCCAGAGCAGCCCGCCGACAGTGAGCGCGCCGCCCACCGCCAGCGCCGCGATCGTCGGCCTCGCCGGCAGCGAGACCCGGCTGCGGAGGGCCACGGGCTTGGTGAAGACCAGGATCGGCCAGTCCCGCGCGAGGGCGGCCTTGCGCAGCTCCTTGTCGGGGTTGACCGCGAAGGCGTGTCCGACCGCCTCCAGCATCGGCACGTCGGTGGAGGAGTCGCTGTAGCCGTAGCACTCGGCGAGGTCGTAGCCCCGCTCCTGCGCCATCGCCCGGATCGCCCGCGCCTTCTCCTCGGCGTACGCGTAGTAGTCGATGACGCCGGTGTACTTGCCGTCGACGACCTCGAGCTGGGTCGCGATCACGTGGTCGGCGCCGAGCATCGCGCCGATCGGCTCGACCACCTCCGACCCCGACGACGACACGATCACGACGTCGCGACCGGCCTCCTTGTGCTCCTCGATCAGGGTAACCGCCTCGTCGTAGACGAGCGGGTCGACGACGTGGTGCAGCGTCTCGGCGACGACCTCGCGCACCGTGGCGACGTCCCAGCCGGCGACGAGCTGGCTCATGAACTGCCGCAGCTTCTCCATCTGGTCGTGGTCGGCGCCGCCGGTGAGGAAGACCAGCTGGGCGTACGCCGACCGCAGGGCGGCCCGCCGGTTGATCAGCCCCCCGGCCTGGAACGGCTTGGTGAACGCCAGCGAGCTCGACTTGGCGATGATCGTCTTGTCGAGGTCGAAGAAGGCCGCGGTCGGCATGCCCGCCAGTCTAGGAGCGCCACCGCGGGCCCGCTTCCGCCCACAGGGGCGGACGTCGGGGCCCGGTTGCACAGATGCGTTCCGTGGGCAGTGCGCGGGCGGCGTACGCCGAGCATGCTGCGGGCATGACCGCACCGCTGATCGTGACCGCCGACGAGTCGCTCCTCGACGAGCTGCTGCGCCTGGCGGCCGCCGCGGAGGCGACCCCCGAGGTGGCGCCCGACGCCGGCACCGCCCTGCGGTCCTGGCTGGCGGCGCCGCTCGTGCTGGTGGGGCTCGACGCGGCCATCTCGTTGGTGCGGCTGGCACCGCCCCGGCGACGGGGGGTGCACCTGGTCGTCGGGGGGCCGCCGCCCGACGACGTCTTCCGCACCGCCGTGCGGCTCGGCGCACAGGACGTGGTCGAGCTGCCTCGCTCCGAGGCCTGGCTGGTCGAGGCGTTCGCCGACCTGGTCGACCCGAGCACGGCGCGGGGGCTCACCGTCGGCGTCGTGGGTGGCTGCGGCGGAGCCGGTGCCAGCGTCCTGGCCGCCGCCCTGGGGCAGCTGGCCGCCCGTCACGGGCCCGCGCTGCTCGTCGACGCCGACCCGCTCGGCCCCGGGCTCGACCGGATGGTCGGGCTCGAGGAGTCCGCCGGGCTGCGATGGGAGGCGCTCGAGCAGACCACGGGTCGGCTCAGTGCGCGCTCGCTACGCGAGGCGGTGCCCCGGACGGGGCGGCTGGGCGTTCTCACGTTCGGGAGCCGCCGGCCGGGCCCCCTGCAGGCGTTCGCGGTCCGTGAGGCGCTGGCCGCGGCGAGGCGGGGCCACGAGACGGTCGTGGTCGACCTGCCCCGCGCCGGTGACCCGCTGGTCGAGGAGGTGGTCGCCCGCTGTGACCGGCTGGTGGTCGTCACCACCGCCACGGTCCCTGCCGTCGCCGCGACCGCGCGCCTGGTCGCACGGTTGCCCGGTGGGGTGCGCACGCTCGTGGTGCGCGGCAAGGGACTGTCCGGCCGCGACGCGGGCCAGGCGACGGGCCTGCGCGAGGTCATCGAGATGCCCGACCAGAGGGGCCTCGACGAGTCGATCGACCTCGGTCTGGGGCCGCTGCGCGGTCGGCGGGGAGCCCTGGCTCGCGCCGCCGACCAGGTCCTGGAGCAGTCAGCCAGGCGAGTGGCGGCATGAGCCGGCCGGCCGCCGACCTCGTCGAGGAGGTGCGGGAGAGGCTGGCCCGGGCCCCCGGACCGCTCACTCCGCACCGGGTGGCCGACGCCCTGCGCGCGACCGGGCGGCCGGTCGGCGACGCCACGGTGCTGGCGGTCCACGAGACTCTGCGCCGCGACGTCGTGGGGGCCGGTCCCCTGGAGCCGCTGCTGCGCGAGCCCGGCGTGACCGACGTCCTCGTCAACGGGCCGGAGCAGGTGTGGTGGGACCGCGGGGCCGGCCTGGAGCGGGCGGAGATCGCGTTCGCCGACGAGGCCTCCGTGCGCCGCCTGGCCCAACGGCTCGCCGCCTCGGGGGGCCGGCGTCTCGACGAGGCCTCCCCCTACGTCGACGTGCGACTGCCCGACGGCACCAGGTTCCATGCCGTGCTCGCACCGATCGCCGGGCCCGGCACCCTGCTGTCGTTGCGGGTGCCGGCCTCCCGCGGCTTCACGCTCGAGCAGCTGGCCGACGTCGGCACCCTGACCCCCGGTGGGGTGCGGCTGCTCGAGGCGGTGGTCGACCGACGGCTGGCCTTCCTGGTGTCCGGAGGCACCGGCACCGGCAAGACCACGCTTCTCGCGGCGCTGCTCGCGCGGGCGCCTGCCCGCGAACGGGTGCTGGTCGTCGAGGACGCGGCCGAGCTCAGGCCCGCCCATCCCCACCTGGTGACCCTCGAGGCGCGGCCGGCCAACCTGGAGGGAGCCGGTGAGATCCCGCTGCGGGCTCTGGTGCGACAGGCCCTCCGCATGCGCCCCGACCGCCTGGTCGTCGGTGAGGTCCGGGGTGCCGAGGTGGTCGACCTCCTGGCCGCGCTCAACACCGGTCACGAAGGCGGCTGCGGCACCCTCCACGCCAACTCGGCCGCCGACGTCCCGGCCCGGGTCGAGGCCTTGGCGGCGGCCGCGGGGCTGGGCAGAGCCGCGGCCCACAGCCAGTTCGCCTCCGCCGTGCAGCTCGTCCTCCACCTCGGTCGCGACCCGGCCGGCCGCCGAAGGCTCGAACAGGTCGCGGTGCCGGTGCGCGACCCGGCCGGTCTCGTGTCGATGGCCCCGGCCTTCGAGCTCGTGGACGACCGCCTGTGCAGACGGCCCGCAGCCGACCAGCTGGAGAGGCGCCTGACGTGACCTCGCCGGCGTCGCTCGACGCCTGCGTGGCCATCGGCGCGCTGGTCGGGTCGGTCTGGCTGCTGGGACGTCGCAGCGCTGCGTCGGGACGCCGCGCGGCGCCGTCCTGGAGCCTGGGGTGCGCGGGGGGCGGCGCGTGCGCCGTCGGGTTGCTCGCGGGTGCCGGCTCCTGGGCCCCTGCGGCCTTGATCCTGGCTGTGGCGGCGAGCGCCGGATGGCTGCTCTGGCGCTCCGGCCGGCGCCGGCTCGACGCGGAGCGACGGCGAGCGCGCCTCCTCGACACCTGCGGTCTGATCGGGGCCGACCTGGCCGCTGGGCAGCCGTCGGCGACCGCCCTGGCCCGGGCCGCGCAGGAGTGGGCCGAGCTCGCGCCGGCGGCCGAGGCGGCCGCGCTGGGTGCAGACGTCCCCGCGGCGCTGCGGGCGCTGTCGGGGGCCCGCGGTGCCGAGGAGCTCGGCCTGGTCGCGGCGGCATGGGAGGTGGCCCACCGGACCGGGGGCGGCCTGGCGTCGGCCCTCCAGGCGGTGGTCGACGACCTCCGCGCAAGCCGGGAGACCCGTCGGGTCGTGGCGTCGGAGCTGGCCTCGGCCCGGGCCACGGCGCGGCTGGTGGCGGCGCTGCCCCTCGGAGTGCTCGCCCTGGGTGGCGGGGCGGGCGGGGACCCGGTCGGCTTCCTGCTCCACGAGCCGCTCGGGTGGGCGTGCTCCGCGGGCGGCGGGGTGCTGCTCCTCAGCGGCCTGGCGTGGATCGAGGCGATCGCGTCGGCCGTGGATCGCGGGCCGTGACGTCCGGGGTCGCGACCGGGGCCGCGATGGCCGCCGCGGTGTCTGCTGCGGCGGGCGCCGCCGTGCTGCTCGAGCGGCCGAGGAGGGTCTTCGACCGTGGGTCGCGGCCCGGACGGGCGGGGGCCGCGCGGGGGCCCGACCTCCTGCATCGGTGGCGGGCGGTCTGGACGGGGCTGGCCGGACTGGCCGGGCTGACCTGGGTCGACGGCTGGCCTGGACCGCCGCTCAGCGCCGTGCTGGCCGTCGCCACGTGGTGGTGGATCGGGCGCGCCGAGCCGGCCGGCGTACGACGGGAGCGCGAGCGAGCCCGCGCCCAGCTGCCGCACCTGGTGCTCCTCTTCGGGGCGGCGCTCCGGTCCGGGTCGGCTCCCGGGCCCGCCCTGGAGCTCGTGTGCCGGGCACTGCCGGGGTCGGCCGCCGACCGCCTCGGCACCGTCACCTCCCACCTCTCGCTCGGCGGCGACCCCGGGGCGGTGTGGGCGCAGCTCTCCGGCGACCCGGACCTCGCTCCGTTGGGCCGGTGCCTCGCGCGCGCCCACCTCACGGGAGCACCGGTCGTCGACGCGGTCTCCCGTCTCGCGGAGGAGCTGGCCGCCGAACGGCGTTCGGCTGCCCAGGACCGGGCGCGCACCGTGGGTGTCAGGGCCGCCCTGCCGCTGGGACTGTGCCTCTTGCCCGCCTTCCTCCTGCTCGGCATCGTGCCGTTGGTCGCGGACCTGGCCCAGACCTTGCTCGCGCCCTGAGCCACGCCCTCACCAGGGCCGGTTTCCGTCCCCGGCGGGCGCCCGGGCCGGCCCATCCCCAGGGCCGGGCACCGCCGCCTCCCGGCGGCCGTCGATCGGAGCAGGCTGCCTCCAGGAGCCGCATCCGGCGGCCGACACGAGAGGGGATCACATGAGCCGACGACGTGACCGACGGGGCGGCCTCCGCGGGAGGGCGGCGAGCGACCAGCGGGGCATCACCACGGCTGAGTACGCCGTGGGCACCGCGGCGGGCGCCGGCCTCGCGGGCCTGCTCTACCAGCTGCTCACCGGTGGGATGGGGCAGCAGCTGCTCCGCACGCTCTTCGACCACGTGCTGCGCCTCCTGAGCATCGGGTGAGCAGACGGCGCCGGCTGCGGTCGCCCCGCGGTGCGGTCACGGCGGAGCTGGCGATGACCCTGCCGCTGCTGGCGGCCGTCACCCTGGCGCTCGTCTGGCTGCTCAGCGTCGGCACGGCGCAGGTGCGCCTGGTCGACGCGGCCCGCGAGACCGCGCGCGCGGTGGCACGCGGCGAACCGGCGGGAGACGCCGTCGCCCTCGGCGAGCGGGTGGCACCTCCGGGTGCGGCCATCACGGTCGGTGGCGGCGATCCCGTGGTGGTGCGCGCCACCGTGCGCGTGTCCGGGCCGGGCGGGATCCTCGGCGCCCTGCCCGGTGCCGAGCTGAGCGCCGAGGCGGTCGCCGCCGCCGAGCCGGCGCCATGAGGTCCGCGCGGGGGAGCGCAGGGGCGGCGACGGTGGGGACGACGGCCTTCGCCGGCCTTCTGCTGCTCGTCGGTCTCGCCCTGGCCGGGGTGGAGGTGCTGGTGGTCGACCACCGGCGGGCTCAGTCCGCCGCCGACCTGGCGGCGCTCGCCGCCGCGGCAGACCCGGCCCGCGCGTGCGGGACCGCCGCGGCCATCGCGGCCGCCAACGGGGCTGCCGTCGTCGCCTGTGCCCGCGACGGGCTCGACGTCGTCGTCCGCGTCTCGGTGCCGAGTCGCCCGTGGGCCGGCTGGGGGGTCGATCTCACCGCCGACGCGCGCGCCGGCCCGGCCTGAGCCTGAGCCTGCCGGCCCCGGAGGTCAGCGCTCCTCGTCCTCCGCGCGCCGCTCCGCCTCGGCGCGGTCGAGCTTCTGCGACAGCTCGTCGAGCTGCTTGCGCTCCTTGCGCGCCCTGAGCTCGCGCCGGGTGCCCCACTTGAGGATCGCGAACCCCCAGATCAGGGCCGCGCCGGCGGCCACGCCGATCAGGAAGATCGTGAGCGCCGACAGGTCCGCGCCGAGGAGCTCGGCGGTGCCGTCGCTGAGGAAGACCGCCGCCAGGATCGCGATCGCTCCCAGGATGAGGAGGAGCAGTCCGAGGATCACCATGGCGGCAGGCTAGCCCAGATCGGCGGTCGGCCCGCGCAGCCGAGCGGCCGGCCGAGCCGTCAGCCCTGCGCGTGCTCGAGCAGCACGTCGAGGAGCAGTCCCGCCGCGTGCTTGTCGAGCGGGTGGTTCTGGTTGCCGCACTTGGGCGACTGGACGCACGAGGGGCACCCGTCGTCGCACGCGCACGACGCGATCGTCTCCCGGGTCGCCGTCAGCCAGTCACGGGCGGCCGCATAGCCGCGCTCGGCGAAGCCCGCCCCGCCGGCGTGGCCGTCGTACACGAAGACGGTGAGCCGGCCCGTGTCGGGGTGCAGCGCCGTCGAGACGCCGCCGATGTCCCAGCGGTCACAGGTCGCGAAGAGGGGGAGCAGCCCGATGGAGCAGTGCTCGGCGGCGTGCGCGGCGCCCGGGAGGTCCGCGGCTGCCAGGCCTGCGTCGTCGAGCGCGACGGCCGGGACGGTCCACCACACGGCGGCCGTCACCAGCGACCGCTGGGGAAGGTCCAGGGGCTCCTCCCCGATCACCTCGCCCCCGGGCTGTCGCCGCCTGAGGTAGGAGACGGTCTGGTGGGTCACCTCGACCGGCCCCCACGACAACCGGCAGTCTCCCCATCGCTGCGCCCGACGTTCCTCACGGATGACGATCTCGGTGATCTCGCGTGCGGTCGTGGTGTAGTCGAGCTCGGGCGCCGGGTGCATCAGGGCGACCCGCTCGTCGAGGTCGAGCGCGGTCACCAGCCAGGTCTCGCCCTGGTGGAGGTACACCGCCCCCGCGTGGGCGGTGGCGTGGGCGCCCGCGGCGTCGACGGTGCCGACGACGCGTCCGGTCGTCTCCTCGACCAGCTGCACCGGCGGCCCTCCCGCGGACCTGAGGTCGGCGAGGTCCGCGGCGCGCCGCCGGTCGGTCCAGTACCACGCTCGCGCGCGGCGCCGCAGCAGCCCGGCGTCGGTGAGCGCGGTCACCGCCTGGCCGGCCGTGGGCCCGAAGAGTGGGAGGTCCGCCTCGGTCAGCGGGATCTCCTGCGCGGCGGCGCAGAGGTGGGGCCCGAGCACGTGCTCGTTGCCCGGGTCGAAGACCGTGGCCTCGACCGGCTGGCCGAAGAGGGTCTCGGGGTGGGTCACCAGATAGGTGTCGAGCGGGTCGTCGCGGGCCACGAGGATGCCCAGCGCATCCTGCCGGTCGCGACCGGCGCGCCCCAGCTGCTGCCACAGGGCAGCCCGGGTGCCGGGGAACCCGGCGACCAGCACCGCATCGAGCCCGCTCACGTCGATCCCGAGCTCCAAGGCGTTGGTCGCGGCCAGCCCGAGGAGGTCTCCGTGGCGCAGCCGGGCCTCGATCTCGCGCCGCTCCTCCGGCAGGTAGCCGCCCCGGTAGGCGGCCACCCGCCCCGCCAGGCCCGGGTCGACCTCCGCCAGCAGCCCGGCCGCCGTCAGCGCCACCTGCTCGACACCCCGCCGGGACCGCACGAACGCCAGCGTGCGCACCCCGTCGACCACCAGGTCGGTGAGCAGGTCGGCGGCCTCCGACGACGCCGCCCGGCGCACCGGCGCGCCGTTCTCGCCCGCATGGGACACGAACGGCGGCTCCCACAGGGCGACCGCCAGCCGGCCGCGGGGGGAGTGGTCGGCGGTCAGCGCCGTCACGTCGAGCCCGGTCAGCCGCGAGGCCGCGACGTCGGGGTCGGCGACGGTCGCCGACGCGAGCACGAAGGTCGGCGTCGCGCCGTACGACGCGCAGACCCGCCGCAGCCGCCGGATCACGTGGGAGACGTGGGCTCCGAAGACACCGCGGTAGTGGTGGCACTCGTCGATGACCACGTAGCGCAGCGACGAGAGGAACGACCCCCAGCGGGCATGCCCGGGCAGCAGGGAGCGATGCAGCATGTCGGGGTTGGTGAGGACGTACTCGCCGAAGGCGCGGGTCCACTCGCGCTGCTCGCGCGAGGCGTCGCCGTCGTGGGTCACGGCCCGCACGTCGAGGCCGAGCGACCGGATCGCGCCGAGCTGGTCGTGGGCGAGCGCCTTGGTCGGCGCGACGTAGAGGATCGAGGCCCCTCGTTGCCCGCGCGCCCCCCGCGCCTCCAGGATCTCGCACAGCCCCGGCAGCTGGTAGCCGAGCGACTTGCCCGACGCCGTGCCGGTCGCCATCACGACGTGCTGGCCGCCGCGGGCGGCCTCCGCCGCCACCACCTGGTGGCGCCAGAGCGTGCGCACGCCGCGCGCGGCGTACGCCGTCCGCACCGGATCGGGCACCCACGCGGGCCACTCCTCGGCCACGGCCTCGCGCGCCGGCAGCACCCGCAGGTGGAGGAGTCGCTCCGACCTGCCCGGGCGCTCGGTCAGCCCCCGGGCGAGCGCGACGACGTCGCCCCCGGTCCCGCGCGCCGCTGCACCCACGCTGGGAGTGTCGCAAACCCCGACGACAGCCGGGAGGCCACCAGGCTCACCCCAGGTCGGCGACCACGCGACGACATGCCGACGGGTTGTCCAGCCAGGCCTGCACCGCGCGGCGGGGCGTGGTTTGATACTTCCTGTGGCCGGCGCGCCCCCCGTGCGCGCTGCCCTGCTGGAAATGGGCTGCCGGAGGAGCAGATCGTGGACCTGACCCTGACGACGAGGGAAGCCGATGGCAAGACCATCGTCTCCGTCGGCGGCGAGATCGACGTCTACACCGCGCCCAAGCTCCGCGACAAGATCACCGAGCTGGTGGCCGACGGCCACTACCGCATCGTGATCGACATGGAGGGCGTCGAGTTCCTCGACTCCACGGGCCTCGGCGTCCTGGTCGGCGGCCTCAAGAAGGTGCGCGCCCACGACGGCACCCTCGAGCTCGTCTGCACCCAGGACCGGCTGCTCAAGATCTTCCGGATCACCGGCTTGGCCAAGGTCTTCGCCATCCACGGCTCGGCGCAGTCCGCCCTCACCGCGGGGTGACCGGGCACACCCACGTGCCAGCCACCGAACGCCCCCATCCCTAGGGGTGTGCCAGGTGTCCCTGCTCACACCCGGATGCGCCATGACCCCTCCTCCTGCGTAGACTCCGCCACGTTCACGCGCTTGCTTCACTCAGGAGGACACACATGACCGGGATCTATCCCGATGTCGTGGAGCTCTCCGGCGGCAACTTCCTGCTGGTCGTCATCGTCGCCCTGATCGCGCTCGCCGCGATCGGGATGGCCCTGATGTTCCGTCAGCAGGTCCTGGCCGCCGGCGAGGGCACCGACAACATGAAGAACATCGCCCTGGCGGTCCAGGAGGGCGCCAACGCCTACCTCACCCGGCAGTTCCGCACGCTGGGGATCTTCGCCGCCGTTGCGTTCTTCGTGCTGCTGGCGCTGCCCGCGGACGACTGGACGATCCGCATCTTCCGGTCGCTCTTCTTCCTGCTGGGGGCCGGCTTCTCGGCCGCCATCGGCTACCTCGGCATGTGGCTGGCGGTGCGCGCCAACGTCCGCGTCGCCGCCGCCGCCAACGCCGAGGGCCGCGACCCCGCGATGAACGTCGCGTTCCGCACCGGCGCCGTGGTCGGCATGGCCACCGTCGGCGCCGGCCTGCTGGGCGCCTCGGTCGTCGTCATGGCCTTCCAGGACAAGGCCCCCGACGTCCTCGAGGGATTCGGCTTCGGTGCCGCGCTGCTCGCCATGTTCATGCGTGTCGGCGGCGGCATCTTCACCAAGGCCGCCGACGTCGGCGCCGACCTCGTCGGCAAGG
>CAZQCA010000104.1:0-11215 GCA_964591845.1 uncultured Nocardioides sp.
GCGCCTCGGTCAACGACGAGGTCGTCCACGGCATCCCCGGCGACCGGGTGATCGCCGACGGGGACGTCGTGTCGATCGACTGCGGGGCCATCGTCGACGGCTGGCACGGCGACGCCGCCTTCACCGCAGCGGTCGGCCCCGTGCCCGACGACGTACGACGGCTGCTGGAGGTCACCGAGGACGCCCTGTGGCACGGCATCGCCGCCGCCCGGCTGGGCGGCCGCGTCACCGACATCTCGCACGCGGTCGAGAGTCATGTCCGGGCGGCCGGGCCCTACGGCATCCTCGAGGACTACACCGGGCACGGCATCGGGACGGCCATGCACCAGCCGCCCAACGTGCCCAACTACGGCCGGCCCGGTCGCGGCCCCAGGCTGGTCGCCGGTCTCGCGCTGGCGGTCGAGCCCATGGTGACGCTCGGCGGCCCCGACGCGAGCGTGCTCGACGACGACTGGACCGTCGTCACCGACGACGGCAGCTGGGCCGCCCACTTCGAGCACAGCTTCGCCCTCACCCCCGACGGCGCCTGGGTGCTCACCGCCCTCGACGGCGGCGAGGCGCGGCTTGCCGAGCTCGGCGTCCCGTTCGGAGGAAGGTAGCCCGTGCACGTCACCCCCACCGTGTGGCTCGTCACCGTCCTGCTGACGACGGGCCTCCTGCTCGTCGACGTCTTCGTCATCGGGCGCCGTCCGCACGAGCCCAGCGCTCGCGAGACGACCCGGCACCTCATCGGCTACATCGCCCTGGCCGTGGCCTTCGGCATCGGGGTGTGGGTCCTCAGCGGCCCGCAGTACGGCGGGGAGTTCTTCGCGGGCTGGCTGACGGAGTACTCCCTCTCGGTCGACAACCTCTTCATCTTCATCATCATCATGAGCAAGTTCGCGGTGCCCCGAGAGCTGCAGCAGACCGCGCTCCTCATCGGCATCGTCCTGGCCCTGCTGTTCCGCGGGATCTTCATCGGCGTCGGCGCGGCGGCGATCAACCAGTTCAGCTGGGTGTTCTACCTCTTCGGCCTGTTCCTGATCTACACGGCGATCCACCTGGCCCGGGAGGGCGAGGAGGACGAGTCGGAGTACGAGGAGCCACGGCTGGTGCGCTTCGTGCGCCGGCACTTCGCGGTCACCGAGGAGTGGCACGGGGTCAGGCTGTTCGCGCTCGAGTCCGGCAAGCGGATGATGACGCCGATGTTCATGGTGATCCTGGCGCTGGGCATGACCGACGTGCTCTTCGCGCTCGACTCGATCCCGGCCATCTACGGGCTCACCAAGGAGCCCTACCTGGTCTTCACGGCCAACGTGTTCGCGCTGATGGGTCTGCGGCAGCTCTACTTCCTCATCGGAGGGCTGCTGCAGCGGCTCGTCTACCTGTCCTACGGCTTGGCGTTCCTCCTGTTCTTCATCGGCGTCAAGCTGGTGCTGCACGCCATGCACGAGAACGAGCTGCCCTTCGTCAACCGCGGGCACCCGATCCACTGGGCGCCGGAGATCCCGATCTGGCTCTCGCTCGTCGTGATCGTCGGCACCCTCGCGGTCACCGCGGTCGCCAGCCTGGTGCGTGACCGCGCGGTGCGCGGCTCCGGCTGAGCCGGCTCAGCAGGTCTCGTCGACCCGTCGTACGACGGCGGCGTCGGCCTCGCTGAGCGGCAGGTCGTACGCCACGGCCACCCGGAGGTAGGCCGCCAGGTAGCGGCACCGGAACGCCCGGTCCGGCGGCAGCCAGTCGGCGGGGGTGGAGGCGCCCTTGTCCTGGTTGGCGTCGGCGGACACGGCGAGCAACTCGCGTCCGACGTCGTTGGCGAAGCGCAGCCGGCGAGCCGGGCGCCAGGCCCAGGCGCCCGCGTGCCAGGCGGCGGCCAGGGGATAGAGGTGGTCGACCTGGATCCGGTAGCCGTCCGCCCGCCAGGTGAGCCGGCGACCGGTGTAGGGGTCGACCAGGGTGCCCTGGTAGAGCCGGCAGCGCGACCCCCACCGCAGCTCGACGTCCCGCAGCTGCCGCAGCAGCACGTCCTGGCGTGTGTCGCAGCCGTTGTGCCCGAAGCGGCCCGGGTGGTCGTCGGTCCACTCCGGGCCGAAGACGCAGGCGCGCCCGGGGTCGCACGAGCGGTCGTAGCCGGGGTGGTAGCCCGGGTCGGCGACGACGCGGACCCGCTGCAGGAGAGGGGCCAGGGGGTGCCCGTCCGGGCCGGGCGCGGGCGTGGTCGCGACCGTTCCGGTGGTCCCTGAGGGACGTGGCTCGGTCCCCGAGGTGTCCGGTGTCGCCGTACACCCTGCGGCCGCGACCGCGACGACGAGCAAGCCCAGTCCGAGACCCGGTCTCAGTCGACGCACGTGTCGAACCAGCCCGACCGGGCCTGGCCCCGGATCAGCCGCACCTGGACGCAGACGCGCTCCGGGGCGGTCAGCACGACGGAGCCGGACTCGGTCCGGCCGCCCTTGCCGGTGTCGGTGCGTCGCCACTCCCAGGTGTCTCCCGCCAGCCCGCCGTCGGTCGCGGTCCAGGACACCCGGACCTTGCGGCCCGTGCGCTCGCTGGTGAGGACCGGGTCGGCGATCAGGCCCGGGTCGATGCCCGAGGGTGTGCTCGGGACGGACGTCGTCGGGCTCGTCGAGGGGTTCTCACCCGCGTCACCTCGCCCGAGGCTGAACGCCAGGACGCCGCCCGCGACGGCGAGGACGACGGCGCCGACCACCGCCGCGACGACCGCCCCGGGTCGATGCGGCTCGTCGGCGTGGTCGGGCACCGGCACGTGGGGTGCCACCGTGCGGGGAGCCGAGCCGGACACGATCGTCGGCGGCTTCATCCGGGTGGCGTCGGGGTCGGCGTCGATCTCGTAGTTGCGCACCGGTGCGCCCGGGAGGTCCGCCTCGACCGCGATGGCGGTGCGCGGGAAGCCGGCCGTCGCCTCGATCCGCTGCAGGCCCCGGGCCAGCTCGAGCGCCGACTGGGGCCGGTGGGAGGGGTCCTTCGCCAGGCACTGCTGCAGCAGCCGGTCCAGTGCCGGGGGGACGTCGGGGCGCTGCGTGGCCGGGGGATGGGAGTGCAGGATCCGGGCGCTCAGCGCCCGCGTGGAGTTGTCGCCGCCGGGGATCGAGAACGGCGACCTGCCGACCAGCAGGTGCCAGATCGTCGCTCCGAGCGAGTAGACGTCGGACACCACCGAGCCGTTGGACCGGCCGTCGAGCATCTCCGGCGGCGACCACGGATAGGAGATCCGCACGTCGGAGTCGGCGTCGACGTCGTGCAGTCCCCCCGCGATGCCGAAGTCGGTCAGCGCCGGCTCGGAGTAACTGGTCACCAGGACGTTGCTCGGCTTGATGTCGCGGTGGACGATGCCCGACCGGTGGGCCGTCTCGATCGCGCTGGCCAGCTTGATGCCGGTGCTGACCGCCTCGGCCACCGGCATGGGGTTGCCCCGCACCCGCACGCCGAGGTCGGGCGGCGGGCAGTAGCGCATCACCAGGTAGGGCCGTCCGTCGGCCGTGTCGCCCGCCGTCATCACGGCCACGATGTAGGGATGGTCGGCGAGGCGGGCCATCGCGTTGGCCTCGCTGGTGAACAGCGACTTCTCGCGGTCGTTCAGCGGTACGTCGGGGCGCACGACCTTGATCGCCACGCGCTGGCGCGGCCACTCCTGCTCGTAGAGGAAGACGTCGGCGAAGCCGCCGCTCCCCAGGTGCTCGACGTAGCGGTACCCCGGGATCGGGGGTGCGCTCACGGAGAGACCTCGTAGGAGATCTCGTAGACGTCGGCCAGGTCGAGCGTGTGCCCGGGCTCGAGCACGTAGCGCTCGTTGGCCCGGATGCGCTGGGGGAGCCGCCCGGGGATGCGCAGGGTGGTGCCGCCCCGCGAGCCCAGGTCGCGAGCGAGCACCAGCCAGCCGTCGAGCTCGATCTGCAGGTGCATGCGCGACACGTAGGTGGAGTCCTGGGGCAGGTGCACCAGGTGGGGCCAGTCGGAGCTGCCGGGCACCGGGGTGGGCTTGCGGCCGAAGACGACGCCCCGGTCGAGGGGCACCAGCTCGCCGCTGGGGAGCCGCAGTCCTCCGAGGTTGGGGCGCGGGATGGTGCGCGGCTCCTGGGGCGCGACCGTCGCGTTGCAGACGCGGCAGGCAGGCGTGTAGGCCGGCGTCACATGGCCGTGAGGGCACTGCGCGGCCAGCACCGTCTGCTGGCTGGTCTGGCGCAGATGCTCGCTCAGCTCCGAGCTGTCGACCGGGACCGCCGCCTCGTCGTCGTCCTCGTCGGCGAACTGCACGTCGCCCAAGACGTCGGAGACGGTGCGCGGGACGGTGATCTCGACCTCGTCGGCCACCGAGGCGTCCGCGGGGCGGAACATCGGGCGGGTCGGCGGCGGGCCCGAGGTGCTGCTCGCGAGGATGTCGGCGGGGATGCCGTCGATGAGGGCTCCGGTGGGGCCGAAGGCCGGGACCCGGACCTCGGCGGTGGCGGCGGGCACCACGCCGGCCAGCAGCGGACGGGCCTTGCCCTCGCCCGCGAGGCCCACGCTCAGCCGCTGGCCCGCGGCGTCGGCGTCGACCCGGCCGTTGCCCCAGGTGAGGGCCGGTGCGGCGTCGTCGAGGTCGATCAGCACCAGCGACACCTCGTGCAGGGGGTAGGCGACCTCGAGGGAGGCCACGAGCTGCTCGCGGACCGCCCCGGGGCTGCCGAGCAGCTCCCACCACTCGTCCACCCGGTCCAGCGGTGGGTCGTCGTCGATGAGCAACCAGCGGCGGCTCCTGGTGAGCAGCAGGCCCGTCCCAGCGACGTAGCTGGTGTCCACGACCACTTCCTCTCGACGGCTGACCGGTCCAGACCGGGCGGGTGCAGCCGGTCCAGACCAGCTGCGGCGGTCCCATTGTTCCCCGACCTGCGCCCTCACGTCATGATTTGCTCAACTTGTTCCGTGCGGGGGGTCCTCTTTACCCTCACACGGGAGGGATCACATGCCTACGGGGAGCAGATGACGGGTCGCGGCCACACCTGGCGGCGCCGCGCCGTCGGCGTCATCGCCAACCTAGCCCTGCTGGCCACGGCCGGCGGGGTGGTCGTCTATGCGGTCGCGGCGCGTGGGTTCGAGTCCCACCGGGCGGAGCTGAACGACGGCGGCATCTGGGTGACGAACTCCCAGAACGGCTACTACGGCCGGATCAACAAGCCCATCGGCCAGCAGGACGCCTCCACCTTCGCCACCCTCGGCGAGGAGCTCGACCTGGTGCAGCAGGACGCCGTGGTCGTGGGCGTCGAGGCGACCGGTCGCCGGCTGCGTCCCCTCGACCCGGCCACCGCCAGTGCAGCCGACGAGGCCGGCACGTCACTGCCGCGCTACGCCGACGTGCAGCTCGCAGGCGGGTCGCTCGCCGTGCTCGACACCACCTCCGGCACGGTCAAGGCGCAGCGGGTCGACCCCCGCCTCCCGGCACCCCAGCTCGACGCTGTCGGCACCGACGCGCCACCGCTGGCCACCGTCGAGACGCCCGCGTCGATGGCGGTCACCCAGGGCGGGTCCGTGCTGGTGGCCTCCGCCGACGACTCACTGACCCGGCTGAGCCCCGACGGCACGTCGTACGCCGCGACGGAGCGGGAGCTCGACGAGCCGGTCGGCGACGGCGTCAGCGTCTCCGCGGTCGGAGAGGTCCCCGTCGTGCTCGACGGCGACACGGGCACCGTGGTTGCCCAGGGGATGGCCCGCGCCGTGGTCGGGGACGGCGCCGTGCTGCAGGCACCGGGGCCGGCCGCCGCCGCCGTCCTGGTCGCCACGCCCACCTCGCTGTTGTCCGTGGACCTCGACACGGGGAAGCTCACGACGGTCCAGGAGGGCCTGAGCGGCCGGCCCACGCCTCCGGTGCGTCTGGGAGCCTGCGTCTACGGGGCGTGGTCCGGAGGCCGCGGCACGGTCGTCACGCAGTGCGGCGAGGACCCCTCGCAGGCGGCGTTCCTCCAAGGCGAGGCCAACGACCTGGTCTTCCGGGTCAACCGGGGCCAGATCGTCCTCAACGACAGGTTCTCCGGACGGGTCTGGAACATCGACACCAACCAGCCCCGCACCCTCGACGACTGGCCGGCGTTCAACCAGAAGGACAACGACGACAGCGACGACAAGGACACCAAGAAGAGCGCCGACGGCGACCGCCGACCACCCAAGGCGGAGCCCGACGCGTTCGGCGCCCGACCGGGGCGGACGACGACCCTCTATCCGCTCGACAACGACTCGGCCCCCGTGGGGAGGGTGCTCGCCATCCGATCGGTCGAGCCGATCACCCGCAACGGCGCCAAGCTGACCATCGGCCCCGACGGGCAGACCGTGCAGCTCAAGCTGCCGCCCGGCACCACCGCGCCCACCAGCTTCGAGTACTTCATCGACGACGGCCGTGAGGTCTCCGCCCATGCCCGGGTCACGGTGTCGACGCGCCGCGACTCGATGAACCAGCCGCCGGCCCTGCGCGAGGGCTTCAAGCCCAAGACGTGGTCGGTGCCCGCGGGTGGCTCGCTGGAGCTCCCGGTGCTTCCCGACTGGCGCGACCTCGGCGACGGCGACGTGCTCACCGTCGCCACGGCATCGCTCGACAGTGAGGCGCCCGGAGCGCAGGCGCGCACCACGGCGTCCGGGCGAGTGCGGTTCCAGGCGCCGCCCCTGCCCGGCAAGGTGACCGTGGCGTACACCGTCACCGACGGCCGCTCGGAGCCCGTGACGACCGACCTCACCTTCGACGTGCAGGACGTCGACCGCGACCGGGCCGTCGCCGCGCAGGCCGAGCCCGACATCACCTCGGTGGAGGCGGGTCGCTGGGTGACCCTGCGTCCGCTCGCCAACGACCTGCCCGGCTCCGATCCCAACGACCTGCGCGCGCAACTGCGCCTGGCCGGCAAGATCGCGGCGGTCGGCGGCGCTCAGGTCCGGACCGACCTCACCGACGGCGCGGTCTCCTTCCGGGCGACCAACGCCAAGTCCTACGTGCTCGACTACGACGTGGCCTACGGCACGGCTCCGCTGGCCCACGGCAAGATCCGCGTCGACGTGACTCCCCGCGAGAGCCGCAAGCCGGTGGCCATGCCCGACTCGCTCACGCTCTACGGGCAGTCGCCCGGCATCGCCGACGTGCTCGCCAACGACCACGATCCCGCCGGCGGCCTGCTGGTCGTCCAGGGCGCGCGGGCCCTCCATCCCGACCTGGTCGACGTGGCGGTCATCGACGGCCGGTGGGTGCGCATCAGCGCGCGGGCGGGGCTGCTGCGTGGCGGGCCGCAGGTGGTCCGCTACTCCGTCAGCAACGGCGGCGAGCCGGTGGTCGGCGAGATCACCGTCACCCAGCGACCGGCACCCGACGACAACACACCGGTCACGGCCGACGACGAGGTGACGGTCCGCGCGGGCGCGAGCGTCGCGATCCCCGTGCTCGACAACGACTACTCGCCCTCCGGGGACGCGCTGTCCCTGGTCTCCGACGTGGCGGGCGAGAGGTCCGGCGAGCTCACGGTGACCGCCGCCGACTCCGCCTCGCGCGGCACCGGCGTCGCCAGTGTGTCGGGACGGATGGTGCGCTACGTCGCGCCGGCCAAGCTGACGCAGCCGGCCACCTACGACGTGACCTATCTCGCGGCCAACACGGCCGGCGACGTGGGCCCCGGACACGTCACGGTGTCCGTCGTACCCGAGACGGCCGACAACACGGCCCCCGAGCCGCCGGTCCTCGAGGCGCGCACCGTGTCCGGCGGCACCGTCGTCCTCAAGCTCCCGGGCGCCGGCGTCGATCCCGATGGCGACCCGGTGAGCCTGGTCGGCCTGGGCTCCGCCCCGGCGCTCGGCCGGGTGACCAAGCTCGGCGCCAACACGATCGAGTACCAGGCGTACCCCGACGCCAAGGGCACCGACGAGTTCGACTACACCCTGACCGACTCCGGCGGGCTGCAGGCGACCGGGACGGTGCGGGTCGCCGTCGCCCCCGCGGGGCCGCCCCAGCCGCCACTCGCGGTCCCCGACACGATCACCGTCGAGCCGGGCCGGGTGGCCACGGTCAACCCGACCGCCAACGACTTCATCGGTCCCGGCGATCGCCCCGCGATCGAGCTGGTCGATCCGCCGCAGGGAGTCGGCCTCGAAGGACCCAACGGACCCGTGACGATCGAGGCGCCGGGGAAGGCCGACGGGCGCACCGTCGTCGTGGTCTACCGCCTGAGCAACGGCCTCACGTCGTCGCAGTCGACGATCACGCTGCGCACGGCCACCCCCTACAACAACCCGCCGATGGTGTTCGACGCCTACGGTCCCAGCGCCGACGCGCCCGAGGTCCGCGTCGACGTCCTCCGGTCGGCCTACGACCCCGACGGACCCGCCGGCCAGCTCCGCATCAGCGACGTCTACACGCAGCCGGGCGTCCAGGCCCGGGTCAGCGGCGGCCGGATCTCGGTCACCCGCGGGGCGCTGCCCCTCGTGCTCCCGTTCCGCGTCGTCGACGCCGACGGCGGCGCCGCGGTCGCCCAGCTCTACGTCCCGCCCCGGTCGGGCAACCTGCCGTTCGTCAAGGCCGACGCCCTCCTCAAGCTGGCCCCCGGCGAGTCGACGAAGATCCGGATCGAGGACTACGTCGTCAGTCCCGACGGGGCGCCCCTGCGGCTCGCCGCCGGTCAGGAGGTCGCCGGCTCCCCGAGTGGCGGGGTCAACGCGGTTCCCGTGGGTGCCACCTCCCTGAGCGTGTCCGCCGCGGAGAACTACGCCGGCCCGGGCGCGGTGACCTTCGAGGTGATCGCGGGTGTCGACCAGAACGATCCCAAGGTCCCCCGGGCCTGGCTCAGCATTCCCGTCCAGGTGGGTCAGAACCGGCCGATCCTGACCTGCCCGACCGAGGTGATCGAGGTCCCGCAGGGAGGCGAGGTCGAGCTCGACGTCCCGTCGCTGTGCAACGTGTGGACCCCCGATCCGAAGGCGCTCGCCGATCTCGACTACACCTCGACCTGGCGTCGGGAGGTCGACGGCCTGGACATCGCCGACCCCGAGGCGATGCCGGTGGTCGTGTCCGCCGAGGGCCGGGCCCGCGCCGGCACCGAGGCGATCCTGCTCGTGCGCGCCGGCGGCAGCGAGCCCGGTCAGCTGCGGGTGCGCGTGGTGAAGGCGGCCCCGCCCACCCTGGCGCCCATCCGGATCAGCGACCTCCGGGCGGGCGAGTCGCGCACGGTCGACCTGTCGGCGTACCTCACCCCGGGTGTCCCGCGACCCGCGCCCACGGTGGTGCGGGTGTCGCCCCTGGCCGGCCGCGACGTCACGGTCTCCCCGTCAGGCGCCTCCTCGGTCCGGATCTCGGCCGGGGCCAAGGCTCGGGGCGAGGCGACGTTCCGGGTGGTGATGAGCGACGTCTCGTCCGACGACCCGGAGCGCCAGGCGAGCAACGTGCTGAGCGTGGAGCTGCTGGGTGTGCCCGACACGCCCGCCGCACCCGTGCCCGGCCTCAGCTCTCTGTCGGAGGCGGTGCGGCTCACCTGGCGGCCGCCCGCGGCCAACGGCGCCCCGATCGACTCCTACGAGCTGCGGGCCAACGGCGGCCCGACGCGCACCTGCCCCAGCACGACCTGCGACATGACCGGGCTGACCAACGGCAAGAGCTACACCTTCGCCGTGCGCGCGCACAACGCGATCGGCTGGTCGGACTGGAGCCCCTCGTCGCGCTCGGCCCAGCCGGACGAGAAGCCCGGTCCGGTGAGCAACATCCACACCAACAAGGTCGGCAACCACCTGCTGGGCATCGCCTGGAACCCGCCCGCCAAGCAGACTTCGCCCGTCGACCGCTACCGCGTGACCTGGCAGGGCCGCCAGGTCGAGACGCGCAACACCTCGATCGTCGCCAACGGCCTCACCAACGGCAAGGACTACACGTTCACGGTCCGCGCGCACAACGCCCAGGGCTGGGGGCCCGCCGCCTCCGACGGGCCCTTCCAGTCCCAGGGGCCGATCGGCCGCCCGAAGAACGTCAAGGTGACCGATGCGGGGAGTGGCGGTACGACCACCACGCTCACCCTCACCTGGGATCCCGTCCCGGCCAACGGCGGCGCCGCCGTGACCTACGTCGTGACCCACAACGGGCTCCAGGCTCCTGGCTGCAACCGCATCTCGGCCGAGCAGTGTGTCTTCCCCAACGTCCGCTACGACGGCCAGACCCACGACTTCCGGGTGCAGGCGGTCAGCGGCGACGACGGCTTCGGACCCGCGAGCAACGCCGTGACCTGGAAGGCGGTCGCGCCGCCGCTGCCGTGGGGGGCCTGGACGGTCAACCCGACCGGCGTCGACAACCAGGCCATGGCGTCGTTCACGGTGCCCGACTCGCGTGGCGGGACCTCCGAGGTGTCGATCCTGGTCAACGGCTCCCCAGCAGTCACGTTCCCGGGGACGGGCGCGATGACGAAGCGCTTCCTCGTCAACAACAACAAGGACCTCTTCAACATCAGGCTGAGGGTCTGCAACGAGAACGACTGCACCAGCACGAGCGACGCGCAACAGGTGCGGACCTACGGTCCCCTCTCGCGCGACGGCATCCAGATCGACCGGACCGGTACCGGCACCAGCGTCGGCTGGAGCATCGAGGTGGATCCCAACGGCGCCCCGGTCCAGGTCGACCTGGCGTTCTCGGGCTCCTCCCGCCCCGACGAGAGCTACACCGTGGGCCCGGGCGACCCGCAGCACTCCGTGCCGCAGACGACGCTCGGCTTCGCCGTGACCGAGCGCGTCACGGTCACCGTGTCGGACTCGGCGCGCGGCCGCGGCCCCGTGTCCAAGTCCGACTCTGCGACCACCCCGGACCCGCCCGACCCGGTGGTCACCGTCGACCGCGGCGACAAGTGCAACGACAACGGCGGGCCGAACCCCTGCCACCCGCCCGGCGAGGGCCCCGACTGCACCGACGACTCGTGCGGCTTCATCAAGATCAAGGCGGAGAACTTCTTCTCCGACGTCACCTGCACCGTGACCCGCCCGGGTGTCGGGGTCGACACGGTCGGACCGATCGCCGAGGGCGCCTGGCACCAGACGAACCTCTACTTCGGCGCTCCGGGCGACACCGTCAAGGTGCGGTGCGACGCGACGAACAGTTCGATCAACAAGACCACCAACTTCGACTGGCCGAACTAGCCTGGTGCCACCCGAGCTGAAAGCGACCCCATGACGATCTCCGCCGAGCAGGCCGGCTGGTTCCAGAAGACCTTCGACAAGCTGACCGACAACATGGAGCTCG
>CAZQCA010000105.1:0-11150 GCA_964591845.1 uncultured Nocardioides sp.
GGAGATCTACCTGTTCGACGACGCGTTCTCCGCGCTCGACCTCGCCACCGACGCGCGCCTGCGGGCGGCGCTGCGCCCGGTCACCCGGGACGCCACGGTCCTGATCGTCGCCCACCGCCTCTCGACGATCCGCGACGCCGACCTGATCGTCGTCCTCGAGGACGGCCTGGTCGCCGGCACCGGCACCCACGACGAGCTGCTGGTCGCCAACGCGACCTATCGAGAGATCGTCGAGTCCCAGCTGAGCGCGGAGGAGGCGGCATGAGCGAGCAGACTCCCGGCGCCGCCCGCGGCGGCCAGCTGAAGCAGACCGAGCGGATCACCCAGGGTCCCGGCCCCGGCCGCGGGCCGTTCGGCGGCGGCATGGTCGGGCAGAAGGCCCTCGACTTCGGGCCGTCGGCCAAGCGCCTCCTCCGACGGATGGGACCCTCCAGGGTCAAGGCCTCGATGGTGGTCCTGCTGGCGGTCGCGTCGGTGACGCTGATGGCGTTCGGGCCCAAGGTGCTCGGGCACGCGACCAACCTGATCTTCTCCGGGCTGGTCGGCTCGATGCTCGGGCGGCGCTTCCCCGACGGCACGCCGACCTCCGAGGTGGTCGCGCAGCTGCGGGCAGCGGGTGACGACCGCTTCGCCGACATGGTGGCGTCCATGGACCTGACCGTTGGCCGGGGCGTGGACTTCTCCGCCGTCGCGGCCGTCCTCGGGTGGGTCCTCGCGATCTATGCCGTGGCGTCGGTCCTGGGCTGGTTGCAGGGCTACCTCCTCAACGACGTGGTCCAGCGCACCGTCTATGACATGCGCGAGGAGGTGGAGCAGAAGATCCACCGCCTGCCCCTGCAGTTCTTCGACCGGCAGCCGCGTGGCGAGCTGCTCTCCCGCGTCACCAACGACATCGACAACATCAGCCAGTCGCTGCAGCAGACGATGAGCCAGCTGCTCACCTCCCTGCTCACGGTGGTCGCGGTGATCTCGATGATGGTGTGGATCAGCCCGCTGCTGTCGCTGGTCGCGCTGGTGTCCGTGCCGATCACCATGGTGGTCGCCGCGTTCATCATGAGGCGCTCGCAGGGCATGTTCGTCGATCAGTGGCGGCGCACCGGCGCCCTCAACGCCCACGTCGAGGAGACGTTCTCCGGCCACTCGCTGGTCAAGGTCTTCGGGCGTCGGGCCGAGGTCGAGCGGGCGTTCGCCGAGCAGAACGACCAGCTCTTCCGGGCGTCCTTCGGGGCCCAGTTCGTGAGCGGGCTGATCATGCCGGTGATGTTCTTCATCGGCAATCTCAACTACGTCGTGATCGCGGTCCTCGGCGGGATGCGAGTGGCCTCGGGCACGATGAGCCTGGGTGACGTGCAGGCGTTCATCCAGTACACCCGCCAGTTCAACCAGCCGCTGTCGCAGGTCGCGTCGATGATGAACCTGCTGCAGTCGGGCGTCGCCTCCGCGGAGCGGGTCTTCGAGCTATTGGACGCCGAGGAGCAGGTCCCCGACGCCGACGACGCACCCGCGGCGGCCGGCGTACGCCGGGGCGAGGTGAGGTTCGAGCACGTGTCGTTCTCCTACGACCCCGACCGGCCGCTCATCCACGACCTGTCGCTGGTCGCGGACCCGGGCCACACGGTGGCGATCGTCGGCCCGACGGGCGCCGGCAAGACCACCCTGGTCAACCTCGTGATGCGGTTCTACGAGGTCGACGCCGGCCGGATCACCCTCGACGGGACCGACATCGCGTCGATGCCGCGGGCCGCGCTGCGAGACCGGATCGGGATGGTCCTGCAGGACACCTGGCTGTTCGCCGGCACGATCCGCGACAACATCGCCTACGGCCGGCCGGACGCCACCGAGGAGGAGATCCTCGAGGCGGCGCGGGCGACCTTCGTGGACCGCTTCGTCCACTCGCTGCCCGAGGGCTACGACACGATGATCGACGACGAGGGCTCCAACCTCTCGGCGGGGGAGCGGCAGCTGGTCACCATCGCCCGGGCCTTCCTGTCCGAGCCGGCGCTGCTGATCCTCGACGAGGCCACCTCCTCGGTCGACACCCGCACCGAGCTGCTGCTGCAGCACGCCATGAACGCGCTGCGCAGCGACCGGACGTCGTTCGTGATCGCCCACCGTCTTTCCACGATCCGTGACGCCGACCTGATCCTGGTCATGGAGGACGGCGCGATCGTCGAGCAGGGGGACCACGAGGAGCTGCTCGCGCGCGACGGCGCCTACGCCCGCCTCTACCGCTCGCAGTTCGCGGGCGCGCTGGGCGAGGAGGCGGTCGCCTGACCTTCGAGCGGCGGCCTGGCGGCCATCCCCTGTCAGGCGGGGGGTCGCCAGGCCGGGTCGCGGCCGACGAAGGCCATCAGCCGGTCGCCCGCGGATGCGTCGTCGGAGACCGGCACGGCCGGGCCGTACTGCCCCGAGGCGCGCAGGAGGGCGTCGATGGGGAGCATGCCGGCGAGCATCTCGGTCGCCAGCTCGGGGTCCAGCGTGTCGTCCTGCCCGGAGGCGCGGGCCAGGTCCCAGGAGTGCATGAAGACGTCGACGGTGTAGAACCGGTCGACCGCGTCGGGCACGGCCAGCTCGCCGATGTGTGGGTTGTGGAAGCGGAGCCGCGCGGTCGACTCGTCGTCGAGCAGCGCCTGTACGCCGGCCGCCCGCGCCGCCCAGGCCCCCACCGGGTCGTCCACCCACGAGGGGGTCGCCGGGAGCCGGACCTCGGACGACGACGCCAGGAACCCGTCGATCCAGTCCACGAGGTGTCCGACGACGTCGCGCGCCCGCCACTCGGGCACGGGCGACGGGGCGTCCCAGTCGGAGACGGCGTGGGTGAGGGCGGAGAAGCGTCCGGCGATCGCGCGGTGGCGCTCGGCCGGATCGGTGGGCAGTGACATCGGGCCTCCTCGGCTGGGCAGCTCCGATGGTGTCGTGGAACCGGCACCTTCGTCAACCACTCGGTTGAATAACCTCTGAGGGAATTCCGCTTGAGCCGCCCGGGTCGCGCGCCTACGGTGGGGGCACACGGGAAAGGAGGTGGTCCGACAGATGAATTCTTCGAGGACGCGTGAGGTGGCTGCCCGCTAGCAGCACCCGACCGGTGCGTGAGCTTCCGACTGGGCCCGCGCTGGCGAATCCATCGCAGTCACCCGACCCGCAGGCGATCCGGGCACGTCCCCCGGAACCGCCGTGACGACCTCGGTCGTCGCGGCACCGCCTGCGGGTCGCTGCATGTCCGGAGCGATCGCTCGTCGGGCCGGCGTCACCCGGGGCGGCGTCACCCGGTCCGGCGTCACCCGGGCCAGCCCGACCAGTCCAGGCGGCCGGCGTACTCCTGCTCGAAGTCGGCGAGCAGCGCGGCCCAGGCCAGCACGTCGACCGGCCGCAGCCGGCGGCGCAGCTCGGCGGGAGCTCCCGGGTCTGTGAGGGAGTCGCGCAGCCACGGGCCCAGGAGCGCGGTGGCCCGTTCGCTGGCCCGCACGGTCTCGATCAGGCCGCGCACCAGCGACGGCGGCAGGAAGGAGTTCTCGACCTTCTGCGCCCGCGCGCCGGGATGGTTGCTCGAGCGCAGCGTGCCCTCGGCGTCGCAGGCCGTCGTCAGCAGCTCGCGGTAGTAGGCGTTGCGGTCCTTCGCGGCGAGGGGGACCGCCAGCGCGCCGCGCACCACGTCCGGATGGCTGAAGGGCATCAGCACCCGGGTGTCGGGTCCCACGAGCAGCCGGGGTGCCGCCGTGATCGCGCGGCTGGTGCGGGTCAGCAGCTGGAGGAGGGTGACCCGGTTGGGGTGGTCGCCGAGACGTCGCGCGACCTCGCCCAGCTCCGACAGGGCGGCCTCCTCGAGCGCCGGCGCCAGCTCGGGTGCGACGAAGAGAAGCCGCTTGCCGCCCGTGCCGTCGAAGAAGGCGCGCACCGGGTCGCCCTGGGCCTGCACGGCCCTGGCCGCGATGTTGGCGCGCAGCAGGACGTCGCCGAACCCCCCGTCGATGACCGGCAGCGGCTGGTGACGCAGCTCCTCGGACAGCGCGTAGAGCCAGGTGTGCATCCACGTCTGGAAGTCCGTACGCCGGCGCGCGGCGGCCTGGTGGGCGGCCCAGTCGCGGCCGTGCGGCACGACCATCCGCTGCGGCACCCCCAGGGCGGCGGCCACCCGCTGCGCCCACACGACGTCCTTCTCACGAGGGTGGTACTGGTAGGTCGTCCACGCCTCCACCTGGTGTCCTCGGCGCAGCGCCAGGCGCGCGAGGACGCGGGAGTCCCAGCCGCCGCTCAGGGTCACGACGACGGGTCCGTCACCGGGTGGGACGGCGGCAGTCAGCAGCTCGGTCATCTCGGCCGGCTCGGGGGCCCGCTCGGGCAGGTCCTCCCAGATCGGGCGGGCGTCCAGCCGTGACACGTGGCCCTCGGCGTCCACGCACCGGCCCTCGCCGGGCGACAGCCTGCGGACCTCGCGCACGGTCGTCGACCCGCCCGCCGGGGCGCCGACCGTGAGGATCGCCGCCCACGCGGCGAGGTCCGGCGTGACCTGGCCGCCCAGGGCCAGCAGCGGCCCGATCCGGGTGCTCACGTAGGTGGTCGCGCCGATCTCTCGCGCATAGACGTCCTGCAGGGCCATGCCGTCGGCGTGCACCACGACCCCCCGGTCGGGGCCCAGCTCTACCCCCGGAGCCATGGCATCGCGGGCCGCGGACTCCCAGCCCGTGGGGGTCACCTCCGGCGCCGGTGAGGACCAGGTCCAGCCCTGGCGGTCGCCCGAGCGCCACGGGGTGAGCCCGCGCCCGGACCACACGCGCGCGTGGGGGAGGTCGACCACCGAGGTCAGCTCGGGGGCGGCCGCGAGCAGCCGGCGTACGACGTCCGGGTCGGCGGGGCCGAGAGCCGCGACCACCTGACGGCACGACGCATCGCCGAGAGCGGACCCCTCGGCGCCGGTCACGCGCTCACCCTAGGGGACGAAGCCGTCCGGCACCGGAACAAGTTGCCTTCGACAACTGTTGACGATAAAGTTGCCCCCGACAACTTGTTTGGAGAGCCAGAGTGACCGCCACCCCCGCCGCACCCACCGCCACCGCACCTTCCCCCTCGCCCGAGATGACGCACCGCCAGGTGCTCGAGGCCCTGACCGGGCTCCTGCTCGCGATGTTCGTCGCGATGCTGTCCAGCACCGTGGTGTCCAACGCCCTGCCCCGGATCGTCACCGACCTCGGGGGCAGCCAGACGGGCTACACCTGGGTGGTCGTGGCCACGCTGCTGACGATGACCGCGACCACGCCCATCTGGGGCAAGCTCGCCGACCAGTTCTCCAAGAAGCTGCTGGTGCAGTCGGCGCTGGTGATCTACTCCATCGGCTCGCTGATCGCGGCGACCGCCCCGACGATGGGTGTCCTGATCGGCGCCCGCGCCGTGCAGGGCCTCGGTGTCGGCGGCCTCACCGCGCTGGTGCAGGTGGTGATCGCCAGCATGGTGCCGCCGCGCGAGCGCGGTCGCTACTCGGGCTACATCGGCGCGGTCTTCGCACTCGCCACCGTGTCCGGCCCCCTCGTGGGTGGGCTGCTGGTCGACACCGTCGGCTGGCGCTGGTGCTTCTATGTCGGGCTGCCGGTGGCCGCCCTGGCCTTCATCGTCCTCCAGAAGACGTTGCACCTGCCCGTCGTCAGGCGGGAGGTGCACGTCGACTACCTCGGCGCGGCGCTCCTGGTCGGCGGCGTGAGCCTGCTGCTGGTCTGGGTCTCCCTCGCCGGCAACCAGTTCGCCTGGGGATCGCGCTCGTCGTGGGCGCTGGTCGTCGCCGGCGTCGTCGTGCTCGGCGCCGCGATCGCGGTCGAGGGCTGGTTCGCGCGCGAGCCGGTGGTGCCGCTGCGCCTCTTCCGCGACCGTACGACGGCGCTCGCGACCGCCGCGTCGGTCCTGGTCGGCGTGGCGATGTTCGGCGCCACGGTCTATCTGTCGCAGTACTTCCAGCTGGCCCGGGGGATGACCCCCACCCGGGCCGGGCTGATGTCGGTCTTCCTGGTCGGCGGGCTGCTGGTGAGCAGCATCGTCACCGGGCGGACGATCACCCGCACCGGCCGCTGGAAGCGGTTCCTGGTGTCCGGGATGGTCCTGGTGATCGCGGGCCTGGCCATGCTCGGCACCATCGACGACGCGACCCCGCTGTGGCGGGTCGGTCTCTTCATGGCCGTCGTCGGGCTCGGCCTCGGCGCGACCATGCAGAACCTCGTCCTGGCGGTGCAGAACAACGCCGCGCACGCCGACATGGGGGCGGCGAGCGCGCTGGTCACGTTCTTCCGGTCCATGGGCGGCTCGATCGGGGTGTCGGCGCTCGGGGCCGTCCTGAGCCACCAGGTGGCGACCAGGGTGGCCGACGGGCTGGACCGGCTCGGTGTGGCCACGAGCACGCACGAGAGCCACGCGATCCCCGACCTCGCGTCGCTGCCCGAGCCGGTCCGGCAGGTCTTCGAGCACGCCTTCGGCGTCGCCACCGGTGAGCTCTTCCTGATCGCGGTGCCGTTCGCCGCGCTCGCGCTGGTCTGCGTGACCCTCATCCGCGAGGTGCCGCTGCGGACGACGATCCTGCACGACGACGAGCTGTCGCCCGAGGTGTCCGCCGAGCTCGGCGTCGACCAGCCAGGGGGCGTCCGGTGACGACCCGCAACGACCGGCTCGCGGCCCTCGAGAGCGAGATCGGCGTGGTCATCCACCGCGTCCGCCGGGTCCTCGCCGAAAGGGCGAGAGCCGTGCACCCGGAGCTGACCACCGCGTCGTACCTCCTGCTCGGACACCTGGTCAAGCACGGCGCCCTGCGCTCCTCGGCGCTGGTGGAGACGTTCGGCGTCGACAAGGGCGCCGTCAGCCGCCAGGTCCAGCAGCTGGTCGACCTCGGGCTGGCCGAGCGCCGCCGCGACCCCGACGACGGCCGTGCCCAGCTGGTCACGGCGACGCCCACGGCGCTGGCCGCGACGGCCGAGGTCTCGGCGCAGCGGCGCAAGCTCCTCGCCGACCGGTTGCGCGACTGGACCGAGGACGACCTCGCCCAGCTCGTCGAGCGGCTGGGCCGCTACAACGACGCGCTGGGCTGATCGGCGAGCCCCGGGGCGTCAGCGCAACCAGACCCCGGTGTCGGCGGGGAGCGCTCGCCCGGCGAGCGGGCCGCTGGCCAGCACCACCTCGCCGTCGGGCAGGCGCACAGCCGTGGGTCCGCAGTTGACCACGGTGGTCACCGGACCCCGGCGGAACGCCAGCACGTTCGCGCCCAGGGACAGCAGCTCGACCTCGCCGTCGGAGTCGTCGTCGGCGAACGAGCGGCGCACCTCCAGCGCCCGGCGGTAGAGCTCCAGTGTCGAGGCCGGGTCGCCGAGCTGGCGCTCGACGGTGAGCGGTCCCCAGTCGGCCGGCTGCGGGATCCAGGGGGATCCCGGGCCGGGTCCGAAGCCGTACGGCGGCGCGCCGCCCGACCACGGCAGGGGCACCCGGCAGCCGTCGCGACCCGGCCGGCCGGTCCGGAACCACGACGGGTCCTGCCGGTGCTCGGGGGCCACCTCGACGTCGGCGAGGCCGAGCTCCTCGCCCTGGTAGAGGTAGGCCGCGCCCGGCAGCGCGAGCGTGGCCAGCAGCGCGGCCCGGGCGCGCGCCAGCCCGACCGCGCCGCCGCCGTACCTCGTGACGCTGCGGTGCACGTCGTGGTTGTTGAGCACCCAGGTGGGCCAGGCGCCGACGTCGCGGGTGGCCCGGATGGTCGTCGTGATGACGTCGCGGAAGGCGCCGGCGTCCCACTCGGCCAGCAGCCAGGCGAAGTTGAAGGTCTGCTGCAGCTCGTCGGGACGCACGAACGCCGCCGTCGCCTCGGGCGTGGGGGCCCAGGCCTCGGCGACCGCCATGGCGTCGTACTTCTCGAGCAGCGGGTGCCAGTCGCGGTAGACCTGGTGCACCTCGGGCTGGTTCCACATCGGCTCGTCCTTCTCGAACGCGCCGGCCTGGAAGTGGTCGGGCTCGTCCTGCGTGAGGTCGTGGACCTGGTCGCGCAGGCTCTCCTCCTTGAGCAGGCCGTGTGCGACGTCGACCCGGAAGCCGTCGACGCCTCGCTCGAGCCAGAAGCGCAGCACGTCCGCGAACATCTCGCGCACCTCGCCGTTGCGCCAGTCCAGATCGGGCTGGCTGGTGTCGAACAGGTGGAGGTACCACTGGTCGCTGGTCCCGACCCGGGTCCAGGCGGGTCCGCAGAAGACCGACTCCCAGTTGTTGGGCGGCAGCTCACCGTGCTCGCCGCGGCCGGTGCGGAAGAGATAGCGGGCGCGCTCGGCGGACCCCGGTCCGCCCGCCAGTGCCGCGCGGAACCACGCGTGGTCCCACGAGGTGTGGTTGGGCACCAGGTCCACCAGGACCCGGAGCCCCAGCTGGTGCGCCCGTGCGATCAGCCGGTCGGCGTCGTCGAGGGTGCCGAACAGTCGGTCGACGTCGCGGTAGTCGGCGACGTCGTAGCCGTGGTCGTGCTGCGGTGAGCGATAGAAGGGCGTCAGCCAGATCGCGTCGACGCCGAGGCCCGCGACGTAGGGGAGCCGGGCGGTGATGCCCGGCAGGTCGCCCACGCCGTCGCCGTCACTGTCGGCGAAGGAGCGGACGTAGATCTGGTAGACCACGGCGTGGCGCCACCACGGGTGCGTTGGAACGTTCACATCGGGCACCCGAGAATCCTTCGGGGCGGGCGGGGCCCGCGTCAAACCCGAATCCCGCGAGCGGTCAGAGGCAGGTTCAGAAGTCGGCGGGGTCGATCGTGATCCAGACGTGCTCGGCGCGGCCGACGACCCGGCCGTCGGGGTCGTAGAGCGTCGACGCGGTGAAGGTCTTGCGTCCCTCGGACCCTCGGACCTCGCCGACCACCACGTGCCGGTCGCCGATCCGGGGTGGCGCGTCGACGGACGCGGTCATCCGGCCGAGCACCATCGGACGCTCGGCGACGTCGGCGGCCCAGGCGCTCACGCAGTCGAGCGCCGCCCACGCGACCGGCACCGTGGCGTGGTCGGGGTCATCGGGGCTCGCCACCGACGGGTCGGCCAGCCAGGTGGCCGCCACCCGGGTCGCGGTCACGAAGCCCGGGAAGATCCTCAGCCCGTCGCCGGGCTCGCGGGCGACGCCGCAGGAGAAGCAGCGTGGGAACGGGTGCGACCGGTGGCCGGCGTACGTCGTCTCGGCCGCACGGGCCGCGTCCTCGGTGACCGGGTCGACCGCCCGCAGGGTGTCGGCCACGAGCCGTGCCTCCGCGACGACCTGGTCCTCCAGCCGGGCGAGGAGGGAGCCGTCGACCGGCTCCACCGGCATGGCGAGCTCGAGGGGCGGCGGCCGCCGCAGGGTCACCTCGACCGCGCGTGCGGGTGCGGTGGCCGGCCCCTCGGCCAGCTCGGCCATCGCTCCCGCGGTCCAGCCGCCGTTGCCGGAACCCGCCGGCCCGCAGAAGCGGGAGGGGACCACCAGGACCTTCACGAGCGCGCCTTGATC
The DNA here is from genome assembly GCA_964591845.1 of uncultured Nocardioides sp. Classification (GTDB taxonomy): domain Bacteria; phylum Actinomycetota; class Actinomycetes; order Propionibacteriales; family Nocardioidaceae; genus Nocardioides. The sequence continues at coordinate 9,475 of CAZQCA010000105.1, forward strand.
CGCTCGTAGCGGGCCAGCGACTCGTCGCGCTCGGTGGCGTGGTCGACGATCGGCGCGGGGTAGCCCTCGACCTCGCCCGGCTCGTGCGGGTCCTCGACGTCGGCGAGCTCGGGCACCCAGCGGCGCACATAGGCGCCGTCGGGGTCGAATCGGCGGCCCTGCGTGGTCGGGTTGAAGATCCTGAAGTACGGCGCGGCGTCGGTGCCCGACCCCGCGACCCACTGCCAGCCGTGCTGGTTGGAGGCGAGGTCGCCGTCGACCAGGTGGCGCATGAAGTGGCGCGCGCCGTGCTGCCACTCGACATGGAGGTCCTTGACCAGGAACGACGCGACGATCATCCGCACCCGGTTGTGCATCCAGCCGGTCGCCGCGAGCTGGCGCATGCCGGCATCGACGATGGGGTAGCCCGTGCGCCCCTCCTTCCAGGCGTCGAGCCGCTCGTCGGGGTCGTCGTAGGCCATCCGGCCGAACTCCGGCCGCAGGTAGTCGCGGGCCGAGTCGGGGTGGTGCCACAGCACGTCGGCGTAGAACTCCCGCCACGCCAGCTCGTTGCGGAAGACCGCGGATCCCTTGCTGCGCTTGCGGCCGAGGTCGGCCAGCAGCGTCCGGGGGTGGATCTCGCCCCACTTGAGGTGCACCGACAGCCGCGAGGTGCTGTCGAGGTCGGGGCGGTTCCGGTCCTCGCCGTAGTCGTCCACCGCGCTCTCGAAGAACTCCTCCCACCGGCGCCGGGCCGCCGCCTCGCCGGCCTCGGGCAGCTCCACGCCCTCGGGCAGCTCGACCTCCGGCGCCGCGTCCGCGTCGTCGAGCGCGAGCCACTGCTCGTGCCGAGGCGCGTCGACCGGACCCCGCCAGCCGTGGGCGTGCCAGGCCTTGGAGAACGGTGTGTAGACCCGGTAGGGGTTGCCCTCCTGGTTGCGCACCCGCCCCGGGGCGACGGCGTAGGGCGAGCCGGTGCGGACCAGCTCGACCCCGGCCTCGGCGAGGGCCTCCTCGACCTGCGTGTCGCGGCGGCTGCCGTAGGGGCCGTAGTCGGCGGCCATGTGCACCCGGTCGGCGCCGACCGTGCGGGCCGCCTCGACCACCCGGCGTACGGGGTCTCCGTGGACCACCTGGAGACGGCCGCCCAGCTCGCCGAGCCCCGTGTCGAGCGAGCGCAGCGACGCCACGAGGTAGGCGCGCCGCGGAAGGCCGCTCGGCTCCCACAGCGCGGGGTCGAGCACGAAGAGCGGCAGCACCGGTCCGTCGGCGCACGACTCGAGCAGGGCGGGGTTGTCGGCCAGCCGCAGATCGCGGCGGAACCACATCAGCGCAGGCATCGCCTTCACTCTGCCAGCCGGGGGAAGCGACCGGTATGGGGCGATGCGCAACAATGTGCCGGTGAGCGACCTGATCGACACCACGGAGATGTATCTCCGCACCATCTACGAGCTGGTGGAGGAGGGCATCACGCCGCTCCGGGCCCGGATCGCCGAGCGGCTGCACCAGTCCGGACCCACCGTGTCGCAGACCGTCGCCCGCATGGAGCGCGACGGGCTGGTCACCGTCGAGGGCGACCGGCATCTCCAGCTCACCGACGAGGGCATGCGGCTGGCGACCCGCGTGATGCGCAAGCACCGGCTGGCCGAGCGGCTGCTCACCGACGTGATCGGCCTCGACTGGGAGCTGGTCCACGC
>CAZQCA010000106.1:0-11140 GCA_964591845.1 uncultured Nocardioides sp.
GGGTCGGGGTCCGGGACCGGCGTCACCAAGGGGACGGGGGTGACGGCGGTGGGGGCGTCCGCGGCCGCGTGTACGTCGGTGAAGATGTCGCCGTCGGGGGAGCGCATGAAGAGCACCGGGGTGGCCCACTCGTCGCGGTAGTCGGCGAGCAGCGCCTTGCGGGCGCTGCTGGTCGCCTGGTCGACCGGTAGGCCGTCGACCAGCGCGGCGTAGAACGCGCCCGTGAACGCCACCGCGGCCCGGTCGCTGATCGGGAACTGCATCGCCACCACCGCGGTGGCGTCCTGCTGCACCAGACCCTGCGCCATGCCGCCGTAGGGGTCGCTCATGTCGGTGCGCGCGGACCGGCAGGCGTTGAGCACGACCATCCGCAGCGGGTCGTGGTCGCGCACGAAGGGCCCCAGCACCCCCGAGGGCACCGCCTTGCCGCGGCCCTGGTCGTCCTGGAAGTAGACGACTCCCTCACGCAGGCCGTCGTCGAAGTCGCCGTGGCCGAGGAAGTGGATCACGTGCGTCTCGTGGGCGTGCAGCCACCGCCCCAGTGCGCCGACCGTGGGCTCGGGGAGGCGGTCGACGACCACGAGCCCCTCGGCCACCTTGGGTGCGAGCGCCTCGCCGATCCGCGACCACTCCGCCTCGACGTCGAGCTCCTCGAAGTCCACCGGCGAGGAGATCACGGCCAGCACCCGGAGCGGCCCGTCGACCGAGATCGGACGCGGCACCTGCGGCAGGTCGAGGAACCTCACCAGCGGGGTGCGCTCGGACTGGGCGACGAAGCTGTTGGTGCGGGCGTCGTACAGCAGCTCCCAGGGGAGGCCGGCGAGGGCGGGCGCGTCGTTGAGGCGCAGCCGCAGCCGCAGGCCGTCGCCGCTCTCGCGGGCCTGGTCCTGGCTGCGGGTCCAGGCCAGCAGCACCTGGTCCTTGAAGACCGTCTCGTAGAGAGGTCCGCCGAAGTCCATGGATGCCTGCTGCTGGCTGGAGGCGCCGACCCGGCGGGTGCCCGAACGACCCGGGTCGAGCTTGAGCAGGAGGTTCTCGAGCGTGGTCGCGTCGAAGGGCAGCCGGAAGCGGACGCTGGGCGTCTCCCCGAGCGGAGACTGTGTCACCAGTGCCTGGTAGTCGCCCTCGCCCTCCTGGTCGAGCAGCAGGTCGAAGTTGAGATAGCGCCGAGATGCCATCGTCGTCCTCTGGTCCGTGGTCCTCAGGGAGAGGAGCCACCGGGGCAACCGAAGATACTCGCCTCGCGCGCGGATGGGCCATGATGTATTCGCGGCCGACACGGCCGGCTCCTGACTCCAGGAGGTGGGCATGAGCTCGGTCGATGCCTGGCTGACGCTGGCAGACACAGTGGCGGCCTGTCCTGACGAGAGCGCCCGGGCGCGCCTCGCGACGGCGCTCGCCGACCTGCTCGCGCTCAGTCCCGACCGTGACGAGGTCGTCTCCGGAGTCTCGAGCCGCACCGACGAGGCCGCGCGCCTGCTGCAGCGGGCGTCGGAGTCGCCGCTGGTCGAGCGGGGGGCGAGGTTCGACTACGGGCAGGCGCCGGACTTCTCCGACGCCGACACCCGTCGGGCCCGCTCGGCCGCGACCTCAATCGCGGGAGGCGGCGAGGCCGACACCGGCGACCTGGCGGCGCTGTCGCCCGACCTGGCGGCGCCCCTGGTGGTCGACCTGGTGTCCGGTGCCCGGTACGACGTACTCTCCCGCGCGGTCGAGACGATGCCGCCACATCGCTTCCCGGTGGCGATGCTGCTGCGGACCGCGGCCGCAATGTCGGCGGGGATCGCGGCGAGGGAAGCCCTGATCTCCGCGGCGGCCCGGGCGAGCGACCTCCAGGTGGTGCGCGGCCTCGCCGAGCTGCTGCGGCAGCCCGGCCCGCCGCTTGCGGCGTCGGCGACGGCGGTCGAGGAGCTCGTGCAGGTCCGTCTGCGACTGGCCACCGGGCCCTACCAGTGGTGGCCCGGCCCCCACGAGGAGTGGTCGGTGCCGGCGCAGGCGGGCGCGGAGCCCGAGCAGGCGGGCGCGGAGCCCGAGCAGGCGGGCGCGGAGCCCGAGCAGCCCGTCTTCCGGGGACCCGACGCGGCGACCCGGGAGGCGTTCCCGCGCATCGACGTGGAGTCGGGCACGGACCGGCCCGACGTCGTGGTGGTCGACCAGCCGTTCGAGGTCACGGTGGGCCTCCAGGCGCGCAAGGACCGCGCGCTGGTCTCGGCGTCGCCCGTCACGTTCGTCGCCGGCGAGACCGTCACCCTCGAGCTGGTGCTGCTCTTCGACCCCGACTCGATCTCCATCTCGGGGCAGGCGCGCGCGCAGCTCCTGGTCTCCGACGGCGATCCCTATCCCGCCGCGACGTTCACCTGCACCGCCCTCTACGACGACGAGCTCGACCCCCAGCGCCGGCTCGGCATGCAGCTCCTGCGCGACGGCCAGGTCGTCTCCGTCGCCTGGCGCACGCTGGTCGCCGTGGACGACGTCGACGACGTCGCGGGAGCGCCGACGCCCCCGCGACGGGAGATGACGCTGCTCGACCTCGACCCTCTCGTGGGCGACGAGCCGCCCGACCTCGTGGTGTCGGTGTGCCGCGCCGATGCCGGATCGGCGACCTTCGTCTGGACGGCGTACGCCGCCGACCCGGCCGTGTCCGTCCCCGACCTGCCGAGCTCCTGCACGCTCGACTCCGACGTGGCGGCCTTCGCGCTGGAGGCGCGGCGCGGCGTGCAGTTCTCGACCGACGCCGCCAAGGACTACCTCGACATCGCCGGACGGGCGCACCGGATCGGGCGAGCCGTGCCCGAGGGCATCCAGGAGGCGATCCGGGAGCTCGTCGAGAAGCCCGGACGCACCGCGGCGCCCAGCATGCTGCTGCTCACGGAGGAGGTCAGCGTGCCGTGGGAGCTGGCGGCCTTCGACCCGCCGTTCACCGACGGCTGGGGAGGCGAGTCGCCGTTCCTCGGCGCGCACGTCGCCGTCTCGCGCTGGCCGCTGACCGAGCACAAGCCCAAGCCGCGACCCCGCAACACCATCCTCGTCCGCGAGGGCGCCGTGCTCACCGCCGACTACGAAGGGGTCCCCGGGTGGGGGCGCCTCGACAGCGCGATGGCGGAGGCGCAGGAGATCGCCGCCCTCTTCGACCCGCCCGCAACCCAGGTCGCGCCCGAGCTGTGGGCGGTGACCGACCTGTTCCGCGGCCGGCCGGCGGGCGACGTCCTCCACGTCGCGCTGCACGGTCAGTACGACGGCGCCGGCGACCAGGAGGGCCTGGTGCTGCTGGCCAAGAGCCCGGCCGGAGGTGCCACCGCGCAGTTCCTCTCGGCGGTCGATCTCGAGAACGGCGACCTCGACCGGGGACCGTTCGTCTTCCTCAACGCCTGCCAGGTCGGCACCGACGAGCGCGTGCTCGGCGACTACGGCGGCTTCGCCTCGACGCTGCTGCGGATCGGGGCGACGGCCGTGGTGGCGCCGCTGTGGAACGTGCGCGACGACGTGGCGGCGGAGTTCGCGCGCCGCTTCTATGCGACCACGCTCACCGCCGACGCCCCGGTCTCGGTCGCGGAGTCGGTGCGGGCGCTGCGAGCGACCTATACCGAGGCCGAGGTCCGCGCGGGCACCCCCGGGCTGCACGCGACCCTGGTCGCCTACCAGGTGTTCGGCCACCCCTGCCTGCGGCTGGCGCGCGAGCCGCGACCCACCCCGTGACGTGTCACCGAGGAGCGAGACATGAGCGAGCAGCTGCGCCCCGAGGGCATCCCCGTCACCGTCGGTGACGTCGTCCTCACCACACCCGGGCTGACCGGGCAGGCGGAGATCTACTACGCCGGCAGCGACGGGATGCGCGGCGCCGAGCAGTCGACCGCCGACTTCCGGGCCGCCCTCGAGGAGGCCGACATGCGCGACCAGCTGTCGGTCGTGGTCTCCGACCACGCCGAGCTCGTCGCCGGCACGGGCACCCGCGCCAGCGGCGGGGTCGACGACATCGTCATCGAGGTCCCGGCGCCGGGGGACGGCAACGGCCAGGTGCTGCTCTACGCCGCCGAGGACGGCTCGCTGTCGTGGCACCTTCCGGTCGACCTGCCGCCCGAGACGGTGCCGACGCGAGGCGGCGAGCGGCGCACCTACCGCATCCCGCGGGCCGTCGTACCGATGGCGGAGCGCGACGGCGACGGGTCACGCGGGGTGCTCGGAGCGGCCGGCTCCAAGGTGCTCAAGGTCCTCGTCTTCCCGCTCGTCGACCCCGTGCTCGGCAAGGTGGGCGACTTCTTCGCGAGCCGGTGGGAGGCCAAGCACCGGCCGGTGCGGGTGCGCTGGATGACGGTCGAGGACTACCAGGACGGCGAGGCCGGTGACTTCGGCGACGACGACTGGGCGCGGCTGGGCGCCGGGCCGTCGCTGCTGCTCGTGCACGGGACCTTCTCGACCGCGCACGGCGCCTTCGGAAGCCTGCCGGAGTCGACGATGCGCGCGCTGCACACGGCGTACGACGGCCGCGTGCTCGCCCTCGACCACCCGTCCGTCTCGGTCACGCCGCGGGTCAACGTCGAGCAGCTCGCGGCGCTGGTGCCGGACGACCTGGCTCTCGAGCTCGACGTGGTCACCCACTCCCGCGGTGGGCTGGTCGGCCGCGAGCTGGCCGCGGCCGACGTGGCCGACGTACGCCGGCTGGTGATGGTGGCCGCACCCAACGGCGGCACCGTGCTCGCCGACCGCAAGCACCTCGGAGACCTGATCGACCGGTTCACCGACCTGGTGCAGTTCGTGCCGAGCAACGGCGTCACCGACACACTGGCCGTCGTACTGACGGTGCTCAAGCAGCTGGCCGTCGGTGCCGTGGGCGGACTGGACGGGCTGACCTCGATGGACCCGAGGGGCGACTATCTGAAGGAGCTCAACCGGCGTCCCGCGTCGGATGCGGAGGTGTGGGCGGTCGCGGCCGACTACGAGCCGCTGCGGGGAGCGCCGCTCGCCCGGGTGGCTCGCAACGGCGCCACCGACCTGGTCTTCGCGGAGGCCAACGACCTCGTGGTCCCGACCGGGGGCTGCTGGGACCTGCCCGACACCGCCGGCTTCCCGGTCGGCGAGGACCACCGGCTGCTCCTCCCGGCGTCCGACGGCGTGGACCACCTGTCGTTCTTCCGGACGGCCGGCGTCAGCGAGTCCCTGCTGGAGTGGCTGTCCCCCCGGGACGACTGACGGCGGTCGGCAGGCCCGGGCCGTGGCGCTGCGGGGGCCTCGCGATCAGCCGCGCAGCGCCCGCGCCAGCTGCGTGAAGTCGTCGACCAGGTGGGCCATGTCCGCGTCGGTGTGGGCCAGAGACACCAGCCACTGCTCGTCGAGACCGGGCGGGGTGAGGATGTCGCGGTTGACACCCCACAGCCACGACAGCTCGGCCATCTGGAAGTCCGTCGCCTTGTAGTCGCGGTAGTTGCGCACCGGAGTCGGCGACCAGGTCACGCAGCCCTTGACGCCGAGACCGACGGTGTGGGCGGGCAGCTCGTACTCGCGGATCACGTCGTCGATCGCGTTCATCGCGCGCACGTTGATCGCCTCGGCCGCGTCGAGCGCCTCCTGCGTGCAGATCTCGTCGACCGCCCGCGCCGCGGCCATCACCAGCGGGTTGCCGTTGTAGGTGCCGAAGTGGGCCATCCGGCCGTCGACGACGACCTCCATCACCTCTCGCCTGCCGCCGAACGCCGCGAGCGGCAGGCCGCCGCCGATCGACTTGGCGAGGGTGATCAGGTCGGGTTGTACGCCGAGGCGCTGCGCCGCGCCGGCCGGCCCGGCCGTGAGGCCGGTCTTGACCTCGTCGAAGACCAGCACGACGCCGTACTGGTCGCACAGCGCGCGGACGCCGGCCAGGTAGCCCTCGTCGGGCAGCACGATGGCGAGGTTCTCGATGACCGGCTCCACGACCATCGCGGCGACGTCGGCGCCGTGCTCGGCCAGGATCCGCTCGAGCATCGCGAGGTCGTTGTAGGCGACCACGTGGACCGTCCCGGCCTCGACGTCGAACGGCACGTCGCCGACCGGCGCCTCCGCGGGACCGATGTCCTCCAGCGCCGGCTTGACCGAGACCTGGAGCGCGTCGTAGCCGCCGTGGTAGCCGCCTTCGATCTTCACGATCGCCTTGCGCTGCGTGTAGGCCCGCGCCGCCCGGATGGCGTACATGAGCGACTCGGTGCCGGAGTTGGTGAAGCGCAGCATGTCGAGCCCGAACCGTCGGCAGAAGCGCTCGCTCACGTCGGTGGCCTGAGGGGACGGCGTCACGAAGAGGGTGCCGGTCTCCCGCAGCGCCCGGTCGACGTGCTCGACGACCACCGGGTTGAGGTGGCCCACCAGCATCGCGCCGAAGCCCATGGAGAGGTCGAGCAGGCGACGTCCGTCGACGTCGGTCAGCCACGCGCCCTGCGCGGACTGGATCGAGATCGGGTAGGGGTCCCAGTGCTGGAAGGACGAGGTGACGCCGAGCGGCAGCGTGGCCGCGGCTCGCGCGTTGTGCTCGCCGGAGCCCGCGGTCGCCGAGGTGAACCGCTCCCACTCCGCTGCCAGCAGGCTCGCCGCCCGGTCGGGATCAACGGGCGTCGACCGCTCCGGCAGCCACCGGCGGGTGCCGGGGTCGTGAGCGGGCCAGCTGGTCGGCGTGGCGAGTTCGGTCATGGCATCCTCCGCGGTCGGACTTCTGAAACCGTTGGCAGTCAACCCGCCCGCAGCCGATGACGCAACACCGACGAGGATGCGGGCACCGAATCCGTCGGTGGTCGCGCCGTCGTCAGGTCGCCCGTAGCCAGGCCAGCACCGCGAGCACCCGGCGATGGTCCTCGGCGGCAGGCAGCAGCCCGAGCTTCCCGAAGATCGAGCTGATGTGCTTCTCGACGGCGCCGGCGCTCAGCACCAGCTCCTCGGCGACGCCGGCGTTGGAGCGGCCCTCGGCCATCAGTCGGAGGACCTCGCGCTCGCGCGGCGTCAGCGCCGCGAGCGGATCCGCGTGGCGACGGCGGGCGAAGAGCTGCTCCACCACCTCGTGGTCGAGCACGGTGCCGCCGCCCGCGACGGTCTCGAGGGCGCCCGTCAGCTTGTCGAGGTCGCTGACCCGGTCCTTGAGCAGGTAGCCGACCCCGCCCTCGCCGGCCTCGAGCAGCTCCTCGGCGTAGGACATCTCGACGTACTGGCTGAGCAGGAGGACCGCGCAGCTCGGTCGGGTACGCCGGATCTCGACCGCGGCCCTCAGGCCGTCGTCGGTGTTGGTGGGCGGCATCCGGATGTCGACCACGGCCAGGTCGGGAGCGTGCTCGGCGACCGCGTCGAGCAGCGAGGGGGCGTCGCCGACGGCGGCGACCACGTGGTGGCCCGCCTCGGCCAGCAGCCGGACCAGACCCTCGCGGAGGAGGGCCGAGTCGTCGGCGACGACTACTCGCACGGGATCACCGCCCGCACCGTCGTCGGACCGCCGTCGGGGCTCTCGACGCCGAGCGAGCCGTCGAGCGCGGCGACGCGGTCGGCGAGGCCGGTCAGCCCGTGCCCCTTGGCGAGAGCGGCGCCGCCGCGGCCGTCGTCGACGACCTCGATCGCGAGCCGGCCGCCGCCCGTCCAGGCCCGGATCGTCGCGCGGGTCGCGCCGCTGTGCTTCGCGACGTTGGTGAGGGCCTCGCTCGCGACGAAGTACGCCGCGGTCTCCACGGGCGCCGGGTAGCGGCGGGGCAGTGTCAGCTCGACCGTGGTCGGCACCGCGGAGCGGCCGGCGAGCGCGGTGAGCGCGGCCTCGAGACCGCGGTCGGCGAGGATCGGGGGCGCGATGCCGCGGGTCAGCGCCCGCAGCTCGGCGAGCGCCTCCACCGTCTGGGCCCGGGCCTCAGTCACGATCTCGGCCGCCGCCGTCCCGTCGTCGGCCGCGAGACGGCGCTCGGCCGCGGCGAGGTCCATCTGCAGCCGCACCAGCCGCTGCTGCGGCCCGTCGTGCAGGTCGCGCTCGAGGCGCCGCAGCGAGTCGACCTCGGCCGTGGCGACCGCCGTACGACGCTCGGTCAGGTCCGCGATCCGCTCCTGCAGCTGGGCGACGTGCCGGTTGCCGAGCAGCATGGCGGCCACCGACGTCTGCGCGATCGTGCAGGCACGGAGCACCGGGTAGAGCGTGAGCGCGAAGAAGACGCCGAGGATCAGCTGGGTGACCCAGTCGGACCACGGGAGCCCCAGCAGCTCGGTGAGGTCGGTGCCGGCACCCTCGGGGATCGGCCGGCTCCAGAGCCAGTAGGTGAGGCCGCCGACGGCGCCCGCCCACCAGGTCACGGCGATCGACCAGGTCACCACGGAGATCGGGAGCACCAGGAGGCCGTGCATGGTGTCGAGCCAGGCCTGGGTGTCGCGCAGCCGGTCCCACCATCGGCGCAGCCAGCTGCCGCCGGCGGTCGGCGGCCGGTAGGCGGCCGACATGGGCGCGCCCGTCACCTGCTCGGCACGCCAGCGCTCGATCATCGCGAACATCCTCGCGGCCTCGAGCGTCACGACCAGGATCGGCAGGCCGACCAGCGTGATCAGCATGCCCACCCCGACGCTGAGACCGGTGACGATCACGGTGAACGAGACCAGCGCGATCGGCAGGCCGGTGAGCAGGTACGCCGAGTCCAGGCCGAGCCGCGCCCAGAAGGGCCGCCGGGCGTGCGCGGTCTCGTGCCGCAGGTCGAGGGGTGCCGTCATGTCGCTGGTCATGCTTCCACTGTCCGGCGTACGACGGCCATGCCGCCACGAGGCCGCCCGGCGTCCTGGCGGTGGGGTTATCCCCAGGTGCCCGATTGCGCCTCCGAGGACCACACAACAGCTTCTGGCGCCGAATTTGCTGCTGTACGGTCCTCGGAGGCGCCTCCCGGCCCTCCCCGCAGCGTCCCCGACGCCAGCCCCAGCTCCCGCTCGGCGGCCTCGCGCGACCACTGGTCGGCCTGGGCGGCGGAGAGTGCGTCGCCGTGGGCGACCACCTGGAGCGCCAGGCCGTCGAGCAGCGACAGCAGCCGCCAGGCGGCGGCCTCGGCATCGACCGCCGTCATCGAGCCCTCGGCGCACCCGTCGCGGATCACCGTCGACAGCAGCGCCTGCCACTCCTCGTTGAGTCGCCGCGAGGTCCGCTGCAGGGCGGGGCGGCGCGCCGCCTCGGCCCAGGCGTCGAGCCAGATCTGCATGCCGGCGTCGCCGTCGGAGCGGGCGTAGGTGTCGAAGAAGAGCCGCAGCCGGTCCAGCGGCGATCCGCCCGCGGACACGGCGGCCACGGTCTCGGCCAGGTCGGCGCGAGCCGTCCGCTCGAACGCCTCGGCCACCAGGTCGTCCATGGACGCGTAGTAGTGGTGGATCAGTCCGCTCGAGACGCCGAGCACGGCGGCGACGTCGCGCACGGTGACTCCGCCGATGCCCCGCCGCTGCATCACCTCCAGCGTGGCGGCGACGATCGACTCGCGCCGGTCGGCTGGGGTCATCCGCGCCATGCCGCGACCCTACGACCCTGTTGCGCAAACGTCCAATAACTCCCTAGGGTGGGTGGTCCGACCGCACCGAAGCGAGGCACCCGCCATGAGCATCAAGACCACGCCCTTCCACCCGCGGCTGGCCGAGCTCAACAAGACCCAGCTGTGGACCCACTGGGCCGGCTACCTCTCGGCGACCCGCTACGACTTCTCGAGCAAGTACGAGTACTTCGGCGTGCGCAACGCGGCGGCGTACTTCGACGCCTCCCCGCTCTTCAAGTTCTGGGTCCGCGGCGCCGATGCCGAGCGCTTCCTCGGGGGCGTGATGACCCGCGACCCGCGCACCCTGCGGCCGGGCCGCGCGCAGTACACCCTCTGGTGCAACGACGAGGGCTACGTCATGGAGGACGGCGTCATCTTCCGCCACTCCGGCGACGAGTTCATGCTCACCGCGGCCGAGCCCAACCTCTCCTACCTGCGGTCCCTGGCCCTCGGCAAGCGCGTCGAGATCGTCGACGTCTCCGAGGAGTACGCCGTGCTGGCGCTGCAGGGCCCCCGGTCCCGGGCGATCCTCGAGCCGCTCGCCCCCGAGATCGCGGAGCTGTCCTACTTCGGCTTCACCCCCGCCAAGGTCGCAGGCAAGGCCGTGACGATCAGCCGCACCGGCTTCACCGGAGACCTCGGCTACGAGCTGATGATCCCCGCCGACGACGCGCTCGACGTGCTCGACGAGGTGATCGAGGCCGGCCTGCCCCACCAGCTGCGGCCCTTCGGCGACGAGGCGCTCGGCATGGCGCGGATCGAGGCCGGGCTGCCGCTGATCGGCGTCGAGTTCAGCTCGGCCCGCTACGCCTACAACGACTCCGAGCGGTTCACCCCGACCGAGCTCGGACTCGGCTGGCTGCTGCGCGGCATCGACGACGACACCCGGCCGTTCGTGGGGCGTGCCGCGATCCGACGCGAGCTCGCCGAGAAGACCTCCCGCTGGTCGACCGTCGGCATCGAGATCGACCCGCACGCCTTCTTCGAGCTCTTCGACTCCCACGGCCTGATCCCGGTCATGGACGAGATCCCGGTGGCCTGGGAGACCATGCTGTACGACGACTCCGGCGAGCGCGCCGGATACGCCACCAGCCTGATGTACTCCCCGATGATGCAGCGCTACATCGGCATCGCACGGGTCAAGCCCGACCTGGCCGGCCTCGGCGGCACCGTCCACGTGGAGCAGACGGTCAACCACGAGTACCTCACCGTGCCCGCGACGATCACGTCGCTGCCCTTCTACAACCCCGAGCGGAAGCTGGCCTGACCCATGTCACCATCGGCGAAGAAGTCCCGGACCAACGACTACGACGCGATCGTCGTGGGTGGCGGCCACAACGGCCTCACCCACGCGGCGTACCTCGCGAAGTCCGGGCTGCGCACCCTGCTCCTCGAACGCCGCCCCATCGTGGGGGGCGCCGCGATCACCGAGGAGCTCCACCCGGGCTTCTCGTTCACGACGTTCTCCTATGCGCTGAGCCTGCTGCGCCCCGAGATCGTCCACGAGCTCGACCTGGTCAAGCACGGCTTCATGCCGCTCTTCATGCGGTCGAGCTTCGCGCCGATGGACAACGGCGACTACTTCATCAGCGGCGCCGACCGCGAGGAGAACCTCAACGAGATCCGCCGCCACTCCAAGGCCGACGCCGACGCGATGG
>CAZQCA010000107.1:0-11137 GCA_964591845.1 uncultured Nocardioides sp.
CGAGGGGGTCACCCAGACGCTGGCGCGGCCGTTCCTGGTGCTGGCAACGCAGAACCCGGTCGAGCAGGAGGGCGTGTACATGCTGCCCGAGGCCCAGCTCGACCGCTTCCTCCTCAAGCTGGTGCTGCCGATCCCCGCGCGCGAGCAGGAGCTGGAGATCCTGCGCCGGCACGCCGCGGGCTTCGACCCACGCGACCTCGCCGCGGCCGGCGTCCGCGCCGTGGCCGGACCGTCCGACATCGGCGCCGGCCAGGCCGCGGTGCGCGACGTGCAGGTCTCGCCCGAGGTCACGGCGTACGTCGTCGACATCGCGAGGGCGACCCGGGAGTCGCCCTCGCTGAGTCTCGGCGTCAGCCCCCGCGGCGCCACCGCCCTGCTGCGCGCCAGCCAGGCCTGGGCCTGGCTGGTGGGTCGCGACTTCGTGACCCCCGACGACGTGAAGGCGCTCGCCCAGGCGACCCTTGCCCACCGGCTCGGGCTGCGCCCTGAGGCCGAGCTCGAGGGGGTGGCGGTCGCCCAGGTCCTCGCGTCTGCGCTCTCCGCGGTCCCGGTGCCCCGCTGAGTCCGGGGTGTCCCGCTGATGGCCGTCACCGGACGCGTCGCGCTCCTGCTCCTGCTGGGACTGGTCCCGGTGGCCCTGCGACCGACGCTCGGCACGATGTGGCTGTGGGTGCTGGTCGTGGTCGTCCTGGTGCTGCTCGACTGGGCGTCGGCGCCGCGGCCGGCCACGCTGCGGGTCAGTCGTCGCCCACCCGACCCGGTGCGGCTCGGGCAGTCCTCCCGCAGCGACCTGCTGGTCGAGAACACCGGCAGGCGGACGGTCCGCCTCCTCCTCCGCGACGCCTGGCAGCCCACGGCCGGGGCCTCCGACAACCGGCACCGGCTGCGGCTCGGCGCCGGAGACCGGGCGCTGACCCGCACCGCCCTGCTGCCCCGGCGGCGGGGCGACCTGCGGGCCGCCGGCGTGACGCTGCGCTGCCCCGGCCTCCTGGGTCTCGCTGCCCGCCAGGCGACGATCGAGGTGCCCGGCCGGGTCCGGGCGCTGCCGCCGTTCGAGTCGCGCAAGCACCTGCCGTCGCGCCTGGCCAGGCTGCGTGAGCTCGACGGTCGCGCCGCGGTCCGGGTCCGCGGGCAGGGCACCGAGTTCGACTCCCTGCGGGAGTACGTCCGCGGCGACGACGTGCGCTCGATCGACTGGCGCGCGTCCGCGCGGACCCGCTCCGTCGTGGTCCGCACCTGGCAGCCGGAGCGCGACCGCCGCGTCGTCCTCGTGCTCGACACCTCGCGGGTCTCCGCAGGCCGGGTGGGGGACACGCCGCGGCTCGACTCGGCGATGGACGCCGCCCTCCTGCTGGCCGCCCTCGCGGCGAGGGCCGGCGACCGGGTCGACTTCCTCGCGGGGGACCGCACGGTGCGAGCCCGACTCCGGGCCGCCGGCGCTCGCGACATCGCCGCCCGCCTCCAGGACCTGATGGCCGATCTGGAGCCGGTGATCGCCGAGGCCGACTGGCAGGGGCTGGCCGGCGCGGTCTCCTCGCTCGGCCGGCAGCGCGCGCTCGTCGTCCTGCTCACGCCGCTCGAGCCGTCGGCCGTCGAGGAGGGGCTGCTGCCCGTGCTGCCCGCGCTCACCCGGCACCACCGCGTGGTGCTCGCGTCGGTCCGCGACCCCGCCCTCGAGGAGCTGGCCCACCAGCGCGACTCGCTCGACGGGGTCTATGCCGCGGCGGCCGCGGAGCAGGTGCTGACACGGCGGGCGTCGACCGTCGACCTGCTGGCCGCCCTCGGCATCTCGGTCGTCGACGCCGACGCCGAACGCCTGCCCCCGGCGCTCGCCGACCACTACCTCGCGCTCAAGGCCAACGGCCTGCTCTGAGCCGCTGCGGCCCGGCTCGGGCGGCCGGGTCAGGCCGCGGTGGCGACCCGGTCCTCGAGCAGGGCCGCGTCCAGGTCGCCCGTCTCGCCACGCAGGAAGGCGGCGCGTCCGAGGACGAACACGTAGGCGAGGAACGCCGCCTCGGCGAGGACGCCGATGCCGACCCGCGCCCAGGTGGGCAGTGGTGAGGGGGTGACGAAGCCCTCGATCACGCCGCTGACGAGGAGCACCAGCACCAGCCCGAGAGCCACCGTGCCCGCGGTGCGCCCCTCCACCGCCAGGGAGCGGGTGCGCGTGAGCGCCCCCGGTGCCACCCAGGACCAGAAGAGCCGCAGCCCCACGCCGCCCGCGACGAAGACCGCGGTCAGCTCCAGCAGGCCGTGGGGCAGGATCAGCCCCCAGAAGTGCCCCCCATGGCCGTGGCGGGTCATGATCGAGCCGATGATCGCCAGGTTGGCGACGTTCTGGAACAGGACGTAGACCACCGGCAGGCCCAGCACGCCCAGGGCGAGGCACAGAGCCGAGACCCAGGCGTTGTTGACCCAGACGGACAGGGCGAAGTGGGACGCCGCGAACTCGCTGTAGTAGTCCTCGACGTCGTGGTTGACCAGCTGGTCGACCTGCTCGGGTGTGAGCAGCGACTGCTCGACGGCCGGGTGCTGCAGCAGCCAGACGATCAGGACGCCGGTGACCAGGACGTTGGCTGCCAGGGTGCCGAGCCACCACCACCGCAGGCGGTAGAGGGCGGCCGGGAAGCGGGCCGTGAGGAAGCGGCGTACGCCGGCCCAGGCGGTGACCCGGGTGCCGACGGCACGGTTGCGGGCCCGGGAGAGGACCGCCGACAGATAGGCGATGACGGCACCGTCGGGCGCCTGGGTGCGCACCACCGAGAGGTGGGTGGCCACCTGCTGGTAGCGGTCGACCAGCTCGTCGGCCTCGGCGCCGCTCCGCGGCCGGCGCCGGGTCAGCTCCTCGAGCCGCCGCCACTCGGCCGCGTGAGCATGCACATACGCGTCCAGGTCCACCCGCCGAAGCCTATGCTGGCCAGCGATGTCCACGAGCGTTTCGGCACAGGAACCCTCGCCCGGCCGGGTGCCCGCGCCGTCGGCGTACGCCTCCCTGACCTCCGACGACCTCGTCACCGGCGAGGCGGTCGCGCTCGACCTGCCCGCGGCGAGCTTCGGGCACCGGGTCGTGTCGGGGCTGATCGACATCGTGGTCACGCTCGTGCTCCTGGGTATCGGGCTCTGGGCCGCCCTGGTCGTCACGCTGCCGACCGACGAGGCGCTGATGAGGGTGGGCCTGATCGGCGCGATCGTCGCGGTGCTCCTGGCGTTCCCGACCGCCTTCGAGACGCTGACCCGCGGCAAGTCCCCCGGCAAGCTGGCGATGGGGCTGCGCACCGTGCGCGACGACGGGGGGCCGATCTCGTTCCAGCACGCCTTCACCCGCGCGCTGGTGGGCGTGGTCGAGATCTATGCGATGAGCGGTTCGGTGGCGTTGCTGTCGTCGATGCTCAACACGCGCGCCAAGCGTCTGGGCGACTTCGCCGCCGGCACCTACGTCGTGCGCGAGCGCGTGTCGCTCACGCTCTCGCCCCCGGTCATGATGCCGCCGCCGCTCGCGGCGTGGGCCGGTCAGGCGGACATCACCGCTCTCCCGACCGGGCTCGCGCTCGCGGTGCGACAGTTCCTCGCGCGCGCCCACGCGGTCGACCCCGCGGCCCGGTGGCGTCAGGCCACGGCGCTGGCGGCGCAGGTCCAGCGCCACGTCGCTCCCCCACCGCCACCCGGCACGCCACCCGACGCCTTCCTGGCCGCGGTCGTGGCCGCCCGACGCGACCGCGATTCACGGCGTCTGGCTCGCGAGGCCGCGCAGCGGCACCGTCTCGTGTCGCGTCGCTGAGCACCGGCGGCGGTCACCCGGCCGCTGCCTCCTCGCGGCGCGGGACGGTCAGGCAGAGCCCGGCGGCCAGGAGGCACAGCCCCGCGGCCGTCAGCCAGGCGAGGAGGTAGTCGCCCTGCGACTGCCGGATCCACCCGGCGTACGCCGCCGCGATGCCGGCCCCCACCATGTGCGAGGCGAAGACCCAGCCGAAGACGACGCCGGCCAGCTCGGGACCGTAGTGCCGTCGGCACAGCGCCACCGTCGGCGGGACCGTCGCCACCCAGTCGAGGCCGTAGAGCACGACGAAGACGAAGAGGCTGGGATGGACGTGTGGCCCGAGCAGCCAGGGCACGAGCAGGAGCGAGAGCCCGCGGAAGAAGTAGTAGCCGAAGAGCAGCAGACGCGGGTCGTAGCGATCGGTGAGCCAACCGCTCGCGAGCGTCCCGACGATGTCGAAGATCCCGATCACGGCGAGCAGCCCGGCGCTCGTGGTCTCCGGCATGCCATGGTCGTGGGCGGCCGGGATGAAGTGGGTGCCGATCAGTCCGTTGGTCGACCAGCCGCAGATCCAGAACGTGATGAACAGCATCCAGAAGGGCCAGGTCCGGGCTCCCGTGCGTAGCGCCCGCCAGGCGAGTGCCGCCGCCGAGCCCCCGTGCGCGGGTGGCGGGGGACGCCACCCCCGCGGGGCGCCGTACGGCGTCAGGCCGACGTCGGCGGGCCGGTCCCGTAGCACCCACCACACCAGCGGTGCCAGCAGCAGTGCGAATGCTGCGATGAGACCGGCGGCCCACCGCCAGCCCGGGCCGGTCGCCAGGTGGGCGATGGTGGGCAGGAAGACCAGCTGGCCGGTGGAGCTGGCCGCCGAGAACGCGCCCACGACGAGCCCGCGGTGCCGCTCGAACCATCGGGTCGCGACGATGGCGCCGAAGACCAGGGCCAGCGCGCCGGTGCCGATCCCGATCGCGAACCCCCACAGCAGCCAGAGCTGCCACGCCGCGCTCATGGTCGTGGTGAGGGCGGAGCCCGCGCCGACCAGCACCAGCGCCCCGGTGGCCACCCGCCGGATGCCGAACCGCTCCATCAGGGCGGCCGCGAACGGCGCGGTCAGCCCGTAGAGCACCAGGTTGAGGGTGACCGCCCCCGACGTGGTGGTGCGGGACCACCCGAACTCCTCCTCCAAGGGCACCAGCAGGGCACCGGTGGAGGAGCGGAAGCCCGCCGCCGCCACCAGCGCGCCCAGCGTGACCGCGGCGACCCACCACGCCCGGTGGACGCGCACGACCCGCGGAGTCTCGGTGGCGGTCACGAGGGGAGTCTAGGAGCCGTCGGACGCCTGCCTCGGAGTGGCCGGCCGAGCTGGCCGGCCACTCCCCCCGTGGTCCGTCAGTTCGTCACGGGCAACGGGGTGTTCACCACGGTGACGCCCGGCACGGCGTCCGCTGTCATCTCCGAGTGGACCGTCGCCGGTCCCCGGGTCTGCCCCCGCACCGTCACCGTGTAGGTGAGCGAGGCGCCGGGCGAGGGGTCGCTCGAGGTGACCGTCTGGTCGACCGTCGGCAGCGAGGCCGCCATGTCGCCCTGACCGTTGGCGTTCTCGGCTCCCACCAGGAACGGCTGTCCGAACGGCAGCGTCGGCGCAGCCGCGTAGGCGTAGGTGATGTCCTGGACCCCGTCCACCCCGATCCAGGTCTGGAAGGTGCGAGTGTCGTTGGTGCCGAACACGTTCACCCTCCACTCGACCACCAGCCAGGAGTTCACGCCGTCGGTCAGGACGTTGACGAACACTCCCGCCACGCCGGTGCCGTCCAGATCCGTCCAGAACGGTGCCAGGACGTTGTTGGGCGGTGCGGCCGAGGGGCCTGTCGGCAGGTTGCAGCAGTTGTTGTCCGCCGAGGTCCCGCCACCGACGACGATGTAGCCGTTGGAGTCGATCCCGATCCTGCTCGACGAGACGCCGTTGTAGGTGAACGCCGGCACGTTGAAGTTGAGGATCTGCTCGTCCCCGATGGGGGTCGCCGGCGTCCCGAAGACGTCCAGCGGGATGTAGCCGAACAGTCCGCCGTCGTCCACCGAGGGGACGCCGAGGCTGGCGCCGGCCAGACTCCCCGAGGCCGAGGCGACGCCGTTGGTCACGGTGGCGCCGGAAGCTCCGGTGATCCGCAGCCTCGAGGATGTCGACGTCGTGAGATCCACGTTCTGGCTGTCGAAGGTGTTGTTGGTCGCCGTGACGGTGCAGGTCGCCGTCTGACCCAGCTGCACGGAGGCCGCCGAACAGGTCTGGTCGAGGGCGACCGAGCCCTGCTGCCGGATGAAGGCCACCGGCAGATGCGCGTCGCCACGGTTGGTGTCGAACACGATCCTCGCGAACTGCTGCTCGCCCACCGGCGCCTCGGACGACAGCGTGATCGAGACGGTGCGGCTGCCCCCGGCCGGGATGCTGAACGACTTGGGAGCGAAGGTGATCGACGTGCCGGCGCCCGTCCGCGCCCTCGAGGTGACCGACAGCGAGCCACCGCTGACGTTCTTGAGAGTCCTCGTGGTGGTGATCCGTCCGGGCATCACGGGCGCATTGATCGACGGCAGGTTGAGGTCGATCGCATGGATCGGGTCGCCGGTCAACGCGAAGAAGTTCGCCGCGGTGTCGGAGATCGTGACCGGGGTCCTCATCGACCGGGCCACGTCCACCCGGCCCGCTCCCATGTCGAACGGGTCGGCGGGAGTGGTCAGGTCCTCCTTGACCACGCTCGTGACGGATTGGGTCATGATGGCGGACTTGATCTGACCCGGCGTCCACGACGGATGCAGGGCCTTGAGCAGGAGAGCGACGCCGGCGACGTGCGGCGACGACATCGACGTGCCGGCGATGGCCTGGTAGTACTGGCCCGGCGGACCGTCGGCGACCGCGCCCGGGGTCGGCGTCATGGCCGCGAGGATCTGCACCCCTGGTGCGGTGATGTCGGGCTTGATCACCGACCCCAGTGGGCCACGTGAGGAGAATGCGGCCATCACTTCGCCCTGCCCGTCGCGCGCCGTACCGTCGGTGAACTGCCCGGTGACTCCGGTGTGGCTCCCCAGGAAGGCGACCAGATCGGTGCCGTCGGCCACGTGGACCACCGGGAGCCAGTGGTTGTCGGTCTCGACGTCCGCGAGCGTCGGGTTGTAGAGGATCATCCCGGCCGCTCCGCCTTGGAGCACGTTGAAGCCCTTCTCCACGCGTGCGTTGACGCCACGCTGGCAGACCACGAGCTTGCCCGTGAAGGTGCCGGCGGGCGCCGGGGTGAGGCATCGGGAGTCGCTGTAGGGCGCGGCTGCCGCCGAGACGACGGGAAGCGGCCCCGCGCCCGCGGTGATGCTGGCCCCGTCGACCTCGAAGGTGTCGGCGTTGTCGGCGGTGAGCGTCAGGTGCGAGAAGAACTCACGGGTCTGCGTCGAGGCGCCGACGGTGGTGACCCACGGGCCACCGTGGTTGGCCGTGCCGGCACCCGGACCGGCGTTGCCGGCCGAGGCGGCCACGAAGACTCCCGCGTTGTAGGCGTCCAGGAAGGACAGCTCCACGGGATCGGTCAACGGGTCGTTGCCGCCGCTGATGGAGAAGTTGATCACGTCGACACCGTCGAGGACGCTCTGCTGGACCGCCGCGGCGGAGTCGGAGGAGTAGCAGCCCTCGACGGAGCAGACCCGGTACTCCATGACCTGGGCACCCGGAGCGACACCGTTGATCCGGGCGATGACCGGACCCAGCGTCTGGACGTTGCGGACCACGTTGCCGGCCGAGGTCGACGCGGTGTGCGAGCCGTGGCCCTCACCGTCGCGGGCCAGGTCGGGGTAGAGGTAGCCGGTGCCGTTGACGGCGTCGTACGTCGCGAGGAAGGCGCGGCCACCCACGAGCTTGTTGGTGCACACGAACGGGTCGTTCGCCGGGGTCAACGGGTTGTCGCCGTACTGACAGGGCAGCGCAGGTCCGGAGTACGCCGGCAGGTTGCCGTTGTCGGCGAAGGAGGGGTGCTCGGGCCACACGCCGGTGTCGAGGTTGCCGAGCAGCAGTCCCTTGCCGGCGTTGGGGCGGCTGTGAAGGGCGTTGTAGGCGGCCGGGGCGTGGATGAACTCGATGCTGGAGTCGGTGAGCGGCTGGTTGAGCGTGTCGGGCTGGACGGCGACCACTCCGGGGACGCGGAGGAGGTCACGGACCCGGTTGCCCGGGACGAGGGCGGAGACGCCGCCGTAGACCACGCGGAAGGAGCCGGTCACGCGCATGGCGGGGACCGCCCGCACCGCGGCCCGGGTGATCGAGAGCTCGCGGGCACGGACGTATCCGAGGTAGCGGCTCGTCGCCTGCTGGGACGTGCGCAGTGCGCGCTTCGTGACGCTCGGGCTGGTGGCGGCGTAGCCCTTCACGCCGCCGGTATAGCTGGCCGCGGCGTCGTAGTCGAACTTGACCATGACCGGGATCCGCTTGCTGCTCGTGAGGCCGCGGAGGGAGTCCGGGGTCCGGGCCAGGCCGCTGCTGGCCGCCTTGTCGCCCTCGACCGTCCCGGTCAGCCGCGGCTGCACCGCCGCGACGGTCAGCCCCCGCCGATCGGGTGGACCTGCGGACGAGGGACCCGCCGCGGCGAGAACGGCGAGCGTCATCGCCGTAGCCGAGGCGAGAGAGAGAATCTGAAGATGGCGGATGCGTCGTGACATGCCGTGTCCTCCAGTTCGGCGCAGACCCCTGCGCGCGTAGTTCCTCGACACGCGGAACTAGAGGCAACGTAGGCCCGGCTCGCGACCGTGACAAGGGTCTCGGACGCAAAGTTTCGCGGGGGTGCGGGTCGCCACGGGCCGGCATGTGGCGACGGCGTCCGACCGCGGGAGGAATTGCTGCCCCTGCGCGGCCGGTGACGGCCCAGCCCTTGATCGGTCGGGGACGGCGGCCTACCGTCGGAGGATGGGCGCCGCGCTGCTCATCTGTGCGTGGTTCACCGTCCTGTTCACCCCCTGGTTGCGGGTCGGGCGAGCCGTCGTGCGCGGATGGGCGTGGCTGGAGTCCCACCGCCGACGCCCTGCCGGTCGTCCGCTGGAGCAGATCGCGCGAGACGCGCGCCGGTTGGGCGTGTGGTATCGCACCTGCCCGCGCGGCCAGTCGTTCGCGAAGTACGAGGCGCATCGCCGCGCCTACGACGACGTGCTCGCCGAGGCCTGCCGGGCCCTGGACATCGACAACCTGCTCGGGGTGCTGGAGCCGGGCACCGAGCTTGATGCCGAGCGGGCGCGCATCGAGTGGCGGCTGGAGACCGCCGGCCTCGAGCTGGGCCTGCCGCTCTAGTCCGGACGGCGCCGGTAGGCCAGGTCGGTGATCGTCCGGCCGGCGGCCAGCCCGCGACGCTCGAACTTGGTGACCGGCCGCTCGGCCCATCGCCCGACCGGACCGCCCTCGAGCATGGGCTCGGCGTCCAGCACGTCCCGCATCTGCTCGGCGTAGTCGTCCCAGTCGGTGGCGAGCCTCCACCAGGCGCCGGGCCCGAGCCGCGAGGCGGCCGTCCTCGCGGTCTCGGGTGTGACCAATCGCCGCTTGTGGTGTCGCTTCTTGTGCCACGGGTCGGGGAAGAACGTCCACAGCTCGGCGACGTCCCCAGGTCGGAGGAGGTGCTCCAGGCTCCAGACCGCGTCCACCGAGCACAGGCGGACGTTGCTCACGCCCGCCGCCTCGAGCCGCTCGAGGGTGGCCGCCACGCCGGGGCGCCAGACCTCGAAGGCGAGCACGTTGTGCTCGGGCCTACTCGCCGCGAGCGCCACGGTCGCCTCGCCGTTGCCCGAGCCGATCTCGACCACGAGCGGGGCCGCCCTCCCGAACCGCTCTGCCCACGCGAACCCGGGATCCTCCACCGCGTCGTCGGGGATCACCCAGTCGTCGTGATGGGCCTCCCACGCCGCTGCCTGCCGCGGGGTCAGCCGGCTGCCGCGACGGGAGTAGCTGAGCACCTCACGGACCGGGCGCCCGTCGTCGGTGAGGCGATGGTGCGGACGTGCGGGGCGGGAGGTCAGGGCCGGCTCTCAGCTCGAGGAGGTGGTGCCGGTGGTCACGACGAGGCCCAGCACGAGGATGGCACCGAGGATCGTCAGCACGAGCAGCACCGTGGCGACGATGCCGAGGATGCGCCCGATGGTGGCGCTGTCGCGTCCGCCGTACGCGCCGCCGGAGGCGTCGATCTCGGCCACCACGCGGTTGCCCATCATCCACGCGAAGGGCCCGAGCACCTGGCACAGCACGAGGCCGAGGATCCCGAGCACCAGCACCGTGGTCGCCTGGGGGTGGTTGGCCGGCGGCTGGTAAGCCGGCGGGGGCGGGGCGCCGTAGCTCATGACGAGCCAGTCAACCAGACGCACGAGGGCCCCGGGCGACTGCCCGGGGCCCTCGTGTCGTGGCTCAGTCCCGCGAGTCACCTCGCGGGAGTCGTGTCACTTGGTGATCTTCGTGACCCGACCGGCGCCGACGGTGCGGCCGCCCTCGCGGATCGCGAAGCGCAGGCCCTCGTCCATGGCGATCGGCTGGATGAGCTCCACCGACATCTCGGTGTTGTCACCCGGCATGACCATCTCGGTGCCCTCGGGCAGGGAGACGACGCCGGTCACGTCCGTGGTCCGGAAGTAGAACTGCGGACGGTAGTTGTTGAAGAACGGGGTGTGACGGCCGCCCTCCTCCTTCGAGAGGATGTAGACCGAGGCCTCGAAGTTGGTGTGGGGGGTCGTGGTGCCCGGCTTGATGACGACCATGCCGCGCTCGACGTCCTCGCGCTTGGTGCCACGGAGCAGCAGACCGACGTTCTCACCGGCCTGGCCCTCGTCGAGCAGCTTGCGGAACATCTCGACACCGGTGACGGTGGTCTTCTGCGACTCGTTGCGGATGCCGACGATCTCGACCTCCTCGCCGACCTTGACGACGCCACGCTCGATGCGGCCCGTGATGACGGTGCCGCGACCGGTGATGGTGAAGACGTCCTCGACCGGCATCAGGAACGGCTTGTCGATCTCGCGCTCGGGGGTCGGGATGTAGTCGTCCACGGCCTGCATGAGCTCGGCCACCGACTCGCCCCACTTGGCGTCGCCGTTGAGGGCCGGGAAGGCCGCCACGCGCACGACGGGGATGTCGTCGCCGGGGAACTCGTACTCGGAGAGGAGCTCGCGCACCTCCATCTCGACGAGCTCGACGAGCTCCTCGTCGTCCACCATGTCGCACTTGTTGAGGGCGACGACCAGCGCCGGCACGCCCACCTGACGCGCGAGCAGCACGTGCTCACGGGTCTGGGGCATCGGGCCGTCGGTGGCGGCGACCACGAGGATCGCGCCGTCCATCTGCGCCGCGCCGGTGATCATGTTCTTGATGTAGTCGGCGTG
>CAZQCA010000108.1:0-11124 GCA_964591845.1 uncultured Nocardioides sp.
TGCAGGAGGCCGCCGAGGCCATCGGGGTGGCGATCCTCATGAACGGCGGCCCGGCGACCGTCTACGGACCGCGGGCCATCGAGGCGTTTGCGGAGTTCCGGGAGCTCTTCGACTCCCGCTCGTAACACGACGGGGACGAGCACGAGCGGGGGGTCGGGGTGCCGCGGCTCACACACCGGCCGGATCGCCGCGCGCCGCACGCACTCGGCATACTCACGGGTGAAACCCGGATCTCGACACGAAGGTGATTGCCCCATGGCTCGACTGCAGCAGACCGACGGACTCACCGACGATCAGCAGGAGCTGCTCAAGCTCGTCCGGCAGTTCGTCGAGAAGGAGATCCTCCCGGTGGCGACCGAGCTGGAGCACCGAGACGAGTACCCCACCGAGATCGTGGAGGGACTCAAGGAGCTCGGGGTGTTCGGGCTGATGATCCCGGAGGAGTACGGCGGCCTGGGGGAGTCGCTGCTCACCTACGCGTTGGCCGTGGAGGAGATCGCCCGCGGCTGGATGAGCGTCTCGGGCATCATCAACACCCACTTCATCGTGGCCTACATGCTGCAGCAGCACGGCACCGAGGAGCAGAGGCAGCGCTACCTCCCGCGGATGGCGGTCGGAGAGGTGCGCGGCGCGTTCTCGATGTCGGAGCCGGAGTGCGGCTCCGACGTGGCGGCGATCAAGACGCGAGCCACCCGCAACGACGACGGCGGCTACACGATCAACGGGCAGAAGATGTGGCTGACCAACGGCGGCTCGGCCAACCTCGTCGCCGTCCTGGTCAAGACCGACGAGGGGTCCGACAGCGTCTATCGCAACATGACGACGTTCCTGGTCGAGAAGGCGGAGGGCTTCGGTGAGACCGCTCCCGGCGTGACCATCCCGGGCAAGATCGAGAAGATGGGCTACAAGGGCGTCGACACCACCGAGATGGTCTTCGACGGCCACGTGATCTCGGCCGACCAGATCCTCGGCGGGACACCCGGTCGTGGCTTCTACCAGATGATGGACGGCGTCGAGGTGGGCCGCGTCAACGTGGCGGCGCGCGGCTGCGGCGTGGCCAACCGCGCCTTCGAGCTGGGCATCCAGTACGCCCAGCAGCGCGTCACCTTCGGCAAGCAGATCGCCGACCACCAGGCCGTGCAGTTCCGGCTGGCCGAGATGGCGACCAAGGTCGAGGCCGCCCACCAGATGATGGTGCGCGCGGCCCGCACGAAGGACTCGGGTGAGCGCAACGACCTCGAGGCGGGCATGGCCAAGTACCTCGCCTCGGAGTACTGCGCCCAGGTGGTCGAGGACTCGTTCCGGATCCACGGCGGCTACGGCTTCTCCAAGGAGTACGAGATCGAGCGGCTCTACCGCGAGGCGCCGATGCTGCTGATCGGCGAGGGCACCGCGGACATCCAGAGGATGATCATCGGACGCCGTCTGCTCGAGGACTACCGGCTCTGACGCCAGGCGGGGAGCGCCACTCCTGATCGGCTAGGGTCAACGGTCGTGGCGCAGCGCGTGGTCCTGCACGTCGGGCTGATGAAGTCCGGCACCAGCTATGTGCAGCAGCGTCTGATGCACTCCAAGAAGGCGCTGCGGACCCACGGCTTCCAGTTCCCCGGCGCGTCCTGGCGCGACCAGGTGATCGCCGTGACCGAGGTGCTCGGCCGCAAGCGGCGCCCCTCGCGCAGCTACGCCGGCGCCTGGGACAAGCTGGTCGGCCGGGTGGGTCGCTTCGACGGGACCAGCCTGATCTCGATGGAGTTCCTCGCCGCGCCCGGCGTCAAGAAGCTCCAGGTCGTCGCCGACGCCTTCGCTCCGGCCCGCGTCGAGGTGGTCGTCACCGCGCGCGACCTGGCCCGGACGCTGCCCGCGATGTGGCAGGAGTCGGTCAAGAACGGGCAGGCGTGGACGTTCGCGGAGTACGCCGAGGCGGTGCGCGACGAGCTCGGACCCGGCGTGATGTTCTGGCGGGAGCAGGCCCTGGCGGGCGTGGTCGCCCGGTGGAGCGAGGTCGTGGGCCCCGACCGGGTGACGCTGGTGACCGTCCCGCCGCCCGAGGCCGCGCGCGACCTGTTGTGGGAGCGCTTCTGCGAGGCGACCGGACTCCCGCCGTCGGCGGCCGAGCCCGTCCCCGCGGCCAACGAGTCGCTCGGCGCCGCCTCGGTGGGAGTCATGCGCGAGGTCAACGCGGCGCTGCGGGACCTCGAGATCCCGTGGGAGGTCTACTCCGACGTGGTGAAGTTCGGTCTGGGCAAGGCGGTCCTGAGCAGGCACCGGGAGGCCGAGGACCCGATCGGGCTGTCCGTCCCGGAGTGGCTGGTCCGGCGCAGCGCCCTGATGCGGGAGCGGGTGGCCGCGTCGGGGGTGCGCGTGGTCGGCGACCTCGCCGACCTCGAGCCCCGTGACGTGCCGGGGGTCGACCCCGACACCGTCCCGCCCGCCGACGTGCGTGATGCCGCGTTGCACGCCGTGACGCTGCTGGTGCGCAAGAGGCTGGAGGACCGCACCGGCGGGCCGCTGCCCGCCCGGGCCGCCGAGGAGCGCGCCGCGGCGCCGGCCGCCGGGGCCGCGCCATGAGGCTGCGGGGGAGGGCCGCCACCGGTCGGGACGCGACCGCGGCTCCGCGCCGCGCCCATGACGGGCCGCCCCGGGTCGCCGTGCTCACGATGGCGCGCGACGAGGGACCGCTGCTGCGGGTCTGGGTGGAGCACTACGCCCGCCAGGTGGGTCGCGAGCACCTGATCGTGCTGGACGACGGCTCCGCCGACGGCTCCACGAGCGACCTCGGCTGCACCGTGCACCGGCTGCCCGGGCTGCCGGGCGGCGCGGGGTTCGAGCGGGCGAGGATGGCGCTGGTCAGCGGACTCGCCCAGGGTCTGCTCGCGGTCTACGACTACGTCGCGTTCGTGGACGCCGACGAGTTCCTGGTGCCCGACCCCGCGGCGTACGCCTCGCTGCCCGAGCTGCTCGACGACCGCCCGGGGTCCGACGTGGTGGGCGCCGTCGGCCTCAACCTGGTGCACCTGCCGTCCGAGCCGCCGTTGGACCTGGGCCAGCCGCTGCTGGAGCAGCGGCGCTTCGCGATGTTCACGCCGATCATGTGCAAGCCCTCGGTCAAGCGCGTCCCCGCGGCGTGGGCGGTCTCCTCGCACGGCATCCGGACGCCGTACGCCGTCGACCCGCAGCTGTTCCTCCTCCACCTCAAGTTCGCCGACCGCGACCGGCTGGCCGCCATGTCGGCCCGGCGCAACGAGGCCAACGCCGCCGACGGCCGGGCCGGCAAGTCGAGCTGGTCCAAGCCCGCCGACGAGCTGCTCGCGGTGTTCGACAAGGTCGTGCGCGGCGTCGACGAGGACGCGGTCCCCGAGTTCGACGCGGCCTCCGCTCCGCTGGCGGACCTGGTCAGCGAGGTCGGCGGGGTGTTCCGCACCCCGCAGCAGGGGCAGCTCCAGGCACTGCGCCGCGAACCCGTCGTCCGCCTGCCCCGCCGGTTGGTGGGCACCCTCTGACGTGCGAGAGGATGCCCGGGTGAGCCCCGCGACCGTGCCCGACCTGCGCAGCCTGCCCGCGCCCCCCGCGGGTGGGCTCGCCTGCGTGGTCGTGGTGACCTATGGGCGCTCGGGCTCCACGCTGGCGCAGGGCCTGCTCAACGCGCTGCCCCGCACCGTCGTCCGCGGGGAGAACGGCATGTACCCGCTCCACCTCTTCCGCGCCTCCGAGAAGGCCGTGTCGTTCGCGGAGAAGCAGCTGGTGGGGCACCCGGGCTGGAAGCGCCTGGCCCGCCGTCCGCACTCCGCGTTCTTCGGCACCCATCTGCTGCGCCTGGAGCCCTTCGTCGACTCCTCGCGCACGCTGATGACCGACCTGCTCGTCGGTCGGATGCAGCGGGACGGGCTCGACCGGATCGGCTTCAAGGAGGTGCGCTGGCACGAGGTGCGGCCGCGGGAGACGGAGGCGTTCTTCACCTGGCTGGACGCCTGCTTCCCCGGCACCCGCTACGTGCTCAACACCCGTGACGTGGCCGACGTCGTGAGCTCGGGCTTCTGGCGACGGCGCCCGCAGGACAAGGCCGAGCGCGACATCGAGCGGGTGATGCAGGTGCAGCAGCACCTCCGCGACACCCGGCCCGACCGGGTCTTCGACCTGCGCTACGAGGAGGTCACCGACGACGACGCCGCGGTCGCCGACCGGCAGCTGCGGGGGCTGGCGGAGTTCGTGACCGGGTCCTGCTCCGACGAGGTGCTCGCCGACCTGCGCGCGACCCTCGACGTGGGGCACGGGCCCTTCCCCTTCGGCAGGAGCAAGGCGGGCGACGGCGCCCCCGAGGCGGGCGCATGAGCACGGTCTTCCTGCACATCGGCACCCGCAAGTCCGGCACGTCGTACCTCCAGAAGGCGCTGCGCGAGTCCGACCGCGAGCTGGCGTCCCAGGGCCTCGACCTGACGTTCAAGACCCGCAAGGGCCACGTCGAGCGGCAGCTCGTTCCGCTCAAGCAGTACGCCGCCACAGGAGACGCGGAGCTCGCTCGGCAGGCCGTCGAGCCGATGGTGCGCAGGATCGCCGCCCACCCCGAGCTGCGCCATCTGGTCACGCTGGAGGACCTCGCGGAGCTGCCCCAGCCGGTGGCCGACGCGATGGCCGGCGCGCTGCGCGACCACGAGCTGCACCTCGTCGTCACGGCCCGCCACTGGGGCGCCACCATCCCGTCGGAGTGGCAGCAGTGCGTCAAGGAGCGCGACACCGTCTCCTACCGCGACTTCATCACGGCGATCCAGCGGCGCACGCCGGCGGCCGAGCAGTTCCTCGAGCGCCAGGACCTGCCCAGGCTGCTGCGCCGGTGGGGCGGATCGCTCGACGCCTCGCGCGTGCACGTCGTCGCGGTCCCCCCGTCGTCACGCACGGGAGAGGGCTCGCTGGTCGACCTCTTCTGCGGACTCCTCGGCGTCGACCCCGCGTCGCTGCGGCTGCCGCCGGGCCGGATCAACGCCTCGATCTCCCTCGACCAGGCCGAGCTGCTTCGTCGGGTCAACCTCGAGCTGGGCGACCGGCTCCCCTTCGAGGACGGCAGCTATCAGGTCGGCGTCCGCGAGTGGCTGACGCGAGGCACGCTGATGAAGCACTACACCTCGCCGATCCGGATACCCCACGACTTCGGCGACTGGTGCCTGGAGGAGATCCGGGCGCAGCACGCCGGCATCGTCGACCTCGGTGTCGACCTGGTCGGCGACCCCGCCGACCTCCTGCCCTCCACCCTGGAGACCGGGCCCGACTCGGTGCCGGAGCCGGAGGTGCTGGCTGCCGCCATCACCGCGCTGGCCGACCTCGGAGCCCTGCAGTGGAAGGAGCAGCGGCAGCACCGCAGACTCGAGGCGGCCTACGAGGAGCTGCGGGCCGAGGCCTCGGCCGAGCCCGAGCCCCGCTCACTGCGCGACCGGCTGCGCGGACGCTGAGCGGGCCGCCCGCGTGAGGTTTCCCACGCGCGGGCGGCGTTCTCAAGGCACGCGCGGTCCGGCACCATGAGCGCATGCAGTTCGGACGCAGCTACGAGGAGTTCGAGGTCGGGGCGACCTACAAGCACTGGCCGGGCAAGACGGTGACGGAGTACGACGACCACCTGTTCTGCCTGCTCACGATGAACCACCACCCGTTGCACCTCGACAGCCACTACGCGGAGGAGACGACGCAGTTCGGCCGCAACGTGGTGGTCGGCAACTACGTCTACTCCCTGCTGCTCGGCATGTCCGTGCCCGACGTCTCCGGCAAGGCGATCGCCAACCTCGAGATCGAGTCCCTGCGACACGTGGCGCCGACGTTCCACGGCGACACGCTCTACGGCGAGACCACCGTGCTCGACAAGTGGGAGTCGACGTCCAAGGACGACCGCGGCGTCGTCCACGTCGAGACGGTCGGCTACAACCAGGACGGCAAGGTCGTGTGCCTCTTCCGGCGCAAGGTGATGGTGCCGAAGCAGAGCTACCTCGACGCCCGCGGCGGTGAGCAGCCCGGGAGGCCGGTGCCGCAGCCCGACAAGAACTGGCCGGGCCCTCCCTCCTGAGCCCGCACACGACTCGACCCGCTTCGGGCCGGGTGGCAGGGTGGAGGACATGACAGACGCCAAGGACGCCCACGAGGACCTCAAGGCCAAGATGCGCGAGGCGCTGGACCGCAAGAACGCCAAGGCCAAGGGCGTGGCCGCCGACGCGCCGCTCAAGGAGAAGGCACACGGCTCCGAGGTGATGGGCGGCGCGCCCAAGATGCACCGCCGCAAGGCGGGCGGCGGAGGCTCCTGACCGCTCAGCCGGCGTACTCGAACGCGCCGGGGTCGGGCCTGCCCACGCGCGGGCGGTCGACGTAGCGGAGCGGGTGCCGGTACTCGTAGCGCGGACGACGTGACTTCGGAGCCCACACGCCGCGGTCGCGGACCGGGGACGACGCCAGCAGCCGGTAGTCGTGTCCAGCCGGGTCGCGGAAGCCGCGGCCGGCGCGCAGGTTGGCGCGCCGCTCGGCGGTCGGGCCCGCCACCCAGGTGCCGGCGCCGACCAGCAGGTTGTCCCACAGGTGGATGCCGGTCGCCCCGGCCGCCAGCGACAGCACGGTGCCCGAGCTCTGCTGGTTGACGAAGGTGTTGTGGACCACCCAGAGCCGGGTCACCGGGTTGCTGAGCCCCTCGGCGCCGTAGGACACCAGGGTGCGGTTGGGTGAGCTCGGCCCCTGTTCGACCACGTTGCCCGTGATCTTGGCGTCGCCGCCGCTGGGCAGGTCGATCGAGTAGCTCGCGGTCGAGGCGAGATCGAGGATCCGGTTGGCCGTGATGGTCGTCTTCAGGGCCCGCGACTTGATCTCGTGGCCCTGGTCGGCGCCGGCGAAGTAGCTGCCCTTGACGTAGAGGAAGCGGACGGCGCCGATGTAGAGGTTGTGGGTCTGGCCGTCTCCCGCGCCGTTGTCGCGGAAGCGCGAGCGGCGGATCTCGATGTCGCTCGCGGGGTTGGCCCCTGCGAGGATGCCGTTCTCGTTGTCGTGGAAGGAGCAGTGGACGACCTTCAGCCCCGCACCCTCCTGGCGGATGCCGGCGCCGTTGCCGTCGGGCACCGTCGCGCCGCTGAACTCGACGCTCTCGACCGTGGTCCGGTCGCCCGCGATCACCCAGATCGCCTTGCCCTGTGCGCTCTGCCCGTCGGCGACCAGGTGGGCCATCCCACCGACACCCCGCAGCGTCAGGTCGTCCTGCGTCCAGGTGGCCACGTCGCCGGTGTAGGTGCCGGCGTCGATCTCGACGGTGTCGCCGTCGTGGGCCACCGCCGCCGCGGCACTGGGCGTCGTCAGCGTGCGGTCCGGCCCCACGTGGATGACCCGCGCCTGCGCCGGCGGTACGACGGCCAGCACGCCCGCGAGCGGGAGGGCGAGGGCGGCCAGGGCGGACGCGGCCGAGCGGACACCATGCATCCGGCCATCCTCGCAGTCACGGCGCGGCGTCGGCTCCCGGCGCGTCCGCGAAGAAGCGGGCGAGCGGCAGCATCCCGAGGATCAGCACCATCGGCACGGCGAAGCCGAAGCGGAGGTTGCCGGCGCCGACGACGCCCGTCATCACGCTGCCGAGCAGCGCGCCGACGTAGTTGAACTGGTTGAAGCGCGCGATCACGGCGTCGACCCTGGCGTGCCGGGCGGCGGGCTCCAGGTCTCCGCCCCCGGCGATCCGGGCCGCGGCCGAGAAGCTGAGCGGGGCGATCACCGCCGCGCCGGCGCCCAGGAGCGCGAAGCCCGCGACGGCCACCGGCCACGTGGGTGCGAAGGCCACCACGGCCAGCGCGGCGCTCGCCACGACGGCGCCGACGCGGAGCACCGGAGCCGGGCCGAACCGGGCCACCAGCCCGTCGCCGGCCCAGCGCAGCAGCCCGCTGGCCACCAGGTAGGGGAACGTCGCGAGCGCGACCAGCCGGGTCGGTGTCGCGAACGTGTCGTCGAGGTACGTCGGCCCCCAGGTGGCCGCGGCGGTGTCGACCATGTAGAAGAGCACCAGACCGAGCCCGACCATCACGATCGGCCGCCAGGGGATGCCGGGAAGGTCCGCGACCGGCGGGCCGTCGTCGCGGGGAAGGTAGGGCGCGACCAGCGCCAGCGCCGGCACCACGGCGAGCCACACCGTCGTCTCCCAGGCCAGGTCGCCGGTGGCGAGGGCCACGCCCGCGCCGACCACACCGCCGAGCGTCCAGGCCCCGTGGAACGAGGGCAGCAGTGGCCGGTCGTAGCGGTGCTCCAGCGCCACCGCCTGCATGTTGGTGGTGGCGTCGACGACGCCCACCGCGACGCCGTACGCCGCCATGCCGGCGAGGAAGACCGCGTACGACGGCGCCAGGACCAGCACGGGCACCGCGACCGCCATCACCGCGAAGCCTCCGCGCAGCAGCCAGGCGCTCGAGCGGGCCTTCGACACGCGCTCGGCGATGACCGAGCCGGCGCCCGCCAGCAGCACCACGATGAGCAGCACCAGCGAGAGCCCCAGCTCGCCGAGGTCCCAGCGCCTCTGCACCGTCGGCAGCCTGGTCGTCAGGCTGATGAAGACCAGCCCCTGGGTGAGGAACGCCGCCGCGGTGGCGACCCGGGCGCGCGCGAGGGTCGGCGCGGGGGAGTGCATGGCGCCGCATCCTGGCAGACTCGCGGCCATGACGACAGGCCCGGGTGCTCCCGAGACGAAGCTGTGGCTGGTGCGGCACGGGGAGACCGAGTGGAGCGCCAACGGACGACACACCTCGGTGACCGACCTGCCCCTCACCGACGCCGGGGTCGAGACCGCCCACGAGCTGGCCGAGCGGCTGGCGGACGTCACCTTCGAGTGGGTGCTGACCTCGCCGCGGCAGCGCGCACGGCGTACCGCCGAGCTGGCGGGCTTTCCCCACGCGGAGGTGACCGAGGACCTGGTCGAGTGGGCCTACGGCGACTACGAGGGCCGCACGAGCGCCGACATCCGCATGAGCGTGCCGGACTGGACCGTCTGGACGCACCCGACGCCGGGCGGGGAGACGCCCGAGCAGGTGAGCGAGCGACTCGACCGGGTGGTGGCGCGGGCGCGGGCGAGCGGCGGCGACACGCTGGTGTTCTCCCACGGCCACGCGCTGCGGGCGCTGGCAGCGCGCTGGCTGGGGCTGGCGGTGGCGGAGGGTCGCCTCTTCCGGCTCGACACCGCGACCGTCTCGTGCCTGGGCTACGAGCGCGAGACGCCCGTCGTGCTGCGGTGGAACGCCTGAGGTCACGCCCCGCCTCGCCCACGCCTGAACGTGACCCGCGCCCTTGACGCGGTCGCCCGTGCGGGTCGACCGTGAGCGCGTGACGAGTCTCGGTGACCCGGGCGGCAGCCCGCTGGCGCGCGGCTGCCCGCAGTGCCCCGAAGCCGTGACCGACGGCGACTCGCCGGGCCAGGTGCGGTGCCCGGTCCACGGCGTCGTGCCGGCGCTGCGTCACCCCCACAGCCCGTCGTACGACGGCCTCGGCGTGATGCTGCTCGCCGCCGACGGCTTCCCCACCTATCTGCCCTGGCCGGTGGCGGCCGGCTGGCGGGTGAGCGACTTCGCCTTCGTGACCGGCGGTCTCGGCGCTCGGGCCACCATGACCTGCTGCTCGGGGAGCAGCGACCTCGACGGGCCGGTCGACCTGGTCGTCGTGACCGAGGAGCCCGCCACCGGCCTCGGGGCCAGGTGCGCCGGGCTGCCGAGCGGGGACCCGGGCCCCGAGGTGGGACGCGGCCCGGCGGCCGCCCACGTGCGGCTCGACGGTCACCCGGTGGCCCTGTGGTCGGTGTCGACCAGCGCGGCCGACGTCGACTTCGACCGGTCGGTGCTCGTCGGCGAGGCGCACGGACGCTGGCTCTGGCTGGTGCTCCGGCCGCCCTCGGCGATGCTCCTGCTCGGCGAGGAGCTGCCCCTGCGCGACGTCTCGGGAGCCGGACCCGCGCTGGTGGAGCTCGAGTTCGGGGGACCCGCCCCGGCGTGGTGACGCCGGCGCGACCCGCCGCGCCCCGTGCGCCGGCGTACGCCGTGGTTAGGCTGCCGTCGTGATCGACACGGTGCTGCTGATCGAGACGTTCGTGACGCTGTTCGTGATCATGGACCCGGTCGGCACCGTGCCGATCTTCCTCTCGCTCACGTCGGGGCGCTCGCAGCGCACCGCGCGCCGAGCGGCCTGGCAGGCCGTGGCGGTGTCGTTCTTCGTGATCACGGTGTTCGCGTTCTTCGGCCAGCAGATCCTGGCCTACCTCAACATCTCGCTGCCGGCGCTGCAGGGGGCCGGCGGGCTGCTGCTCCTGCTGGTGGCGCTCGAGCTGCTGACCGGCAACGAGAAGGAGCCCACCGCGAGCAGCGGCACCAACGTGGCGCTGGTGCCGCTCGGCACCCCGCTGCTGGCCGGGCCCGGCGCCATCGTGGCGACGATGCTCTTCTCCCGGCGGGTCGACGCCTGGAGCGACTTCGTGGCCGTGGCCCTGGGGGTGGTCCTGGTGCACGTGGCGCTGTGGCTGGCGATGCGGTTCTCGCTGCCGATCCTCCGGCTGATCCGCGAGAGCGGCGTCATGCTGGTCACCCGCATCGCCGGCCTGCTGCTCTCGGCCATCGCCGTCCAGCTCGTCGCCGACTCCGTCCGCGCGTTCATCGCCGGCGAGGGCTGACCCCCCGGTTGCCGGTTTGCCCCTCCGAGGACCGTAAACCAGGAAATCTCCTCCGAAATCCTGGTTTACGGTCCTCGGAGGAGCAAAGCCGCGCTCCGCCGGCGCCAGCCGGGTCAGCGGCGCCCGAGGCGCTGGAAGCGGTGCAGCACGCCGCGGGGCATCGCGCGGGTCGCGCCGGCGACCACCTTGTACGACGCACCGGGCACCGACAGCACCTTGCCCTTGTCGAAGTCGGCGAGGGCGTGGGAGACCAGGAACTCCGCGTCCAGCCACAGGAACTCCGGCGCGCTGCCGCGCGAGACGCCCATCCGCTCGTGGAACTCGGTGCGGGTGAACCCGGGGCAGAGCGTCGTGACCGTCACGCCGCTGGGGCGGTACTCCTCGGCGGCCCACTCCCCGAAGCTGTTGACCCAGGCCTTCGCGGCGGAGTAGGAGCCACGCGGCAGGAACGCCGCCACGCTCGAGACGTTGAGCAGCCC
>CAZQCA010000109.1:0-10785 GCA_964591845.1 uncultured Nocardioides sp.
AGCCCTGGAGGTGTGGGCGGGGGCCAGGTCGCGGTGCCACCACACCTTCGCCGACGACGTCCGCCGGCCTCTCGTCGGAACGCCGGACGCGCGTCGCGCGCCTGGGTGGGGACGTCACTCCCCGGTGCGCGAGGGGCCGAGTGTACGCGATCGCGGGCGGCTCGGCCGCGCTGGTCAACGGGCCAGGTAGCGGTAGGCGTGGTGGGTGGTGAAGCCCAGCCGCTCGTAGAGCGCCCGCGCGGGCTCGTTGTCGCCCAGCACCTGGAGGTAGGCGGTGGTGGCGCCCCGTTCGGCGCCCCAGTCGAGCAGCGCGCCCACCACCGCCAGCCCCAGCCCGCGTCGGCGTCGCCCGGGCACGACCTGCAGGGCCCGCAGTCCCACCCAGTCGCGTCCGAAGGACGCCAGCCCGGAGGCGTCGTCGCCCACCCGGGCCTCCGCATGGTCGCCGTCGGCGCTCACGCGCACGGCGTACGCCGGCCGGTCGGTGAGCCGGCGTCGGGCCGCCGCCACGCCGCACAGCTGGAAGAGCGAGTCGGCCTCGTGGCTCTCCAGCGTCCAGCCCCGCTCGCGGAACGCCGCCTCCTCCGGGGTCCCCGGCAGCACGGCGGCGACCGGGCGCCGTCCGAGCCGGCGATAGTGGTCCTCCACGGCCGCCACCGGGTCGTCGACCCCGGCCGGCTGCATCGCGACGGCCGAGTTGGCCCGCCGTGCCGGACTCCCGTCGGACCACCGCAGCGTCCAGCCGCCCAGTGGGGCGGTGTCGAGCCGACGCCACATCGCGAGGGCGAGCAGCTGGGCCTCGCGCGGGCTGACCCGGTGCCGGACGGGCGGTCGCGGCGGGACGGGCTTGCCCGAGACGATCTCGCCGATCGGCACGGAGACCTCGCGTCCGTCGGCGAGCCGCAGCACCGCGGCATCACCCCACGAGACGCACTCGCCCACGAGGTCGGTCATCGCCGGGCCGCCCGACGGACCGCGGACGCCGACGAGGAGTCGCCGCAGCACCACCCGTTGGCCGACGACGTGCGGCCCGAGCCGGTGCCGGCCCACGAGCGGCTGGTCGGCCCCGTCAGGGGCGTGGCCGATG
The DNA here is from genome assembly GCA_964591845.1 of uncultured Nocardioides sp. Lineage (GTDB taxonomy): Bacteria > Actinomycetota > Actinomycetes > Propionibacteriales > Nocardioidaceae > Nocardioides. The sequence goes on from CAZQCA010000109.1 coordinate 1,088, forward strand.
GCGCCGGTGGACACAGCGGGATACTAGGCTGTCCGCATCCGCGCCGCGCCATAGCCCGATCCGGCTATCCGCCAGCCCCGAGGAGGACCTGGTGACCTACGTCATCGCCCAGCCGTGTGTCGACCTCAAGGACCGCGCCTGCGTCGACGAGTGTCCGGTCGACTGCATCTACGAAGGCAACCGGATGCTCTACATCCACCCCGACGAGTGTGTGGACTGCGGTGCCTGCGAGCCGGTGTGCCCGGTGGAGGCGATCTTCTACGAGGACGACACGCCGGAGCAGTGGAAGGACTACTACGCCGCCAACGTGCACTTCTTCGACGACCTCGGCTCGCCCGGTGGCGCCGCCAAGATGGGCGTCATCGAGCAGGACCACCCGTTCGTCGCCGCGCTGCCGCCGCAGAACCAGGACCACTGACCCCACGTGACCGCCACCGTCCCGGGTGGCCGGCACGCGGGCGGTCCGGTGTCCGCCCGGCTGCCGGACTTCCCGTGGGACCACCTGACCGCCGCGGCGGCCACCGCCCGCGCCCATCCTGACGGCATCGTCGACCTGTCCATCGGCACCCCCGTCGACGCCACCCCTGCCGTCGCGCAGCAGGCCCTGTCCGCGGCCTCCGACGCGCCGGGCTACCCGCTGACGATCGGCCGCCCCGAGACCCGCCAGGCGGCGCTCGACTGGATGGCACGCACGCTCGGGGTGTCGGGCGTCGGCCTCGACGGCGTACTCCCCGTGATCGGGTCGAAGGAGCTGATCGCCAGCCTGCCGACCCACCTCGGGCTCGGCGCGGGCGACCTGGTCGTGCATCCCGAGCTGGCCTACCCGACCTACGAGGTGGGCGCGCGGCTGGCCGGCGCCGAGCCGGTCGCCACCGACTCCCTGCTGGCCCTCGGCCCGCGGACGCCGGCCCTGGTCTATGTGAACTCGCCCGCCAACCCGACCGGCCGGATCCTGCCCGCCGACCACCTGCGCAAGATGGTCGACTGGTGCCGCGAGCGCGGCAGCGTGCTGGTGAGCGACGAGTGCTACGTCGAGTTCGCCTGGGAGGGCGAGCCCGTCTCGGTGCTCCACCCCGAGGTCTGTGGCGGCTCCCACGACGGGCTGCTGGCGATCCACTCGCTGTCCAAGCGGTCCAACCTCGCCGGCTACCGCTGCGCCTTCGTCGCCGGCGACCCGCACCTGGTCGGCGAGCTGCTCGCCGTGCGCAAGAACCTCGGACTCCAGATGCCCGGCCCCCAGCAGGTGGCGATGGCGGCCACGCTGGCCGACGACGCCCACGTCACCGAGCAGCGCGGGCGGTACGCCGCCCGCCGCGGCGCCCTGCGCACCGCCCTGGAGTTCGCCGGCTTCCGCATCGACCACTCCGAGGGGTCGCTCTACCTCTGGGCCACCCGGGGGGAAGGCTGCTGGGACACCGTCGAGGCGCTCGCCCGGCAGGGCATCCTGGTCGCCCCCGGTGCCTTCTACGGCGCCGGCGGCAGGGAGCACGTGCGGATGGCGTTCACCGCGACCGACGAGCGGGTCGCTGCCGCGGTCGCCCGGCTGGCCGGCTGAACCCGCGTCCGCCTGTGGGCAGCAGGCTCAGCGCATCACGAGGCGGCGGCCGCGGCGCTTCTCCTGGGCCGGCTCGGTGGGCGTGATCGTGGCGGCCTCGCTGCGCAGGCCCTCCAGCATGCTCCGCCAGTCGTCGCCGGGTGCCTCCTCGGCGGCGGGTGCCGGCTCGGGCGACTGCTCGGCGGGCACCGGCTCGTCCTGCGCGACGGGCTGCACTGCAGGCTCCGCAGGGGGCTCCACGGCAGGCTCGACGGCTGCCGGCGCCTCGGCGGGGGCCGGTGCGTCCGCGGTGGCCGGAGCGTCCGCGGTGGCCGCGGGTGCGGGGAGAGCGAAGACGCGGGGCTCGTCGTCGGGGCTCGGGACCTTCTCGGGGTGGAGCAGCTCCACCGGCGCGTCGGACGCGTCGTCGGTGGTCTCCTCGGTGGTCTCGTCGGTGGTCTCGTTCGTGAAGTCGACGGTCGGCTCGTCGGTGGGGTCGATCCCGGCCTCGCGCATGGACTCCGCCAGCAGGCGGCTGACCAGCTCGGCCGGGTCCTCCTTCGTGTCCGTCTCGGACTCGTGGTGCTCGGGCTGCAGCGCCACCTGGGGCTCCGGCTCCTCCACGGTCTCGGTCCGGTAGACCGGGTCCTCGTCGGAGTGTTCGTCCACGGCAGGCGGCTCGGGCTGGATCTCGTCGGCCGCGAGGGAGGAGCCCAGCGCCAGCGGGCCCTGGTGCTCGGGTGCGTCGAGCACCAGCACGTCGTCGGTCTCGCCGGGGCTGAGGACCAAGACGTCGTCGCCCTCGGTGGCACCGAGCACCAGGAGGTCGGACGCCTCGCCGGCGTCGAGCACGAGCAGCTCTGACGGGTCGCCGACCTCCAGCGAGAACGCGTCGCCGGGGTCCACGTCGAGGGCGACGCGGTCCGCGTCGTCGTACGACGTCGCGGCCGGGGGGTCGTAGGCCGGTGCGTCGCCCCTGGCGGCACGCTCGGAGGCTGCCTGGCGCTCGGAGGACGCCCAGCTGAAGGGCGTCGAGTGCTGCTCCCCGGCCTGCCCGTGCGCCTCGTCGTACGACGTCGGGCGGGGGGCCTGCTCCTCCTCGTCGAAGGAGAGGCTGGCGAGGATCCGGACGACCGAGATGTGGGCGTTGCGGACCACGCACTGGGTGCGCTCGGGCGTCACGAGCACGAGACCGTCGCCATCGAGACCGGCGATGTTGCCCCGCAGCCACTGGCCCTCGACCAGGACCTCCACCGGCACGTTGTTGTCCTCCGCGCGACGGAGGGCGGTGCCGATCGTGAAGATCTGGGAGGTGCTCATGGCGATCCTCTCGCGTGTCCGAGCTGGTGCGTGATGGGGATTCCATGGGATCACGACGGCTACCCCGACCCGCTCGACGATCGGACATTGTTGGTGGTCCGTTCGAGTCATTCGCCGACCACCCGGACGAGTCATCGGCGCCTAGTCACGAGCGGGACGGTCCGACGGGACGCCCTCAGGGGGCGACGTCGACGTGGACGTGGTCGCGGTGCTCGAGGACCGCAGGGTCGCCGGTGGCCCCGCTGGGCGGCTGGTAGTCGCGCCACCCGCGCTCCGAGCGTCGCCCGGAGGTCCAGATGCGGCCGTCGAAGATGACGTGCTCGATCCCGAGCCGGTCGGCCTGCGCGACCAGGTAGGCCGCGATCGCCCACCCGCGCTGACGGTTGGACTCGCTGACCGGGCGGACGAAGACGTCGACGGCCCGGCCGTCGTAGTGCGCCGACCCGCTCATGTGACCGTCGTCGACGCCTCCAGGCTCGAAGCCGCCCAGGGGCGGGTCGTCGAAGACCGCGCTCACCTCACGGCGCACGTCGTCGGCGCGGCGGGTCAGCCCGCTGCGGGTCAGCCGGTCCGAGGCGTCGGCGGCATCGCCGTCGACCACGCACGTGAAGGCTCCGCCGCCGGTCTCGCCGGTCAGCGCCGACGCGAGTGCCCGGGCGTCGGCCTCGTGATCGGCGTACGCGTCGGGGAAGGCGGACCGCTGGACCGCCTGGGCGGCCACGGTGATCTCCATCTCCTGGTAGCCGTCGACCTCGAGCAGCGCGTCGTAGAAGGCGTTGACGGCGTACGCCGGGTTGAGGATCTGGTCGGCCGTGCCCCAGCCCTGGCTGGGGCGCTGCTGGAACAGGCCGAGGGAGTCCCGGTCGCCGTGCTCGAGGTTGGTGATCTTGGACTCCTGGTAGGCGGTCGCCAGTGCGATCGACACCGCCCGCGGGGGCAGGCCACGGCCGACGGCGATGCCGGCGATGAGCGCGGCGTTCTCGGCCTGCTCGGTGCTGAGCTCGACGGTGTGCCCGCCGGCCTCGGCGGTACAGCCCTCGGGATCGGCGAACGGCCCGACGCCCTGGCGCACCAGGACGCCTGCGCCGAGCGCCACGCCGAGGACGACGAGGGCGGTCACGACACCTCTGCCGGTGCGGCTCATCGGGGTCCTGGGGTCAGCGGGGTCAGTCGTTGGCGTGCAGCGCCGTGTTGAGCGCGATGCCGTCGCCGTGCCACGGCACCGCCTCGACGGCGCCGGTCACGGAGTTGCGGCGGAAGAGCACGTTGCTCGCCCCCGAGAGCTCGGCGGCCTTGACCACCTTGGGCTTGCTGTCCATGTCCTTGATCGTCACCTTGGTGCCCGCGGTGACGTAGCAGCCGGCCTCGACGACGCAGTCGTCGCCGAGCGAGATGCCGATGCCGGAGTTGGCGCCGAGCAGGCAGCGCTCGCCGACGCTGATCACCTGGGTGCCGCCGCCCGAGAGGGTGCCCATGACGGAGGCACCGCCACCCACGTCGGAGCCGTCGCCGACCAGGACGCCGGCGGAGATCCGTCCCTCGACCATGGAGGCGCCGAGTGTGCCGGCGTTGAAGTTGACGAAGCCCTCGTGCATCACGGTCGTGCCCGGCGCAAGATGGGCGCCGAGGCGGACCCGGTCGGCGTCGGCGATGCGTACGCCGGCCGGGACGACGTAGTCGGTCATCCGGGGGAACTTGTCGATGCCGTAGACGGCGACGTGCTGGCCGGCCGCCCGCAGCCGTGCGCGGGTCGCCTCGAAGCCGTCGACGGCGCACGGTCCGGCGGAGGTCCACACGACGTTGGTGAGCAGTCCGAAGACGCCCTCCAGCGACAGCGCGTGCGGGACGGCCAGCCGGTGGGAGAGCAGGTGCAGCCGCAGCCAGGCGTCCTCGGTCGAGGTCGGCGCAGCGGTCAGGTCGGTCACGACGACCCGGCGTACGGCGCGGGTCACGCCGCGCAGCTCGTCGGGCGTGGCCAGCGCGTGGAGGTCCTCGGGCGACTCCGCGTCGACCGGCGGATCGCCGAGGACCGGGTTCGGGAACCAGACGTCGAGCACGGTGCCGGCGGCGTCCAGCGTCGCCAGCCCGTCGCCCCAGGCGGCCTTCACAGTCGTGTCAGTCATCCCCGCCACCCTACAAATGGGCCCGCAAACCGCCGAATCCCACGAGATGGGCGCGGTGGTCAGTGCAGGGTGCCCACGATCTCCGGCCAGTGGCGGTGCAGGGCGCCCAGGTGCCCCTCGTCGAGGAGGGTCAGCGTCGCGCCCGACAGCGTCGAGGACAGCCACTCGGCGTTGCGTGGCGAGTGCTGGCGATCGTGGCGGCCGTGCAGGACCGCCACCGGGCAGGCCACCGCGGCGAGGTCGAAGCGCCATGGGCGGAACGTGGTGGCGGCGTCTCGCAGGTATCCCTCGTGGGAGGCCAGCGACTCCCGCATCGAGCGCGCGACGAGCGCGTCGGACCAACCCTCGGCGACCCGGCGATCGGTGTCGTCGAGCCTGGCGCGGAAGCGGGCCGCGACGGCCCGGTCGTCGGGGTCCTGCGGCGCCGCCGCCGCGACGTACGCCGTGAAGTCGGGGCGCATCGAGGCCACCGCCGCCTCCACGGACGAGCCGGCCAGACGGGCGAAGAAGGCACGGCCGCCCTCGTCGAGCCCGTCGCGCGGCACCGGCGGGTCCATCCGCGTGACATCGCCCGCGGCGGAGACCACCGCGGCCGACGAGACCCGATCGGGGTGCCGAGCGGCGCAGGCTAGGGCGTAGCCGGCGCCGATGGACATGCCGAGCACGGCGAACGACCCGATCCCGAGCGCATCGGCGAGCGCCGGGGTGTCGTCGGCGACCGACACGTGGTCGGACTCGCCCGGGTCGGAGCCACCGTAGCCGGGGCGGCTGAAGGCGACCAGGCGCGCGCCCGCGACCCGGGCGGCCTCGTCGCCGGGCACGGCGGCCAGCCGGGAGTCGGGACACCCGTGGAAGAAGACCACCGGCCGGCCGCCGGGGTCACCGCCCTCCCACAGGTCGAGGCCACGCCCGTCGGGCAGCCGGACGGAGGACGTCACTGCCCGGTGCGCCCGTCGATGCACTCCCGCAGGAGGTCGGCGTGGCCGCAGTGACGGGCGTACTCCTCGACCAGGTGCACGAGGATGTCGCGCACCTCGCCCGCGTCTCCGTGGACGTCGACGAGGACGTCGTACGACTCGAGCGAGGCGGTGACCTCCTCGGCGTGCGCCACCTCGGCCCGCCAGGCGGCCCAGGCCTCCGCGACCACCGCGTCGTGGGCGACCGCGCCGTCGAAGTCGAGGTCGGGCTCCTCGGGGGTGCGGTAGAGGCGCGGCAGCTCGGCTCGTGCCTCGACGACGCGCCGGAACCAGTGGTGCTCCACCTTGGCCAGGTGCCGCAGCAGCCCCAGCAGCGACATCGTGGACGGCGGCACCGAGCGCCGCGCCAGCTGCTCGGCGTCCAGCCCGTCGAGCTTCATCGCGAACGTCGTCCGGTAGAAGCGCAGGTACTGCTCCACCGTCTCCCGCTCCCCCCGCGGCGTCGGCATCCCGAATCGCGGGTCCTCGTCCCTCGGCAACCACGTGTCGGCCATCCGTCGATCCTGCCAGCGCCCTTGCGATAGTCCAGTGAGTTTCGGTTGTGGATAAGCCGTTTCAGCAACGCTTTCGCACCGGACTATCGCGAAATCTGTGGATAGCCGGGCGCGTGGGCGGGCTGTCCGCGACAGGCTGAACGGGTGAATGAAGCGCCGGTGTTCCATCCGCGTCGGCCCGGGTTGGTCCGGCCGGTGGCCGTGGATCAGGCCGGCCGGGTCGGACCGACCGCCGAGGAGGCGCGCGGCCCGCGGTGGCGGCGTACGAGCCGTGGCTTCTACGTGCCGGTGGGCACCGACATGGAGGACGTCGACCAGCGGATCGCCGCGTGCGCGCCCCTCCTGTCCCACCGCGAGGCGGTCACGGGGTGGGCTGCGCTGAGGTGGTGGGGCGGCGGGTGGTTCACGGGGACGGCGCCGGACGGCTCGATGCTGCCCGTCCCCCTCTCGGTCGCGAGCCACCGTGCGCCGCAGAGCGGCCTCACGATGAGCCAGGAGACGGTGCGCCCCTGGGCTCTGTCGGAGCTCGACGGCCTGCCGGTCACGACCGCGGCGTGGGCAGCGGCATTCGCCGCGAGGCACGCGTCGACGTGGTGGCGCTCGGTCGAGGCGCTCGACATGGCGGCGTACGACGACCTCGTGTCGCTGGAGGAGCTCACGCCGTTCGAGACCCGGCTCAACTCCTGGACCGGTGTTCCCCAGCTCCGCCAGGCGCTTGCGCACATGGACGAGAACTCCTGGTCGCCGCAGGAGACGCGGATGCGCCTGGTGTGGACGGAGGTCGGGGGCTACGACCGGCCGCTGTGCAACCGGCCGGTGTTCGACCTGTGGGGCGACCATCTCGCGACCCCGGACCTCATCGACCCGGTGGTGGGGATCGTGGGGGAGTACGACGGCACGCTCCACCTGGTCGGTGAACGGCGCAGACTCGACCTCGAGCGCGAGGCGAGGCTGCGTGGCGTCGGGATCGAGGTCGTCACGATGGTCGCGGGCGACATCGCCGCACCCGACGGCTTCCTGCGGAGGCTCGACGACGCCTTCGCACGCGCACGCCGCAGGGTCGGCCTCGACCGTGCCTGGACCCTCCAGCCACCCCCGTGGTGGACGCCCACCCACACCGTCGGGCGACGGCGCAGACTCGCCGAGGACCAGCGAAGAAGGCTCCTCGGATATCGCTCCAGCGCCTGACGAGAGGCCCGGAAGGTGCCGTCGGCGCACGGCCTTGTCCACAGAAATCCCGATAGTCCAGTGTGTTTCCGTTCCGAATCCGGCTTATCCACAACGCGAACGCACCGGACTATCCCCCACAAACCGATTCGCGCCGGGCGCGCGCCGCGCCGTACGCTGGCCGGTACAGGCGTCCGAGCCGTCATCAGCGGCGAGCCTCCGGAAGAACGGCGTACGCCGGCCAGCGTGCGGCCCACTAGAACCGGACGGGTAGGCCCGTCACAGCCGACGAAATGAAGCGGTCCTCCACGGAGGTCGAGTCGGTCGCCACGCGACCTCCCCGACCGACGCGGTGGGCAAGCGAGGTGGTACCGCGGAGCCGCTGCCGACACCGGTGGCGAGCGTCGTCCTCGTGACAGACCGAGACGACGACCGACCGCAGGAGCAGCCACCGATGGCCTACCCCCAGGTGTCCCACAGCGCCGCCGCCCAGGGCGTGCCCGCCTCCGTCCGCTTCCCGGAGCTCGAGGAGGCCGTGCTGGCCTACTGGCAAGCCGACGGCACCTTCCAGGCGAGCGTCGACGGGCGCGACCCGGGCGACCACGGCGACAACGAGTTCGTCTTCTACGACGGCCCGCCGTTCGCCAACGGCCTGCCCCACTACGGCCACCTGCTCACCGGCTACGTCAAGGACGTCGTGCCGCGGTACCAGACGATGCGCGGCCACCGGGTGGAGCGCCGGTTCGGCTGGGACACCCACGGTCTCCCGGCCGAGCTCGAGGCGATGAGCCAGCTGGGGCTGAAGACCACCGACGAGATCCGCGACCTCGGCATCGAGAAGTTCAACGAGGCCTGCCGGCAGTCGGTGATGAAGTACACCGGCGAGTGGCGCGAGTACGTCACGCGTCAGGCCCGCTGGGTCGACTTCGACCACGACTACCGCACCATGAACCCCGACTACATGGAGTCGGTCATCTGGGCGTTCAAGCGCCTCCACGACAAGGGCCTGGTCTACGAGGGCTTCCGGGTGCTGCCCTACTGCTGGAACGACGAGACCCCGCTGTCCAACCACGAGCTGCGGATGGACGACGACGTCTACCAGGACGTCAAGGACCCGGCGGTCACCGTCGGGCTGCGGCTCGACACGGGCGAGCTGGCCCTCGTCTGGACGACGACGCCGTGGACGCTCACGGCCAACCTCGCGATCATGGTCGGCGAGGACATCGACTACGTCGTCGTCGAGGCGGGCGTGCCTGGCGACCCCGACCGCACCGAGCGCTACGTGCTCGCCGAGGCGCGGCTGCCGGCGTACGCGCGGGAGCTCGGCGGCGAGGACGGCGAGCCCCACGTGGTCGAGCGACTCCAGGGCCGTGACCTGGTCGGCCGCACGTACACGCCGCCGTTCTCCTACTACCTCGGCCACGAGCGTGCCTTCCGCGTGGTGCCCGCCGAGTTCGTCACGACCACCGACGGCACCGGCCTGGTGCACACCGCCGGCGCGTTCGGCGAGGTCGACAAGATCGTCACCGACCGCGAGGGCATCGAGGCCGTGATGCCGGTCGGCAAGGACGGCTGCTTCACCGCCCCCGTCGAGGAGTACGCCGGCCTGCTGGTCTTCGATGCCAACGGGCCGATCATCGACCACCTCAAGGCCCGCACCCGCGGCCTCGTCGATGAGGCCGGCGCCACCACAGAGGGCACCGTAATGCTCAAGCGGGAGTCCTACGAGCACTCCTACCCCCACTGCTGGCGCTGTCGCGAGCCCCTGATCTACAAGGGCGTCTCCTCGTGGTTCGTGCAGGTGACGGCGATCAAGGAGCGCATGCTCGAGCTCAACCAGCAGATCCACTGGGTGCCCGAGCACATCAAGGACGGCCAGTTCGGCAAGTGGCTGGAGAACGCCCGCGACTGGTCGATCACCCGCAACCGCTTCTGGGGCAGCCCGGTGCCGGTGTGGAAGAGCGACGACCCGGCCTACCCGAGGCTCGACGTCTACGGCTCGTTCGAGGAGCTCGAGCGCGACTTCGGCGACCTGCCGCGCGACCGCGACGGCAACCCCGACCTGCACCGGCCGTTCGTCGAC
>CAZQCA010000110.1:0-6021 GCA_964591845.1 uncultured Nocardioides sp.
CGCGCACGATGATCACCGGATAGGACAGCTGGAAGGTGATCAGGCCGATCACCTGGCCGAGCGTGCCGAGCTGCACGGGCGTCCACGACGTCACGGTGGTCGCGACGAAGAGCAGCGACACCGCGAGCAGCACCTCGGGCAGCACGAACGACAGCAGAACCAGGAAGTTCGCACTCGATGGCAGCGGTCCGCGCCAGCGGTCGAGCCCCAGCGCGAGCAGCGTCCCGAGCGGCACCGTGATCAGCGTGACGATCACGCCGAGGCGGAACGTGTGGAGCACCGCCTGCTGCAGCGCCGGGTCGGCCCACACCGACCGCAGCTCCTCGCCGTAGTACCACTGGAAGGAGAAGCCCTGCCAGTTGGTGCGCGACCGGCCGGCGTTGAAGGAGAAGAGCACCGCGATCAGCACCGGCGCCAGCGACCAGACGAGGTAGAGGCCGGTGATCGTCGCCAGCCACGGCGCCGTACGCCGGCGCCTCGAGGTGGTCGGGCCGCTCACGACCGGAGCCCCTCTCCCTCGCGCGACACCCGCACATAGACGGCCATCGGGATGAGCGAGACCAGGAGCACCAGCAGCACGAACGCGGCTGCCTGCCCGGTCTGGCCAGGCGTGAGCACCGCGGAGTTGATGAGGTTGCCGACCATCGACGTGCGCGGGTTGCCCGAGAGCAGGTCGGAGGTGAAGTAGTCGCCGAGCATGGGCAGGCAGGTCAAGATGATGGCGGTGATCACCGCCGGCAGCGACATCCGCCACGTCACTCGGCGCCACACCTGGAAGCGGCTCCCCCCGAGGTCACGTCCGGCCTCCAGCAGCGACCCGGGGATCCGGTCGAGGCCGGCGTAGAGCGGCAGGATCATGTAGGGCACGTAGCCGTAGACCAGCCCGAGGACCACCGTGGTTGCGTGGCCGTTGAGCCAGTCGACATCGGTGTTCCAGGCACCCCCGAGGGTGATCACCTCGTTGACCAGGCCGTCGTTCTGGAGCAGGTTGACCCAGGCCAGCATCCGCATCATGTAGGAGATCCAGAACGGCGCGATCAGCGCCGCGAGCAGCAGGCCCTTGCGGCGACCGGCGAGCCGCGCGGCGTAGTACGCGACCGGGTAGGCGATCAGGAGGCAGAGCACGCTCGCGACACCGACGTAGATCGCGGTGCGCAGCAGCGCGGGACCGAAGATCGCATCGGGCCCCACCAGCCGCTCGAGGACGTACTGGAACTGGGTGGGGTCCCAGTCGACCGGGTTCCACACCGGGACCGGCCGGCGCAGGATCGGGTCGATCGTGCCGAAGAGGATGGCCAGCACCACATACATGGGCGCGACCAGGAAGGCCGCCAGCCACACGGCCCCGGGGAGCGCCGCGACCCGCCAGAGCCAGCGCTCACGCACCGGCCTTGAACTCCTGCCAGACCGCCAGCCACTTCTGCTCGACCTCGATCGGCATGCCGAGCAGCCGGTCGGCGGTGTCGAACCACTCGGGGAGGACCGTCGCCGCGCGCAGGTTGTCGGGGATGAAGCCGTCCTCGACCAGACGACTCGGGTTGATCGCGTTCTGCGGGGGCTGGTAGCCGGTGTAGCCGAAGTTCTGGATCGCGATCCCCTCGTCGAGGAGGTTGTTGATCCAGAAGTGCGCGGCGACGGGGTTCTTGCCCTGCGCGAGCACCAGCATCAGGTCGTTGTCGACCTGGCCGCGGCCGTCCTCGGGGAACCAGTAGCGCAGGATCTCGGGCTGCTTGCCCTTGGGCAGGTAGTAGACGGCGTTGACGATGTCTCCCGACCACATCTGCGACAGCCCGATCTGCCCGGCGGGCAGGTCGTTGTACATGTTGACCGTCACCTTGGGGTCGGTGGCCGAGGCGAGCTCCTCCATGCGGGTGCGCATGAGCTCGATGTTCTTGTCGTCCTCGGTGTTGATGTCGTGGATGTCGTCGCGCAGCAGCACCATCGCCATCATCGTGTGCCAGTCGTCGATGACCGCGGTCTTGCCGGCGTACTGGCTGTCCCACAGCGAGTCGTAGGGGTTCTCGAGCTGGCCGATCTCGTCGGGCACGAGATCGAGGTTCCAGCCGATGCCCGTGGTGTAGACGGTGTAGGGCACGGAGTACTGCCAGCCCTGGTCGTAGAACGGGTCGGAGAACTGCTCCCAGACGTTGCCGATGTTGCCGATGTAGTCGTGGTTGAGGGGCCGCACCAGCTCGGCGGTCACCATCTTGCCGATCTGGTCGTACGACGGGTAGTAGATGTCGTACTCGAGCGTCCCGGAGGCGATCTTGCTGAGAGCCTCCTCGGTGTCGTTGAACGTCGACAGCTCGACGGTGACGCCGTACTTCTTCTCGAAGTCCTTGATCACCCGCGGCGAGAGGTAGTCGGCGTAGTTGTAGATCTTGAGCGTGCTGCCCGGCTCGGGGGTCAGCCCCGAGTCGATCATCAGGCTGTCGTCGACCGGCCAGGTCACCGGGTTGTCGGGAGTGGCGATCTTGAGCGTCGTGCCGGACCCCGCGCCGGTGCCGCCGTTCTTGCCGCCGCCGCAGGCGCTGAGCAGGGCGGTGGTCGCTGCCGTCCCGAGGCCGGCCTGGAGGAGAGTACGCCGACTGACGTGCAGGCCCATGTGGCTCCTTCGCGTGCGGTGATCGCCAGCGTTACACGGACTGAATGACCAGTCAACGCTCCTGGACTGAACGACCGTTCAGTGATTCACTGACCGGCATGGACCTGGATGCCTTCATCGAGGAGCAGTCCGACATCTTCCTGCGTCGCCAGCCGGCGTCGGCGGCCCTGATCGAGCGCTCCGGACGGGTGCTGGCGGGGGGCGCGACCTCCAACTGGCAGATCGCCGACCCGCAGGCCGTCTGGATCAGCCACGGGCGGGGGAGCCAGATCTACGACGTCGACGGCACGGCGTACGCCGACTTCCACGGGGGGTACGGCGTCGGCCTGGCCGGGCACGCCCACCCCGCGATCATCGCCGCCGTCCAGGAGCGGGTCACCCTCGGCACCCACTTCGCCCAGCCGACCGAGGACGCCATCGCGGTCGCCGAGGAGCTGCAGCGGCGGTGGGGCCTGCCTCTCTGGCGCTTCGCCAACTCCGGCACCGAGGCCACGATGGACGCCGTCCACCTGATGCGCGCGGCCACCGGCCGGATGCGGATCCTCAAGGTCGAGGGCTGCTACCACGGGCACCACGACTCGGTGGAGGTCTCGGTGCTGCCCGAGCCGGAGGACGTCGGCCCCCTCGAGTCGCCGGCCAGCGTGCGTGAGGGGGTGGCGATCCCGCAGGCCATGGTCGACCTGGTCGACGTGGTCCCCTTCAACGACCTCGACGCCGTACGCCGGGTGCTCGAGGCCAAGCCCGGCGAGATCGCCGGCATGATCCTCGAGCCGATCATGATGAACGCGGGGATCATCCACCCGCTGCCCGGCTATCTCGCGGGGCTCAAGGAGCTGCTCCACGCGCACGACGCGCTGCTCGCCTTCGACGAGGTCAAGACCGGCCTCACCGTGGGCCCCGGCGGGGTGACCGCGCTCCACGGCGTCACCCCCGACATCGTCGCGCTGGCCAAGGCGATCGGCGGCGGCGTCTCGACGGCGGCGATCGGCGGCACCGAGGAGATGATGGCGCTGATCGCCGACGGCACCTACGAGCAGGTCGGCACGTTCAACGGCAACCCGCTCGCCATGGCCGCGGCCCGCGCGATGCTGACCGAGGTGGCGACGCCGCCGGCGTACGCCCACGTCGACGGGCTCGCGGCCCGGATGCGCGCCGGCATCGAGGAGATCATCGAGGCGCGCGACCTGCCCTGGCACGTCGTCATCGCAGGCGCCAAGGGCTGCATCGCCTTCCGCCGGGACGCGATCCACCACTACCGTGACTTCCTCGGCGTCGACTCCAGGCTCGGGCAGGCGCACTGGCTGGTCCAGCACAACGGAGGGGTGTTCCTGCCGCCATGGGGCAAGATCGAGCAGTGGCTGATCTCCGTCCAGCACACCGAGGACGACGTCGACCGGTTCGTCCGCAACGTCGCCACACTGGCCGACGCGGTGGGCCGATGACGGTCGGCCGGGGCGCGGCCGGGTGACCGGCGCCCTCGCCGGAGGCGCCCTCGGCCTCCGCGGACTGGTCAGGGACTTCGACGGCGTACGCGCGGTCGACGGGCTCGACCTCGACATCGCCGCCGGCGAGTTCTTCTCGCTGCTCGGGGAGTCCGGCTGCGGCAAGACCACCACGCTGCGGATGATCGCGGGGTTCGAGCACCCCGACGAGGGCGAGATCCTCCTCGACGGCGCCGACCTGACCGAGACCCCCGCCCACCGGCGCCCGGTCAACACCGTCTTCCAGTCCTACGCGCTCTTCCCGTTCATGTCGGTGCGCGACAACGTCGCCTTCGGGCTGCGCTACCAGCGCGTCACCAAGGCCGAGGAGTCCTCGCGCGTCGGCGCCGCCCTCGAGCTGGTCGAGCTCGGCAAGCTCGCCGACCGCAAGCCCCATCAGCTGTCCGGTGGCCAGCAGCAGCGCGTCGCGCTGGCGCGCGCACTCGTGCTCGAGCCGCGCGTACTGCTGCTCGACGAGCCGCTGGGAGCCCTCGACGCGCGGCTGCGCAAGACGCTGCAGCGCGAGCTGCGGGCCCTCCACGACCGGGTCGGCACGACGTTCGTCTACGTCACCCACGACCAGGAGGAGGCGCTCACCATGAGCGACCGGATCGCCGTGATCGTCGACGGCAGGGTCGAGCAGGTCGGCACCCCCTCGGAGGTGTACGCCGAGCCGGCCAGCGCCTACGTCGCCAACTTCCTGGGCAGCGCCAACCTGTTCGGCGCGGTGCCCGCCGGGGCTGGCCCCGAGGCGGGCCTCGGCGCCTACCAGGTCGGCTCGACGTCGCTCTTCGTCGACGGTGCGCCGGCCGAGGGTGCGCCGGTCACGCTGATGGTGCGCCCCGAGCGGGTCGAGCTGGCGCCCGCGACTCAGCCTCTCGACGGGGTCAACGTCTTCGCCGCCGTGGTCGAGACGATCACCTACCAGGGCGCGCAGACCGCCGTCCGGGTCCGGGCAGACGACCTCCCGGTCGAGGCCGAGGTGCCCAACATCCACGGCTCCGCGCCCGCCTGGCTCGCCGTCGACCAGCCGGTCTGCCTGCGGATCTCCTCCACCGCGCTGCGCGTGCTCCCGGGCTGACCCGGCGCCCGTCGCCCGAGCCGACTGGCGCGGTGGTGTGGCGCATGAGGGCGCCGTACTCCGCTCACTCAAGGACCACAGTGCCGCGGCAGATGGTCGTGGGCGCCTCTCAGCCGAGGCCGAGCTCCCGGCGGGCGAAGGCCAGGGCCACGCCGCCGGCGCGTTCGCGGGTCACGACGGGGTCGTCGAGGGCCACCTGCACCGAGAGCCCGTCAAGAAGCGCGGCGAAAGTGACGGTGAAGGTGTCGACGTCGAGGTCGGCGGAGGCCTCACCGGCCTCGATGCCGCGGCGTACGATCCGCGCGATCAGCCCGCGCCACTGCTCGTCGAGGGCCCGCCGGTCGGCGGCGACCTCGGGATGGCGGAACGCTTCGTTCCACAGGTCGAACCACAGCCCCCACTGGCCCTTGACCTCGCCCTGGCTCTCCTCGGTGAAGGTCAGCTCGACCAGGGTCTCGATCCGCTGACGCAGCGTGCCCTGGGAGCGCAGCAGGTCCTCGGCCGAGGCGTAGAAGCCCGTCTCCGCCTCGCGGAGCGCCGCGATCAGCAGGGCCTCCTTGGTCTGGAAGTAGTAGACGACCAGCGCCGGGCTGATGCCGACCCGCTCGGCGACGTCGGCGATGCGGGTGCGCGCCAGCCCGCGCTCGGCGATCAGCTGCGCCGCCGCCTCGAGCATCTGGGAGCGGCGCGAGTCGTTGGCGTCGACGGGTGGGTCGGCCTGGGCCATCTCGAGCCGCCTTCGGGGGGAGTGCGGGGACGTCGTGCACAGAGGGGCCGTGCCGGCGCGGGTGGCGCTACCGTACGTCATACGGACTGAACCGTCAGTCAGGATGTCACGTCATGGGCCGCACCGC
>CAZQCA010000110.1:6121-10750 GCA_964591845.1 uncultured Nocardioides sp.
GTACGTCATACGGACTGAACCGTCAGTCAGGATGTCACGTCATGGGCCGCACCGCACTCGACCGCCTGCTCACGCCGACCTCGATCGCCGTGGTGGGGGCCTCCGCACGCGCCGGCTCGTTCGGGGAGCGGCTGGCCGTCGAGGCCCTGCGCAGCGCCGGCGTCTCGCGGGTCGACCTGGTGCATCCGACCCACCCGGAGGTCCAGGGGCGGCCGACGGTGGCCGCGCTGGCCGACCTCGACGCCGCACCAGACCTGGTGCTGATGGGTGTGCCCGACCGGCTGGTGCCCGAGCAGCTGCGGGCCGCGGCCGAGGTGGAGGCGGGGGGCGCGGTGGTCTTCGGCAGCGTCGCCGGGCAGCACGACGCGGTCCGCACCGCGGCCCGCGACCTGGCGCTCGTGGGTGGCGGCTGCATGGGCTTCGTCAACCCGGTCGCGGGCGTGCGTGCGGTGGGCTACCTCGAGCGCGACCACCTCACGCCCGGTCCGATCGCGTTGGTCACCCACTCCGGCTCGATGTTCTCCGCGATGCTGCGCACCCGCCGGCACCTCCACTACTCGCTGGCGGTCTCGTCCGGCCAGGAGCTGGGCCTCACCGCCGGCGACTACCTCTGCTGGGCCCTCGAGCAGCCGCAGACGCGCGTGGTCGGGCTCTTCCTCGAGACGGTCCGTGACGCCACCACGCTCCGGCGTGCGCTCGCGCGAGCGCTCGAGCTCGACGTGCCCGTGGTCGCCCTGACCGTCGGCTCGTCCTCTGCCGGGCGGGCGCTGGTGACCGCGCACTCCGGCGCGATCGCCGGTGACGACGCCGGCTGGGAGGCGCTCTTCGCGTCGTACGGCGTGCACCGCGCCCGCGACGTCGAGGAGCTCGTCGACACGCTGGAGCTCTTCGCGATCGGTCGCCGCATCCGCCGGCGGGCCGGCGGCATCGCCACCGTCCACGACTCCGGCGCCGAGCGCACGCTGGTCGCCGACGTCGCCGAAGCGGAGGCCGTGCCGTTCGCCGTGCTCGGCGACCACACGGTGGCGGCCATCGAGCCGCTGCTCGACGAGGGTCTCGCGGTCACCAACCCGCTCGACGTGTGGGGCCGCGGCACCGACACCGAGTCGCTGTTCACCGGTTGCCTGAGCGCGGTCGCGGCGGACGACGAGGTCGAGGCCGTGGCGCTGGCCGTCGACCTGGTCGAGGAGTACGACGGCGACGAGTCCTACGTCCGCGCCGCCGAGCATGTGCACGCGACGACCGCCAAGCCCGTCGTGGTCCTGTCGTCGGTGCCCGCCGCGATCGACCGGCGGTCCGCGGCGTTGCTGCGCGCGACCGGGATCCCGGTGCTCGAGGGCGCCCGCTCCGGGCTGCGCGCCCTGCGGCACCTCCGCGACCACGCCGACCTGCCGCGACTGCCCCTGCCGGCACCCCCCGGAGGGCGGTCGCTCGAGCGGGCCTGGCACGACGCCGCCTCCACGCTGCGGCTGGTCGCGGACTACGGCATCGCCACGACGCCCACGCTCGCGGCGGGGTCGGCCGACGAGGCGGTGGCGGCGGCGGCGCACGTCGGCTTCCCGGTGGTCCTCAAGACCGACGAGCCGGGCATCAACCACCGCGCCCGGGTGGGCGGGGTCGCGCTCGGGCTCCCCGACGAGGCGGCCGTCCGGGCGGCGTACGCCGGCATCAGCGGGGCGCTCGGCGCACGTGTCGCGGTGCAGCGCCAGCTGGGCGGCGACGGCGAGTACGCCCTCGGCGTCGTCGTCGACCCCCAGCTGGGACCGCTCGTCCTCGTCGCCGACGGCGGCGGCCGGATCGAGGAGGTCGCCTCTCGGGCCCTGGCGCTGCCCGAGGCGGTGCTCGCCGAGCCGGAGCGGCTGGTCGAGCGTCTCCCGGGCGTGGCGGAGGCGGCGCGGGCGCCGCTGGCCGAGGCGGCGTACGCCGTCGCCCGGCTCGCCCTCGACCACGCCGGCTCGCTCCGCGCGCTCGACGTGAACCCCCTCATCCTCACCGAGGGAAGGCTGGTCGCGGTCGACGCGCTCGTGGAGTGACGGCTTGCGCGCAGTACCCCCTGGGGGTATGGTGAGAGATACCCCTAGGGGGTACATCTCCCGAGACCCGAGGACCGCCATGACCCAGGCCACCAGCCCCAGCTATCTCGCCCACGACACCAAGGGCGACTACCTCAAGCGGCTGCGCCGCATCGAGGGCCAGGTGCGCGGCCTGCAGCGGATGGTCGAGGAGGACACCTACTGCATCGACGTCCTCACCCAGGTGTCCGCGACGACGAAGGCCCTGGAGTCGGTCGCTCTCCGTCTCCTCGACGAGCACCTCTCGCACTGCGTCGTCCACGCGGTCGCCGCGGGAGGCGAGGAGGCCGAGCTCAAGCTCCAGGAGGCCTCCGCGGCCATCGCCCGCCTCGTCCGCTCCTGACCCGACACCCACCGAGGAGTCCACCATGTCCCAGACCAGCACCTACACCGTCACCGGCATGACCTGCGGCCACTGCGTCGCGTCGGTCACCGAGGAGGTCCAGGAGATCGTCGGCGTCGAGGACGTCGCGGTCGACCTGGCCTCCGGCGCCGTCACCATCACCAGCACCGAGCCCCTGGACGACGCCGCGGTCCGCGCGGCCGTCGAGGAGGCCGGCTACCAGCTCACATGAGCGCCGTCGCCAGGCTCACCGCCTTCCTGGCGGCGCTGGTCGCCGCCTTCGCGGTGGCCCTCGCCGTCGGTCAGCTCGTCGGCCCGATCGAGGCGGCCGACGAGCCGGTCGCCATGGACCACGACGGATCCGCCGGCGAGGAGGCGGGTGCGCACACCGCCCACGCCGCCGACCCGGCGCCGGACCTCCCCGGCGGTCTCATGGTGTCGCAGGACGGCTACACGCTCGACCTGGCGCGGACGTCCTACAAGGCGGGACGCGACGTCCCGCTGCGGTTCTCGATCAGCGGCCCCGACGGCCACCCGGTGACGGCCTTCCAGGAGCGCCACGAGAGGGACCTGCACCTGATCGCCGTACGCCGTGACCTCAGCGACTTCCAGCACGTCCACCCCACGCTCGACGACCGGGGTGTCTGGTCCGTCGACCTCGACCTGGCCCCGGGCGACTACCGCGTCCTCACCGACTTCCAGGCGGCTGGTGCCGAGCCGCTCACCCTCGGCGCCGACGTGGTCGTGCCCGGCGACTACGACCCCGTCGCCCTCGGTGCCGACCGGCGTACCGCCACGGTGGCCGGCTACACCGTCACCCTCGACGGCGACCTGACGGCCGAGGAGGACGCCGCCCTCACCCTCCGGGTGAGCCGGGACGGCCGTCCGGTCACCGACCTCGAGCCCTACCTCGGCGCCTACGGCCACCTCGTCGCGCTGCGCGCCGGTGACCTCGCGTACCTCCACGTGCACCCCGACGGCGCACCCGGCGACGGGACGACCCCTGCCGGCCCCGACGTCGTGTTCCACACCACCGCGCCGAGCGCCGGCACCTACCGGCTCTATCTCGACTTCAAGCACGACGGCGTCGTCCACACCGCGGCGTTCACGATCGACGCCGCCCGCGGGGACGGCGCGGAGGGGCACGCCCACGACGACGGGACCGGCCACCGATGACGAGCACCCTCCACCACTCGACGCCGGACGCCGGCGAGATCGAGCTCGCGATCACGGGCATGACCTGCGCGTCCTGCGCGCACCGGATCGAGCGCAAGCTCAACAAGCTCGAGGGCGTCTCCGCGACCGTCAACTACGCCACCGAGAAGGCGAAGGTCACCTTCGACGCCGGCGTCCCCGCCGAGCTGCTCGTCGCGACCGTCGAGCAGGCGGGCTACGGCGCGACACTCCCCCGGCCGCCCGCCGCCGACGAGGCGGCCGAGCCCGACCCGACCGCGGCCCTGCGGCAGCGCCTGCTGATCTCGGCCGCGCTGACGATCCCGGTCGTGGCGATGGCGATGGTGCCCGCGTGGCAGTTCACGTACTGGCAGTGGCTCTCCCTCACGCTGGCGGCACCCGTCGTGGTGTGGGGGGCCTGGCCGTTCCACCGGGCGGCCTGGGCCAACCTGCGCCACGGCAGCTCCACGATGGACACGCTGATCTCCGTGGGCACGCTGGCCGCCCTCGGCTGGTCGGTCTACGCACTCTTCTGGGGCACGGCCGGGACGCCGGGGATGACCCACCCGTTCGAGCTCACGGTCGAGCGCACCGACGGCGCGGGCACCATCTACCTCGAGGCCGCGGCCGGCGTGACGACGTTCATCCTGGCCGGCCGCTACGCCGAGCAGCGCTCGAAGCGGCGCGCGGGCGCGGCACTGCGAGCGCTGCTCGAGCTGGGCGCCAAGGAGGCCGCCGTGCGCGGCGCCGACGGCGTCACCGAGACCCGGGTCCCGGTCGACTCCCTCACGGTGGGCGACCTGTTCGTCGTACGCCCGGGGGAGAAGGTCGCCACCGACGGGACCGTGGAGGGCGGCTCGTCCGCAGTCGACGCCTCCATGCTCACCGGAGAGGCGCTCCCCGTCGACGTGGGACCGGGGGACCCGGTGGTCGGCGCGACGGTCAACACCGGCGGCCGCCTGGTCGTGCGCGCGACCCGCGTGGGTGCCGACACCCAGCTGGCCCAGATGGCCCGCTTGGTCGAGGACGCCCAGAACGGCA
>CAZQCA010000111.1:0-10683 GCA_964591845.1 uncultured Nocardioides sp.
GGTGTTCTTGGCGAGGATGGTGATGCCCTTCTCGCGCTCCAGGTCGCCGGAGTCCATCACCCGCTCGGCGACGCCGACCTCCTCCTGGTGAGCGGAGAAGGCGCCCGCCTGGTGCAGCATCGCGTCGACCAGCGTGGTCTTGCCGTGGTCGACGTGCGCCACGATGGCGACGTTGCGCAGGTCGGTGCGGGTGGTGGGCATGCCAGGTCCTCGTCGATCGTGAGTGGAGACACCGCGGGGATCGCTCCGCGCCGCGGCCGCCCCGAGTCTATCGACGCGCGGGCGTCGGGCCCGAATCCGGCAAGGCCCCGCGGCGCCGGCAGGCAACCGCGATCACGCCAGCTGCGTGTCCTCGGGCATGACCATGACGGCGGCGAATCCGGCGGCGATCCGAGGCAACCTCGGCCCGTCGCCTAGCGTCTACGACGTCATGGAGCACACGGGGGACGGCCGGCTCGGGGGCGGCGTGGCCGCAGCCGACCCGCTGGTGGACTTCGAGGCCTACGTGCGCGCCAGCCAGCGCAAGCACAAGCGCCTCGCCTATCTGCTCACCGGAGACCTCGACTCGGCCGAGGACCTCCTCCAGGCGTCGTACGCGCGGCTCTACCCCAAGTGGGAGCGGGTCCGCACCTACGACGCCCCGGACGCCTACCTCCGCAAGGTGATGGTGTCGCTGCGGACGTCGTGGTGGCGGCGTCACAAGAACCGCGAGTGGGCGGTCGACCAGGTCCCCGACCTCGGCGGGGTCGCCGACCACGGCCCGGCCGTGGTCGAGAGCCAGGCGCTGTTGACGGCGCTTCGACAGCTGCCCGACCGGCAGCGGGCCGCGGTAGTGCTCCGACACTGGTGCGACCTGTCGGAGGCCGACACCGCCTCCGTCATGGGCTGCTCGCCCGGCACGGTGAAGAGCAACACGAGCAAGGGGCTGGCCCACCTGCGCGCCGCGCTGGGCGTGCGATCCGGGTCGGCCGAAGGGGAGGCGTCATGAGCGCCCACGACCCGATCTTCGAGGCCCTCGACCGGCTGGCGGACGTCGCCGACCGCAGCGTGACCGGCGACCGGATGCCCGACATCCGCCGCCGGGTGCGGGTCGCCCGGCAGCGCAAGGTGGCCGGGGTGGCGGCCGTGGCGGTGCTCGCGGTCGGGCTCGGCGCCTGGCTGGGCAAGCCGGCGGAGGACAAGGCGCCGGAGCCGGCGCCCGATCCCACGCTCGAGCAGCGGATCACCATCGACGTGCGATCGCAGTCGGCGACCTCGGTGCGGTTCGCCTACACCGTGAGCGGCACGTCGTCGGCCTACGTCGCCAACGGGTCCGGCGCTCCCGTGCCGGCAGGACCGCGCAACACGCAGTACTTCCTGGACGGTGAGCCCGTGGGCGGCACCGACGGCGGCGACATCTCCTGCGAGCCGGACGGCGAGGTGTCGGACTACTCCCTGCGCTTCCCCGGCGAGGGTGAGCGGCCGCGGTTCATGCAGCTCGAGGTGTCCGGGCCCGGCCAGCACGTGCTCGAGGTGCGGGCGCCCTACTGCGCCGACGGCAGGCTGCGGACAAGCACCGCCAGCGCCGCCTTCACGATCCCCGTCCCCGCCACCGTCCTCGACCAGCGGCGCGAGGACCTCGACGCCAACGGTTTCCGCGAGCTGATCCAGGTGCTCACCGACCCCGACGGCGAGCCGGGCCCGCAGCAGCTGCGGGTGACCTGGCAGAGCGGCGAGACCTCGTCCGCGCCGCTCGGCAGCGACTACGAGCGCGGCATCGACGTGCCCTACGACCTCGACGGTGACGGCCGCGTCGAGGTCATCCTGGCGGGAGGCGGGGGTGAGTTCCACGGCTACGAGGTCTTCCGCGTCGGCGAGGACCGCAGCCTGGTGGCGGTCCGGACGGAGAACGAGGCGGGTCGGGACGAGCCGCTGTCGTCGGGCTACACCGAGGGCTTCCCGCTCGACGAGGACTGGCAGGTCTCCTGGACGCCGGGGATGTTCGTCTCCTGGCGGGCGCGGGAGCCCTTCCCGGAGCGTCCGGTCACGGTCGACGTGCGCCGCTGGGTGCTGACCGGCGACACGCTGACCCTCCTGGACGACGTCGAGGCCGGCTGCTGGCAGGTGGACCTCTCCGTGACCGATGGCAGCTGCTGACCGATTGGCGGGACACCCGTCTCACTCCTCGGCGTGTCACCGCGTCAGGCTCCGCGTCCGTCAGAATTGGATCGTTCCAATCCTCGGAGGGAGAGGCCATGATCAAGCAGCAGGTCAAGGCAGGCACGGCGGACGTCACCTTCGTCCTGGACGACATCGAGCCGGGGGGCAAGGTGTCGGTGGTCGGGGACTTCAACGACTGGACGCCTGGGGTGCACACGCTGGTCAAGCGCAGCAACGGCACCCGCAGTGTCAGGGTGGCGCTGCCGGAGGGCGGCGCCTTCCGCTTCCGCTACCTCGCGGAGGACGGCGAGTGGTTCGACGACCCCGCCGCGCCGCACCGCGACTGGCAGAACGGCCTGATCCTCACCTGACCGTCCGAGGCAGGGCCATCACGGCTCTCGGGGCCGGGGGCGCGCGGGGTGCCATGGGGAATCGCCGCGCGCCATGATGGCTGGCATGACAGCCGCAGAGCAGCTCCGGGCCGCGCGCGACCATCTCGTCGCGGTGCGGGACGACTACGACCGTGCCCTCACCGAGTTCGCCTGGCCGGATGTGGGCGACGGCTTCAACTTCGCCCACGACTGGTTCGACACCTGGGCGCGCGGCAACGACACCCCCGGCCTGGTGATCGTCGAGGAGGACGGCGCACGGGCGGCGTACTCCTTCGACGAGCTGAGCCGCCGCTCCGACCAGGTCGCCCGCTGGCTCGGCGGACACGGCGTGGGCCGGGGCGACAGCGTGGTCGTGATGCTCGGCAACCAGGTCGAGCTCTGGGTGAGCATGCTCGCGCTGCTCAAGCTGGGCGCCGTGATCATGCCCACCACCACGGCGGTCGGCACCACCGAGCTGATCGACCGGATGGAGCGCGGCGCCGCGCGAGCGGTGGTCGCCAACACCGCCGACACCGGCAAGTTCGAGGGCGTGTCCGGCGACTATCTGCGCGTCGCGGTCGGCGGGGCGGACGGCTGGCACGACCTCGCGACGGCGTACGACGGCTCCGACGAGCCGCTGCCCCACCCGGGCAACGCCAGCACCGACCGGCTCCTGCTCTACTTCACCTCCGGCACCACGAGCCGGCCCAAGCTCGTCGAGCACACGCATCGCTCCTACCCCGTGGGGCACCTCTCGACGGTCTACTGGCTCGGCCTGCGCCCCGGCGACGTCCACCTCAACATCTCCTCGCCCGGCTGGGCCAAGCACGCCTGGTCCAACTTCTTCGCGCCCTGGCTGGCCGAGGCGACGGTCTTCGTCTACAACTACTCGCGCTTCGACCCGGCCGCGCTGCTGGGCCGGATCCGCGACGAGGGGGTCACGACGTTCTGCGCGCCGCCGACGGTGTGGCGGATGCTGATCAACGCCGACCTGTCCGGTGGGGCCGGCGCGCTGCGCGAGGCGATCGCGGCCGGTGAGCCGCTCAACCCCGAGGTGATCGCGCAGGTCGAGCGCGCCTGGGGCCTCACCATCCGCGACGGCTTCGGCCAGACAGAGACGACGGCGTCGATCGCCAACCCGCCGGGGCAGCCGGTCAAGGCGGGCTCGATGGGCCGGCCGCTGCCGGGAGTCCCGGTCGTGCTCGTCGACCCGGTCTCGGGTGAGCGGGTCGACGGCGAGGGGGAGGGCGAGATCTGTCTCGACCTCGCGGCCCGGCCGCTCACGCTGATGACGGGCTACCAGGGCGACGAGGCGCGCAACGCCGACGCGATGGCCGGTGGCTACTACCATACGGGCGACATCGCCTCGCGCGACGCGGAGGGCTACATCACCTACGTCGGCCGCACCGACGACGTCTTCAAGGCCTCCGACTACAAGGTGAGCCCCTTCGAGCTCGAGAGCGTGCTGATCGAGCACCCGGCCGTGGCCGAGGCCGCCGTCGTGCCGGCGCCCGACCCGGTGCGCCTGGCCGTCCCCAAGGCGTACGTCGTGCTGGCGCCGGGCCACGAGCCCACCCGGGACACGGCGCGCGACATCCTGGCCTACGCCCGTGAGCACCTGCCTCCCTATCTCCGCGTGCGCCGTCTGGAGTTCGCCGACCTGCCCAAGACGATCTCCGGCAAGATCCGCCGGGTCGAGCTGCGGGGCCGCGAGGACGCCGCCGACGGCCGGATCGCGGGCGAATGGCGCGACGAGGACTTCCCGGAGATCAAGGGGTGAGCGACGACCGGTGGCCCTGGGCGGAGTCGCAGGTCGCCTTCGCCGCTGCCGCCGGGTGGTTCCTCGAGACGGCCGCCGAGGTGGGTGACCGCTGGGACGAGCGCGGCCTGGGCGAGTGGGACGTGCGGTCCCTCGTCGGCCACACCAGCCGGTCGTTCGTCACGGTGGAGACCTATCTCGGACAACCCGCCGACGAGGTCGAGATCGGCTCCGCGGTCGACTACTACCGGGCGACCCGCGAGCTGGCGAGGGGTCCCGGTGTGGCCGAGCGGGGGCGAGAGGCCGGCGCGGCGCTGGGCGACGATCCGGTCACCGCGCTCGGCGTCCTCGCGCGCCGCGTCGTACCGCTGGTGGAGGGCTGCACCGGTGACGAGCTGCTGACGTCGATCGTCGGCGGGATGCGGCTGGCCGACTATCTCCCCACGCGGGTCTTCGAGCTGGTCGTGCACACCTGCGACCTGGCCGCCGCCCTCGGGCGGGTGCCGGAGCCCCCGGCCGCGGCCGCCCGGCAGGCACTGGCGATCACCGCCGCGCTCGCGGTCGACGACGGCGCTGGTGGCCGGCTGCTGCTCGCGCTCACCGGGCGCGACCGGCTGCCCGCGGGATGGTCCGTCCTCTGACGCGGACCGAGGGGCCGGTGAAACGGCGTGGCGAGCGTCGTCGCCCACCTGCTCCAATGGAGGGATGCGACGACTGCGGGCGGTCCGGCCGGGCGACCGGGTGGCGGTGCTGTCGCCGGCCTGGCCGGCGCCGGCGTACTTCCCGGCGATCCACGAGCAGGCGCTGCGCCGGATCAGGGACGACCTCGGGCTCGAGCCGGTCGAGCTCGACACCACCCGGCGGGACGCGACCCCGGCCGAACGCGCCGCAGACCTGCATCGCGCGTTCGCCGACCCGGGCATCCGCGCCGTCTTCGCCACGATCGGCGGCGACGACCAGATCACGGTGCTGCCGCACCTCGACCCCGAGGTGATGACCGCGGACCCCAAGCCGTTCTTCGGCTACAGCGACAACACCAACCTCCTCAACTGGCTGGCGTTCCACGGCGTCGAGGGAGTTCACGGCGGCTCGACGCAGGTCCACCTCGGGCCCGGGCCGGCGATCGACGCCGAGCACCTCGAGTCGCTGCGCGCGGCACTGGCCGGAGGCGACGTGGAGCTGCGGCCGATGACCGCGACCCGCGATCACGGACTCGCGTGGGACGACCCCGCGTCGCTCACCGACGCCGCGCCCCGTGAGGTCGCCGAGCCGTGGACCTGGTCCGGTCCGGCGCGGGTCGTCTCCGGCCCGACCTGGGGTGGCAACCTCGAGATCCTCCACTGGACGCTGGCGGTCTCGCGCTGGGTCAAGCCGCCGCAGGAGTACGCCGGCCACGTGCTGATGCTCGAGACCAGCGAGGAGCGGCCTCCGCCCGAGGAGGTCTTCCGCATGCTCCGCAACCTCGGCGAGCGCGGCCTGCTCGGCGTGTGCCCCGCACTCCTCTGGGCGCGTCCGCACGTCGGCGAGCGGGACCCGCGGCCCGCGCCCGGGGACGCCGTACGGATGCGGGCGGACTACCGCGAGGCGGTGCTGCGCGCGGTGGCGGCCTACCACCCCGAGATGGTGGTGGCACTCGACGTCGACTTCGGGCACACCTCCCCCCAGTGGCTGCTGCCGTACGGCGGGCGGGTCACCGTCGACGCGGTCGCGCAGCGGGTCGTGGCGCACTTCGACCGGGCGTAGCCGCCCGCCTGCCGGCGTCGCCATGGCCGAAGGTCGGTCCCGGCTGGTAGACCGGTTCCATGAGCGTGGGTCAGTGCCTCTTCCTGCCGCCCTATCTGGTGCGGCAGATCGCGGAGGCGCCTGCCGACGCTCTCGGCCTACCCGCCGACGTGGCCGAGGCCGCCCGCGACTCCCTGGCCCTCGACCAGCAGCTGCGGGCCACCCGGGAGGCCCGTCGCGACGAGCCACAGGTCGGCTCCGTCGGTGCGTGGACGGTCCACACCGCCGACAACACCACGACCCTCCCCGGTCGCCGCGTGCGCGGCTCGGGCGAGCCCGCCAGCGGCGACGCGGCCGTCGACGAGGCCGCGGTGGGAGGTGCGGGCGCGCTCGCGCTCTTCGCGGAGGTCTACGGTCGCGACTCCTTCGACGACGCCGGCGCCGAGGTGGTGATGACCGTCCACTACGGCCGCCGCTACGTCAACGCGTTCTGGGACGGCACCCAGCTGGTCTTCGGCGACGGCGACGGCCGCCTGTTCGACCGCTTCACCAAGCCGGTCGACGTGCTCGGCCACGAGCTCACCCATGCGGTCACCGAGCACACCGCGGGGCTGGTCTACCGCGACCAGCCGGGCGCCCTCAACGAGTCGATCTCCGACGTCTTCGCCTCCTGCGCCAAGCAGCGCATGCTCGGCCAGGACGTCACCCAGGCCGACTGGCTCATCGGCGCGGGGCTCTTCCTGCCCGCGGTCTCGGGGCGCGCGTTGCGTGACATGGCGGCCCCCGGCACGGCCTACGACGACCCCGTGCTCGGCAAGGACCCCCAAGTGGGCCACCTCGACGACTACGTCGACACGGCCGACGACAACGGCGGTGTCCATCTCAACTCCGGCATCCCCAACCGCGCCTTCCACCTCGCCGCGACTGCCATCGGCGGCACCGCGTGGGAGGGCGCCGGCGCGATCTGGTACGCCGCCCTCACCGGGCCCGACGTCGGCCCGACCACCGACTTCGCCGAGTTCGCCGCGGCCACGGTGGCCGCCGCCGGCGACCACGCTGCCGTCACACACGAGGCGTGGACCGCCGTCGGTGTCGTGCCGGGCGCGTCGGCCGACGTGCCGACCCAGTCCCCGGGTGAGCGGGGGCTGGTGGAGGTGCGCCGCTCGGGTGGCTTCGCCGGGCTGACCGTGTCCGGCAGCGTCGACCTGGGCGCGAGGGGAGCCCGAGCCGGCCGGGTGCGGGAGATCGTCGACCGGGTCCGGCTGGCGTCGGCGGCCCAGGGGCTGCCGCACCCCGACCGCTACTCCTACACCTTCCGGGTCCCCGGCCAGCCCGAAGTGACCGTTCCCGAGCAGGAGCTCACCGACGACCTGCGCGAGCTCGCCGCGCTCGTCCTCGACGACGGCTCCGCCGAGCAGAGGGCCGACTAGGGGGCCGGACCAGGGGGCCGACCCGGAGGCCGCGGGGGTGGCGGCCGGTCAGGCCAGGGCGCGGTCCAGCGCGGCCTCGACGTGCAGCGTCGTACACGGGAAGACCGGGAGCTCCACATCGGCCTGCCGGATCAGCAGCTCGATCTCGGTGCAGCCGAGCAGCAGGCCCTTGGCCCCCCGGTCCCACAGCTCCTCCGACAGACCGACGACGCGTCGCCGGGTGGCGTCGACGACCTTGCCGTGGACGAGCTCGTCATAGATCGCGCTGTTGACCCAGTCGTGCTCCGAGGCGGGGGGCACGATCGTCTCGACGCCATGGCGCGCGAGCCGGTCGATGAAGAACGAGTCCGACATGGCGACGGTGGTGCCGACCAGTCCCACCTTGGTCACGCCCTCGGCCAGGCAGGCCTGGGCAACGACGTCGCCCAGGTGCAGCAGCGGGATGGACACGGCGGCCTGCACCTGGTCGGCCACCTTGTGGAAGGTGGTCGTGCACAGCAGCAGGAAGTCGGCCCCCGCGCGCTCCACGCCGCGCCCGGCGTCGGCCAGCAGCTCGCCGACGAGATCCCAGCGCTGGTCGTCCTCAAGGTGGGTGAGCTCGGCGAAGTCGACCGTGCTGAGCACCAGCCTGGGCGACGAGAGACCCCCGAGGCGGCGCTGTACGCCGAGGTTGAGATCGCGGTAGTAGACCGCGCTGCTCTCCCAGCTCATCCCGCCCACGAGTCCGATGGTCTGCACGAGGGCAGTCTGGCAGACTCGCCCCCGGACCTCGGCCCTGCAGGGTCGACCGCCGGACACGTCAGGACCGCCGATGATCTCCCGCACGCCCGCCTGCCTCTCCGGCATCCTCGGCGGGCTGTGCTGGTTCGCGCGCTACCTCCTCGACGACCTCGGCGTCATCACCGCCGGCGGCCAGGTCGGCACTGCGCTGCGCTGGGCGGGTCTCACCTGGCTCGCCCTGGCGGTGTTCGCCGCAGGAGCGGGGCTCACCTCCCGCTCGGTCGTGGCCCTGCGTCTCCTGGTGGGCGTGTGCGTGGTGCTCCTCGCAGCGACCGCTCTGTCGCTGCTCTATCCCCCCTTGGGGCGCCTGATGGGCGAGGCGACGTTCGGTGGCGTCGCCGTCCTGGTCTCGCTGGTCGTGTGGTGGCGTGGCGGCCGGGGCGGGGACGCCGACCACCACGCGGGGACGCACGCGACCGGCTAGTCCGGCGTCGCTCGGGAATCCCGCGGCGCTCGCCGTCGTTGGCCCCACAGGCCGCCCGAAGGGAGGGGAGCACGTGACATCCGCGCTGCGCCGCGTCGCGATGATCAGCATGCACACCTCCCCACTCGACCAGCCGGGCACCGGCGACGCGGGTGGCATGAACGTCTATGTCATCGAGCTCGCACGGCGCCTCGCGGCCCGCGGGGTCGAGGTCGACATCTTCACAAGGGCCACGTCGTCCGCGCTGCCACCGGTGGTGACCGCCGCCCCGGGCGTCCAGGTCAAGCACGTCGTGGCCGGGCCGTTCGAGGGGCTCCCCAAGGGCGAGCTTCCCGCGCAGATGTGTGTCTTCGCGCGCGAGGTGCTGCGCGTCGAGGCCGGCAAGCCCGAGGGCCACTACGACGCCGTGCACTCCCACTACTGGCTGTCGGGTCAGGTCGGCGCGCTGGCCCGCGACCGGTGGGGCGTCCCGCTCGTCCACTCCATGCACACGATGGCGAAGGTCAAGAACGCCTTCCTCGCCGACGGCGACACCCCCGACCCGGTGATCCGCGAGATCGGCGAGCAGCAGGTGGTCGCGGCCGCCGACCTGCTGATCGCCAACACCGATCTCGAGGCCAAGCAGCTCATCGAGCTCTACGACGCGCCCGCCGGCCGGGTCGAGGTGGTCCACCCCGGGGTGGACCTCTCGATCTTCGCGCCGGTGCCCACGGACCTGGCAAGGGCCTCGCTGCGACTGCCGCTCGATGCCAAGGTGATCCTCTTCGCGGGGCGGATCCAGCCACTCAAGGCGCCCGACGTCATGCTGCGGGCCGCGGCGGTCATGCTGCGGCGCGACCCCGCGCTGCGCGAGCAGCTCGTCGTCGCCGTGGTGGGAGGCCCCTCCGGCACCGGGCTCGAGCACCCCGAGTCCCTCGCCCAGCTCGCCCAGGAGCTCGGACTCTCCGACGTGGTGCGGTTCGTCCCGCCGGTGGCCCAGGCCGACCTGGCGCGGTGGTACTCCGCCGCCGACGTGGTCGCCGTACCGTCCTTCAACGAGTCGTTCGGCCTGGTCGCCGTCGAGGCCCAGGCGAGCGGCACGCCGGTGGTCGCCGCCGCGGTCGGTGGGCTCACCACGGCGGTGCGAGACGGCGTCAGCGGGCTGTTGGTCGACAGTCACGCTCCCGAGGAGTGGGCGAGCGCGCTGGAGCGGGTGCTCGGCGACCCCGGCTTCGCCGCACGCCTCGCGGTGGGCGCGCGCGAGCAGGCGGCGCTCTTCTCGTGGGAGCGGACGGCCGAGGCGACGCTCGCCGTCTACGAGCAGGCCAGCGAGCTGATGCTGGCGGAGCTGCGGTGAGCCCTGCCGACGCCGGGGGTGCCGCCGCGGACACCGTCCGGGCCTACCTCGCCGCGCAGGAGCTCGACCACGAGGAGCCGCGGCCAGGCGTCTTCTTCTTCGCGCTCCCCGGCACGACCAAGCTGTCGACGCCGGTGCGGGTGGAGGTCGGTGCCCACCACCTGGCCGTCCAGGCCTTCGTCTGCCGCAATCCCGACGAGGAGCACGAGCGGGTCTACCGTTGGCTGCTCGAGCGCAACCTGCGCACCTACGGCACGTCGTACGCCGTCGACCGGCTCGGCGACATCTACCTCACCGGGCGCGTCCCGCTGACCGCGGTGACGGCCGACGAGCTCGACCGGCTCCTGGGCGCGCTGCTCGCGACCGCCGACGAGTCGTTCAACACGCTGCTCGAGCTCGGCTTCGAGTCCTCCATCCGCGCCGAGTGGCGGTGGCGCCTGGCCCGTGGCGAGTCGACCGCGAACCTCGAGGCGTTCCGGGGCTGGCTGGAGGCGGAGGACCGCCGCGACGGCTGAGCGCGCCCGGCCCCGGTCAGCCCGTCCCGACCAGCACCGCGAGCAGGGCGATGATGCCCGGCAGCGCCTGCACGAGCAGGATGCGGTTGCCGACGGTGAGGCCGCCGTAGGCGCCGGCCACGATCACGCAGCCCAGGAAGAAGATGAGCGTCGGGTCGTCGTCGCGGATCAGCCCCCACAGGAGACCGGCGGCGAGGAAGCCGTTGT
>CAZQCA010000112.1:0-10617 GCA_964591845.1 uncultured Nocardioides sp.
ACCACCGCGCCCACGACCCCACCTACACCACCACCCGCCTCCCCAACGGCGACCACCGCTACCACCGACGCAGATAGGCCCGCCGAGCACGGCCACCCCGGGGCAATAGCCCGGAGGCGTCCTTGTGGCGCCGGATCCGCCGGTCCTAGATTGGAAGGTCCTCCATCGCGCCACGCTGGAGGCCACGGTCGAAGGCGAGGTGCCGCTCATGCCCGACTCGTTGCACAACGCGCGCGTCTTCATGGCCGCGGTGCGCCGGCTGACGGCGTACGACGGCGACGGGCCGCCCCCCATGTCGCTGCCCCTACAGGGCGCCAGGGCGATGGCCCGCGTGGTGCTCGGCCATCCGGTCGTGGCAGGGGAGCGTCGACCCGACCAGGTGCTCCAGCTCTTCGGCGAGCCGGACCGGCGAGGTCGCGAGGCGCTGGCGGGGCGCGGCGACCTCCCCGGAGCACCCGGCCCGATGGGAGCGGACGGCCCCTTCGACGGTCTGCGCGACGACGCACTGGGCTTCGTCGTCGGAGGCACGCTTGCCCTCGGCATGGTCGGGGAGTGGCACGACGACCTCGCCGACCCGTTGCTCACGGCGGCCCTCGACCTGAGCCCGGAGAGCCTCGTGCTGCGCACGGACCTCCTCGACAAGCCGTTCGGGCCGCCCGAGGTGCTTCCCGAGTGGATGGAGCGCTTGGACCGTCTGGTCGACAGCCTGTGCTGGGTCGGCGTGATGAAGGCGGTGCTCGAGCTCGGCAAGTACGCCGGCGGCGCCTCCACCTCGGACGCGGCCGGCATCACCAGCGTGTCGACGGGGTGGGTCTGCCCCGGCGGCACCATCGAGATCCAGGGCTCGGGGTTCACCTCGGGACAGCCCACCGGGACCACGGTCTACGTGCCCACCGGCGACGGCACCTGCCGGGAGGCGAAGGTGCTCTCCTGGAGCGACAAGCGGATCACGATCGAGGCTCCGCCCGGCACGCGACCGGGGTGCGTGGGCTTCGTCCGCGCCGGGACGGGCGGCTTCATCGGGCCCAACGAGGTCAGCGGCGCGCTCACCCAGTGCGTGGGGGCGGTGGGGCAGATCTGGGCCCGCGGCTTCGACAAGATCGTGGGCCCGATCGTGACCTGCCCGCCCTGCCTCCCCGGCGGCCAGAACCGTCTCGATCTCGCCGGCAGGCCCGTCGTCCACACCTTCAGCGTGACCCCCGCATCCGTCGAGCCGGGAGTCCAGGCGGTGCTCTCGTGGAACGTCGAGGCGGCCCAGACGGTCACGATCACCAGGTCCTCCATGAGCGGCCCGGTCCCCGCACTGCCCAACCCGCTCCCGGCCCAGGGCTCGGTCACCCTGCCTCCGTTCACCGGCACGACGCCGACGCAGGCCACCTACCTGCTCACGGCGGACAACCCCTGCGCCCGGGTCTTCGCCGACGCGACGCTGGAGCTGACCAGGCGGCCGCGCCTGAAGGTCGCGGCGCTGGAAGTCGTCCAGTCCATCCAGAAGACCGACAACTCGGTCCGGCTGACCGCCCGCCGGCGCACCGCCGTACGCGTCTATGTCGACAGTGGCATCACCGACGGCTTCGACCTCGGCGACGGGCCCGGGATGGTCTCCGGCCTGCGTGCCTCGGTCCTGGCGGAGAACCTCGACACCGGCACCGTGATGACCTGCGGTGGTCCGTGGGACGCGGGCTTCCTGGCCGGTCCGGCGGTCGACCGCGAGATGCTCAACACCTCGGCCGTATTCGACGTGCCGCTCGCCGCCTGCGAGGGCCGCGTGCGCTTCCGGGCCGTGGTCGAGGCGCCGAGCACGATCCCCGGCGCACCACCGGTCTCGTGGGCCGAGGGCAGCGTCGAGGTGTCGTTCACGGCCAAGCAGCCGCAGGAGCTGCTGCCACTCCTGGTCACCGATCCGCTGACCACCGGCACCCCGGCCACGATCACCGACTTCTTCGCCAACCTCGCCGGTCCGCACGAGCTGCAGCCGTTCCCGGAGGTGGGCTTCGTGGTCAACCCCCCCATCTCGGTCACCCTGTCGCCCACCGACAGCCTCACCGTGTGGTCGGGCTGGGAGCGGTTCATCCTGCGCTGGGCGACCACGTTCTTCCTCTTCCCCTCCCAGCCGGTCGGCGGCATCCGCACCGGCGTCGTGACCAACGACGCCGCCTACCCGTGGGCGGGGATGGCCTGGCCCCGGATCGGGGCACTCTCCCCCGTCATGATCTCGGTGGCCGGGGATCCCGGCACCTGCGCACACGAGCTGGGGCACACCTACGGGCTGATGCACGGCAACTGCGGCGGCCCCGCCGGTCCCTACGACGGCCGCCTCCCGCTGATGACCAGCGATCCCGGCGTCAACGTGGTCCAGCGGACCCTCACGCCCACGGGGGCGAACGAGCTGATGACCTACTGCTACCCGCAATGGCCGACCGTCGAGCACTGGGACGCCATGTTCGACCGGATCCCCATCTGACCCACCCAGGAGCACTCCATGCGTGCACTCACCTTCGCCGGATTCGTCAGGGACGACGGCACCTGGGACGTCGATCCGGGCTTCGTCGTGGACGTGCCGGAGGTGGCGAGCCAGGAGCCCGACGGCCAGGACAGCGTCCGGGTGGTCGCCCGCGGGAGGCGGGGCGAGCTGGCGAGCACCACGCTCACCCTGGGACCGCTCTGCGACCGCGGGTCGACCGGCGCGTTCCCCGCAGCCCCGACCGCGGCCGGCCTGGTCGAGCTGCCGGAGGACGCGACGACCTTGGAGGTGGAGCACGAGGGCAAGGTCGTCTGGACCCGGCGGGCGTCGCGTCGCCCGCCTCGGGTCGAGGTGAGATGGCCCGACAAGGTCGCGCGGGGGCGGCTCGCCGTCACCTGGGAGGCCGAGGTGGAGGACTGCCTCGCCACGCTCGGCTGGTCCGCCGACGGCGGCCGGACCACGACCCCGCTCGTGGCGCCGAGCGGCGAGTCGACCCTGGTGGCCGACCTGACCCTGGTCGCCGGCGGCGCCGACTGCCGCTTCGAGCTGTTGGTCAGCGACGGGTGGCACACCGAGCGCGTGGTCTCCGACCCCGTCGCCCTCGAGCCTGGCGGCTGGCAGGTCTGGGTCATGGCCCCGCGCGACGGCAGCATCCTCACGGTCGGCGAGACCGTGCTGCTGGCGGGGCAGGCCTTCCACCTCGAGGAGCATCAGGCGGGCGACGACCTGACCTGGACCTCGTCGCTGACCGGCGGCCTCGGGGACGGCGCGCGGGTCCTGACCGCGCTGACCGAGGGCGACCACGAGATCACCGCGAGGCGCGGAGAAGCGTCGGCGTCGGTGCGGGTGACCGTGCGGCCGGCCTGAGCGTGTCAAGGGGGGCGCCGACGGACGGGACGGTGTGGGCCGGGAGGGCGTCCAGCGCTTACGATAGGGACCTGCCCGGCCGATGGCCGGACGGTCACGACCTATGGGGAGGTCGCATGCTCCATCGCGCCACGTTCCGACGGGTGACGACGGTTCTCCTGGCCGCGCTGACGGGCATGGTGGTGTCGCTGTCGCCCGCTGGTGCAGCGCCCGCCCGCTTCGTCACGCCTCCCCTGCAGTCGTGGCGGCTCAACGGCCAGGGCTACGCGACCGTGGTGGTCGGCGACACGGCGTACGTCGGGGGCGCCTTCTCCACGGCCAAGTCCTACAACGGGAAGTCCAAGGCCACCCGGCTCGACCTGGCCGCGTTCGACCTCCACACGGGCGCACTGGTCCAGACATTCAGTGCCGACACCAACGGCACGGTGCGCGCGCTGGCCACCGACGGCACCAGCCTCTTCGTGGGCGGCAGCTTCACCACGATCGGGGGCGTCAACCGCACCAACCTCGCCGCGGTCGACCTGACGACCGGCGCCGTGCTCCCGGGCTGGCGGGCCGACGCCAACAAGGCGGTCTGGGCGCTCACCCAGGAGGCCGGCGTCCTCTACGTCGGCGGCGCCTTCGGCACACTGGGCGGCCAGTCCCACGGACGGATCGGCTCGCTCGACGCCGCCACCGGCGCGGTGCGGCCGTGGAACCCCACCGCGACCGGCCAGATCCGGGCGCTCGCCGCCGACCCTGCCACGGGCGCGGTCTACGCAGGTGGGCGGCAGACCGCGGTGAACGGCCAGCCGAGCGGCTACCTCACCAAGCTCGACGCGAGCGGCGCCGTCGTCCCGGTCACCTTCACCCTGCTCAAGGGCTACGGCCAGGGCCTCGACCTCAACAGCGACGGCAGCCGGATCGCCGTCGCCGGCGGCGACAACCAGGTGCGCTACTTCGACACCACCACCGGCGTCGAGGACTGGCACTTCCACTGCGACGGCAACGCCCAGGCCGTGAAGATCATCGGCGACAGCGTGGTCGGCGGCTACCACGACGGCTGCAACAACGTCGCCGGCCGCGACCTGGCGATCCTGACGCTGAGCGACGGCGACCGCGACGACACCTTCCTGCCGACGCTCGACCAGTTCTGGGGCGTCTACTCGCTGGACGGCAACGAGGACATGCTGGTGATGGCCGGCCGGTTCACCCAGGTGAGCGGTCAGGTGGGCAGCACGGTCGCGTTCTTCCCGGCGCCCTGACCGAGCGCGCACTCCGGGTCGGCGAGTCTCGTCGGCCCGGAGTGCCGCAGCGAGCGACCGAGCTACATCGCGGGGACGACCTCGTAGACCTCGACCGTGCCGCCACTGCCCAGCACCGGGCAGCCGCCGGCGGCCGCTGTCGCGGCGTCGAGACTGTCAGCGCTCAGGATGCTGTAGCCGGTCAACCCGGAGCGGCCGGCACCGTCGCTCCCCGCGGAGGTGAGCGTGGCCGACGCCCCGAACGGGTTGCCGCCGTCGACCACGGCGGACCCCAGTCCCTCGAACCACGCGCCCCACGCGGCCATCGCCGCCTGCTGCTCCGCCTCGGTCTCGGGCATCCCAGCGCCACCGGTGTAGGCCAGCATGTACGTCGCCATGTGCTGTCTCCTCGTCCTGCGCCGAGGCGGATCCTCGGCTGTCATCGAGATGACGCGCAGGCCGGGGTCGGATCGACACGACCGATCGACGACACCCGGCCCCACTGGGGGCCGCCCCCGTTCATCCAGCGGATTCCACCTCGGCCGGCACGTCGCCGAGGGCATCGGCGCGCCCGTAGGGATTCGAACCCCAAACCTTCTGAAGCGAAAACAGGCGCCCGGACAACCGCCGAATGGAACCCCAGAACCACCTCTGACCTGCGGAAACAGTGGTCTGCCACCGGATCGCTCTGGAGTGCTCTGGAGCGGTTTGGGGAGGGGTTTATGACGAGTAAATGACGAACTTGGGCGCGACCGCTGTCTTCTGTCGAGGGTGCGTCGGCGTGCCTTGGCGTGTGTTCAGCGGTTCGACGCGTCCGGAGAACGCGTTAGGAATCCGGCGAAATCCGAACAGGTTCCGGCGACGGGTCGATCTGCCCGACGTGGCCCGTTTGGCGCCCCACGCACACCTTCCTGGCATGACCACCACTCCAACCCACTCCGCACTCGAGCGGCTACTCACCGTCCACGAACTGTCTGACTACCTCGGCATTCCCATCGCGACGCTCTACGACTGGCGCGTCGACGGGGTCGGCCCCAAAGCCGTCAAGCTCGGCCGCAGCCTGCGCTACCCCGAGTCCTGCATTCGCGCATGGATCGAGGAGAAGCTGCGTGGCTAGGCCGATCCAGCCGTTGGGCACCTATGGCGTGATCACCGTGAGGCGGCGATCGGATCGCTACGTGGCCAGCACCCGCTTCCGTGAGCTGACCGGCAGCTACCGTCGGGTGACCGCCGGCGCCGAGTCAGCCCCCGCGGCCGTGAACCGCCTCAAGCAGAAGATCGCCGCCGGGCTCCCTTCGCGAGTCGACGGCGATCTGAACGGCCGGACCAGGCTCGAGACGGTCGCCGACGTCTGGATGAGCGAAGTCGAGCAGCGTCAGGAGCACGCGCCCCAGACCATCGAGGTCTACCGCGACATCCTCCGTCGCGTCATCCTCCCCGCGATCGGCAGCCTTCGTCTCAACGAGCTCACTGTCGGGACACTCGATCGTTTCTTCAAGGCCGAGGCGGAACGCGGCCTGTCTCGCGGCCGCCACGGTCGCGTCGTGCTCGCCCAGGTCCTCGACCTTGCGGTCCGCCACGATGCGCTCCCCCGAAACCCGTGCGCTCGACCGCCCCACTTCGCCGCTCGCGTTCGGAGATCCGATCGCTCACCCTCGACGAGCGCGCCGAGATCCGACGGCTGCTGCGTGAGCACCGGGTGCACCCGGGACTTCCCGGGCCGCCGCCGGATGGTCAGCTCGCGCAGGTCTTCGAGGTCATGCTCGGCACGTCGGCCCGACTCGGTGAGGCGCTCGCCATTCGACGCGGGGACGTCGACCTCGACGTCGAGCCTCCCACGGTCACGATCACCGGCACCGTCGTCTACATCCGCGGCCGAGGATTCCTTCGTCAAGCTCACCCCAAGCACTCCCGATACTGGCGGACCGTGACCGTCCCCAGCTTCACCGCCGATGCTCTCCGCGGGCGCCTGGCCAGCGCCGGCGAGATGGCGCCTGAGCAGACCCTGTTCCACACCAAGGCAGGAACGCCCCTGAGTCCGGCTAACGTGCGCCGTCTGTGGCGATCGATTCGAGACGCCAACGCCGACCTGTTGCCGGCCGGGATCGACCTCGCACAGGTGGTCCCCCACACCCTCCGCAAGACCGTGGCAACCACCCTGGACGGTGCCGCGGGCACGGACCTGGCGGCCGAGCTGCTCGGCCACTCGTCGCCCGCCGTGACGCGCGCGCACTACGTCCAGCCACGCAAGCGGGTCGACCCTCGCACTGCGCAGATCCTCGAGTCCCTGAGGCCCCCGGTCGGTCGGACGACGGGCCGGAACTCGCACCCTGACTGCCCGGTCGCCCGTTACGTTGCTACCGCCGGAAGAGTGAAATCGCCGCCGGTGAGGCGACCGATCATCCCGTACGCCGCGACCAGGCTGTTGACCGCTGGTTGATAGCGCATGTCCTCGAGCACCTGGCCGGTGGCCAGACGCATCGTGAACTCATTCATCAGGGCGTGGGTCGCCTCGGGAGAGTCCAGCAGTCGGTCGACAATCATCTGGGCGTCGTCGCGCGCAGCACTCAGCTTAATGAGCCGCATCAGCTCGTCCATCGTCATCGGCTCACGCCGACCCTTCGGACGGTCCGGTGCCGTACCTGTCGCCGGTGGGACCGTGCTCAACGGAGCCGGGCCTGCGTCCCGTCGCCGCTCGTAGGCGACGTTCCGGCACGCGGGGCTGCAGTACACACGAGGACGACCACGCCCGCTCGTCACGCGGAGCGGTTTGCCGCACTGCTTGCAGGTCTCACGACGCTGGGGCATGCCGTTCAGGTGCACAGTCGGCACCTCCATCGCGGTCGGCTCCTCGATCTGCCATACGTGTGACGTTAATCAGAGGTTGAGTGCGGCGCGGGCGGGATCAACGCGTTCGTTTGGGTGGGGTGGGGAACAGATGGTGGCCTTGGGATTGAGGTCAGGTTCAGGGATCTGGCTTGGGGTCTCTGGCAGTACTGAGGGCCGCCAATGGTCGCCCGCAGCGTCGACGGATCGCGGATCGAAGCCCGCAAGCAGCCGATGGTCGGGCGCTGTTGGCCCCGGGGCCGGGCCGTTTGGAAGGACGTCCTCCCGCGTCATCCCGAGGGGATCGGCTGAGCCGGAGCCGACACGCACCGTCGCTGACCTGAGGGCCTAGCGAATGATCAGGCGGCCTGGAGATCGAGCGCCGGCACGACTTGGCGCAGCCGGCGGCGGTAACCTCACTGGGCGTGCTTGGCTCGTAGTCGGTTGTTGTCGGCGCGCAACCGGGCGACCAGTGTCTCGAGCTCGATGACCCGGGCGACCCCGGCGAGGTTGAGTCCGTCGGCCAGCAACTGGCCGATGCGCACGAGCCGAGCCACGTCGGCCTCGCTGTAGAGGCGAGTACCACCCGGCGTGCGGTCCGGGTCGACCAGGCCGCGGCGCTCGTAGACCCTCAGGTTCTGGATCTCCATCGAGGCCATCCGGGCAGCCACCGAGATGGCGAACACGCCCTGGTTACGTGCCACCACGCTGCCTCCTCGACCGAATCTCAGCCTTCAGGGCTTGACATTACCTGATCTCTGAACTAAAAGAAACCTATAACTGTTGATACAGGTTGTGGGCCTTCGGCTCACTCGAACCAGAACCAGGAGGACTCCATGTTGCTGCGCACCGCCGACCCGTTCCGTGACTTCG
Organism: uncultured Nocardioides sp.; assembly: GCA_964591845.1. GTDB lineage: Bacteria > Actinomycetota > Actinomycetes > Propionibacteriales > Nocardioidaceae > Nocardioides. Next base: position 8,254 of record CAZQCA010000112.1, read on the forward strand.
ACCGCCTGGCCCAGCAGATGCTCGGCACCACGAGCCGTCCTGCGGTGATGCCGATGGACGCCTGGCGCGAGGGCGACCGGTTCGTGATCGAGTTCGACCTGCCTGGCATCTCCAAAGACACCATCGACCTGGATGTCGAGCGGAACGTGCTCACCGTCCGCGCCGAGAGGGTCGCTCGCAACGGCGACTGGGAGATGCTGGCCAGCGAGCGTCCTCGAGGCGCGTTCAGCCGGCAGCTCGTGCTGGGCGACAATCTCGACCTGGACCGCATCGAAGCGTCGTACGACGCCGGGGTGCTTCGATTGGTAGTGCCGGTCGCTGAGAAGGCCAAGCCTCGTCGGATCGAGATCGGGAGCGACCAGGAAGCCGTGCAGGGCAGCACCGAGACGCAGGCGATCGAAGCGTGAAACCCGCTGGGCATCGATCGCCGCGGCGCTGAGCGATAGCCAGCGACCTAGGACCACGCGCGGCGCCTCGATGCCCGCGAGGACCACGTGAGCGCCTGCGCCAGGACTGGGGCCGGGGTCGCGCGCCGGTGTCGCCTCAACGCCGCGTGCCACACGCGCGGTCACCGTCATGGGCGACACATCTTGGCCGGTGCACTTCCGATACCCAAAACGCGGTCGTCATCGTGAGATCCCGATCCAGCACACAGCCAAGTCCAGCAGGAGTCAGAACGAGCGCAGAGGAGGTGAAAGAGCTCACCGGCAACCCAGCCGTCCAACCAGTTCCTCACAGACGGACGGCGAGCCACGAGCCACGTTGGGAGGGTCACCGCGCGTCGTGCCCACACGCACCGACGTCGAACCCTCGAAGCAGGCGCAGCTGATGCGCGGGCTCGTGGCTCGTCGTTCCCAGCAAACGCGGCCGGGACGGTGCGCACACGCTGCCGCCCGTCCCGGCCGCACACCCACCACCGACGAACTCACCTGACGGAGCAATTCATGTACCCCTCGCGGGAGGCCCGCGAGCTCGCTATCTTGCTGCGCATCAGCCGCGAGCTCGACATCTGCGGTGACGTCACCGCGACCGTGGACAACCCCTCCGAGATAGTCGCCTGGGCAGCGATCCTGACCCGACCTCACGTTCGTGCGTGGCGGGCTCAGGACTCCGGGCACCGATTCATCCAGGTCACCGCCGACCACCGTCGCGCCCCTGTCCGCGGCCACGTCGCCGCCGTCTTGGACTGCGAGCAGCACGAGGACTTCTGGACCGAATGCGGCCTGGACCACCTCGAGCCCGGCGACACCCGCGACCTGCGTACGGCCGACCTTGCCGCGGCCTGGGAAGCTATGCCGATCACCGCCGGCGACGCAGGCGCACCGCCGCAACCGCCCTCATCCGGCGCGGCATAACGTCGGCACAGCACCCACCGTCGAGCGGACCAGGGCCTGGTCATCGGGCTACCGGCCCGGGTACGCCGCACCATCGCTCAGCGGGTCGTCAGGCTGTGACCCGTGCGGCAACCATGGATGGGTCACGCAAGATCTACTAAACGAGGATTCTCGGCGCGCTTCTCCCCGGGGAGGTGAGGCTTGTGGAGACTTCAGCGTCTCGTCCGGAGTTGGGCGAGCTCTCGGTGCATCAGGCCCGCGAACTCATCGGTGTCGCAGCCAGCGCGGACGCAGCCCAGGTGGCGCGGGCCTACCGCCGTCGAGCGCGTCATCTGCACCCCGATCTCAATGTCGAACCGGACGCGACCGAACAGTTCTGGGCCCTGCAGGCCGCCTATCGAGTGGCGTTGGCTGCGGCCCGACACGACGACGACCCACCGGCGTCCGCTCAGGTCACGATCGGCAGCCCGACGGTGATGCGCGTTTCCACTCCTATGGGTGGCCCGGTGACTGTCGCCGCGCGGCCTGGGCGCCGAGGTGTCGTCTGGTTGGCCGTTGGTCCGGTTCATGTGCAACCGCCCCGGACGGGCCGAGCACACGGCGCGACCTCGCATTGAGGCCGATGCGCACATCGGCGCAGGTCACGCCGGTGGTGCCGATTCGGCACCACCGTGCCGGCTGCATTCAAGGACTGGCCGCGGCCACTGAAAAGGCTAGAGACGTTGTCGAACGGGAGCTTCGACCCTTCGACGATGCGCCGCCTGCTGCGCCTGGTCAAGCCCTGCGCGGTCACCAGATCCCCGGCGTCCCAGACGATCCGCAGCAGTCCGGGGTAACCCGAACCAGCCCGTTTCCACCGCCGCAGGAGTCGGGCAAAATGACGAGTAAATGTCGAGTCAATCTAATCCCCACCCCCTGAAACGGGAGGGACCCCGGCAAACCTGCAGGTCAGCCGGGGTCCGTCTGCGCGCCCGTAGGTGTCTAGGTTCACGACATAGGTCCCAGGTGATACGTCGCTGGTGAGTCGCGA
>CAZQCA010000113.1:0-10520 GCA_964591845.1 uncultured Nocardioides sp.
GTCGACGATCGTCGTGTTGTCCTTGGTGACGACCACGCGCCGGGCGGTGCCGAGCACCTCGAGACCGACCTGGTCGAGCTTGAGGCCGACCTCGGGGGCGACGACCTGACCGCCGGTCAGCGTCGCGATGTCCTGCATCATCGCCTTGCGGCGGTCACCGAAGGCCGGGCTCTTGACCGCGACCGCGTTGAACGTGCCGCGGATCTTGTTGACGACCAGGGTGGACAGCGCCTCGCCCTCGACGTCCTCGGCGAGGATGAAGAGCGGCTTGCCGGTCGCGATGACCTTCTCGAGCAGCGGCAGCAGCTCGGCGACCGAGGAGATCTTCCCCTGGTGGAGCAGGATGTAGGGGTCGTCGAGGACGGCCTCCATGCTCTCGGGGTCGCTCACGAAGTAGGCCGAGATGTAGCCCTTGTCGAACTGCATGCCCTCGGTGAACTCCAGCTCGGTGCCCATGGTGTTGGACTCCTCGACGGTGATCACGCCGTCCTTGCCGACCTTGTCGAAGGCCTCGGCGAGCAGCGCGCCGATGTGCTCGTCGCGCGAGGAGATCGTGGCCACCGAGGCCATGTCCTCGCGGGTCTCGACCTCGCGCGCCGCCTCGCGCAGCGCATCGCTCACGGCCTCTGCGGCGGCGTCCATGCCGCGCTTGAGCCCCATCGGGTTGGCGCCCGCCGTGACGGCCCGGAGACCCTCGTGGACCATGGCCTGGGCCAGCACGGTGGCCGTGGTGGTGCCGTCACCGGCGACGTCGTTGGTCTTGGTCGCGACCTCCTTGGTGAGCTGGGCACCGAGGTTCTCGAACGGGTCGTCGAGCTCCACGTCGCGGGCCACCGTGACGCCGTCGTTGGTGATGGTCGGGGCGCCCCACTTCTTGTCCAGGACGACGTAGCGGCCCTTGGGGCCCAGCGTCACCTTGACCGCGTTGGCGAGGGCGTCGACGCCCCGCTCGAGCGACCGGCGTGCCTGCTCGTCGAACTCCAGGATCTTCGGCATGTGTCTTCTCTCCCAATGCGTGGCTGTCGATCGGATGGCGCTCTGGCGCCCGCCTGGCAAGGCGGAGGAGGGAGCGGTGCTTAGAGGCACCGCGACCGACGACAACGCCGCCAGGCGGGATGCCAGGGCGTCAGCCGACGACAGCGAGGACGTCGCGAGCGGAGAGGATCAGCAGCTCCTCGCCGGAGTACTTGACCTCGGTGCCGCCGTACTTGCTGTAGATGACCTTGTCGCCGATGGCCACGTCGAGGGGGACGCGGTTGCCGTTGTCGTCGACGCGACCGGGGCCGATCGCCAGGACCTCGCCCTCCTGCGGCTTCTCCTTGGCGGTGTCGGGGATGACCAGGCCCGAGGCGGTGGTCTGCTCGGCGTCGAGCGGCTTGACGACGATGCGGTCCTCGAGGGGCTTGATGTTGATCGACACGACCAACCTCCACTTTCTCCACTAGGTGTCACCGGGTGGTCGCCCTCGGGCGGCCCGGCCGGTCTTCTTGCACGTCTGGGCTTGCGGGGAGGCACGCCGTCGCGGGGGTCGCACCGACTCGCAAGCGCTGGCACCCTCAGGGCGAGAGTGCCAGCTCAGACGTTAGCACTCACCCTGAGGGAGTGCCAGCGGGGGCTCCCCGAGTGGCCGGTGACCGGATAGTCCGGTGTGTTTCGGTTGTGGATAGCGCGTTTCTGCAACGGAAACGCACTGGACTATCCCGAAATCTGTGGAGAGGCCGGGGGGCGGCCGGAGGCGAGCAGGCGGGCGGTGCCGTCGCCGGCGTCGGCCCAGGGGCCTGCGATCTCGACGACCGCGAGCGAGGAGGTCGGCATCGGGGTCCACTCCCCGGTGAGCTCCTCGGCGAGCACCTCCAGGCCGGGGTTGTGGCCCACCAGGGCCACGGTCGCGAGGTCGCCGGGCAGTCGGCGTACGACGGCCAGCAGTGGGCCGGCCCCGAACGAGTAGACGTCCTCGTCGACGCGCACCGGCGGCGGGCTCGGCAGCTCGGCGCTCATCAGCTCCCACGTCGTCCGCGCCCGCTGCGCCGGCGAGACGACCGCGAGGTCGATCTCCGGCAGGTGCGCGGCCAGCCAGCGACCCGACTCGGGCGCCTGCCGCCGGCCCCGCCCGCCGACCGGCCGCTCCCGGTCCGGAGGGGAGCCCGACCAGTCCGACTTGGCGTGCCGCACCAGCACCAGCGTGCGTCCCCTCGAGCCGACCATGCCCCATCCTCCACCCCGACCGCCGGCGGTGCGCAAGGATGGCGCCGTGGACCTGGAGACGTTCCGCTGGCTGCTGACCGGCGAGGGTCAGCAGCTCCTGCTGACGGCGGCCCAGGCCTACGCCGACGCCGACGGTGACTCCGTGCGCGCCACGGCCCGGCTGCGCAAGCGCGAGTCGGACGCCGATCGCACGGCCGCGGCGATGACGCAGGTGGAGCTCCGGGTCAAGGCGGTGCCGAAGCTCGGCGAGGAGGCACTGCGCCTCTACTTCACCCCCGACTCCCTCGAGCAGGCCACCCGGCGACGGGTGGCCGATCACCGGGCCGCGCGCGTGGCCGCCGCGGAGCCCGGCTCCGTCGTCGACCTGGGCTGCGGCCTCGGGAGTGACCTGATGGCCTTCGCACGCGCCGGCCTGACCGCCGCTGGCGTGGAGCTCGACCCGGTCCGGGCGGCCGTCGCCGAGGCCAACCTCGCGGCGCTCGGCCTGCCCGGGGCCGTGGCGGTGGCCGACGCCACCGCGATCGACCTCGCGGGCTTCGGCGTCGCGTTCGCCGATCCCGCTCGCCGCACGGCCCGAGGACGCACGTTCGACACCGCCGACTGGTCGCCGCCGTGGACCTGGGTCGAGGGGCTGCTCGGGGGCCGGGCCGTGGTCAAGGCGGCGCCCGGCCTGCCCCACGAGCAGGTCCCCGACGGGGTGGAGGCGGAGTGGGTGAGCGAGCTCGGCGAGGTCAAGGAGGCCGCGCTGTGGTCGCCGTACCTCGCGACCGCGCGGCGCCGCGCGACCGTGCTCGCGCGCAGCGGCCTCGCCACGCTGACCGAGGAGGACGACCCCTACGACGGGCAGCCGCGGCCGGTGCGCGTGCTCGGGCAGTTCCTCTACGAGCCCGACGGGGCGGTGATCCGGGCCGGCCTGGTGACGGCCGTGGCTGCCGGCGTCGACGGCGGCCTGGTCGACGAGCACATCGCCTACGTCACCTCCGACGCCTCCTTCCACACGCCGTTCGCCCGCAGCTACCGCGTGGTGGAGACGCTGCCGTTCCGCGAGAAGCAGCTGCGGCTCGCCCTGAGGCAGCGCGGCATCGGCACCCTCACCATCAAGAAGCGCGGTGTGGACGTCGACCCCGCCGCCCTGCGCCGACGCCTCCACCTCGCCGGCGACGACGAGGCGACGCTGGTGCTCACCCGGGTCGCCGGCCACGGCACGGCGCTGCTGGTCCAGCCGTTCTGAGGGCCACACTGATCCGGGCGGGCGCCCAGGCAACCTTCCCGCGCCCGCTCGCGTCTCCACTGCGCAGACCACAGACACCACGGGGGACACCATGAACGACCATCTCGCCGGCCGGCTGACGATCACCGCCGCCACCCTCTGCCTGACCGCCGCGGCGCTCGGCGCCTGCGGCACCCGGCAGCCGGGCGACGAGCCGTCCCCGTCGGCGCCCGCGTCCTCGTCGGCGAGCCCCTCGGACTCGCCGTCGCCCTCCACGACGACGTCGCCGAGCCCCGAGCCGCCGACCCAGGCCGTTCTCGACGTACGCCGCCTGCCGACCGGCGCGGAGCCCGGCCTGGCCTGGGCCGAGCTCGCGTTCGAGGGCACCCGCCAGGTGGGCGGCACCCTCCACGCCCTCGACGGAGACACCGTCGCGCTGCCGGCGTACTCCCTCAACGAGTTCGCACCGCTGGGCGACGGCTGGGTGGTCGACATGGTCGACCCCGACAACGGCGAGGAGCTCGTGTTCCTGCTCACGGCCGCCGGAGACCACGGCGACCCGTGGCCCGCCCAGGGCGGGATCGCCGTCTCCCCCGGCGGCAACGTCGTGGCGTGGACCGCGCCGGACGGCGTCGTCCGCACCGCACACGGGCGCACGGGCGACGTGCTCACGATGCCCTCGGTGCCGACCGGCCGCGGCGCATTCCGCACCGTCGGCGTCACGAGCGAGGACTGCAAGGAGGGCCGCACCAGCGACGGCGGCTGCACCGTGGTCGTCAACGGCAGCGGCGGGGCCGTCCACGTGACCACCTCGCACGGCATCGTCGACCGGCTGCCGAAGCTGCTCGCGGCGACGACCTCCCGGGGCCGCCTCGTCGGCGGGATGACCTCCGTCGACGAGGATCCGGCCGGCAGCTGCAGCGACCTCGGCGTCCTGTTCGGCAAGGTGCGCTGGTCGACGTGCGACCACACGCTCGACGCGATCTCACCCGACCGCGAGCACCTGCTGGGTCTGCCCGCCTATCTGGACGGCTTCGGACCCACCACGCTCGCGGTCCTGTCCGCCGCCGACGGCAGCCCGGTCTACTCGTGGACCGGCAACCGCCGCTCCGCGACGTACTTCGACCAGGTCTGGGAGGACGACTCCCACGTGCTCGTGCGCACGTTCCAGCGCGACCGCTGGGCGATCGTCCGACTCGGGGTCGACGGCTCCATGGAGTACGCCGTCGCGCCGGTGCGGGCCGACTCGCTCGCGTCGCCCTTCATGCTGCAGACGCGCTGATCCCGGACGGAGGTGGTCAGTCGCCCAGCAGCGCGCGCTCGGCGCCGATGGTGGTGTCCTCGCCGTGACCGGTGTGCACGACCGTCTCGTCGGGCAGGGCGAACAGCCGGGACCGGATGGAGGCCTCGATCGTCGGCCGGTCGCTGAACGAGCGTCCGGTGGCGCCGGGACCCCCCTGGAAGAGCGTGTCGCCGGTGAAGACGCAGCCGTGGTCGGGGACGTGGAGACAGACGGCGCCCGGGGCGTGGCCGGGAGTGTGCAGCACCTCGAGCGAGGTCCCCCCGACCTCGATCAGCCGGCCGTCGGACAGGTCGACGTCCCACAGCAGGTCGGGATGGGCGAGCTCCCAGAGCGGCCGGTCGTCGGGATGCAGCAGGATCGGGGCGCCCGCGCGCTCCCGCAGCTCGGGCGCGACCCGCACGTGGTCGTCGTGGGCGTGGGTGCACACGATCGCCTTGAGGCGGCGCTCCCCCACGAGCGCCAGGATCGCGTCGACGTCGTGCGGCGCGTCGATCACGACGCACTCGTGGTCGTCACCCACCACCCAGACGTTGTTGTCGACGTCGAAGGTCTCGCCGTCGAGACTGAACGTGCCCGAGGTGACGGTCCGGTCGATCCGTGAGGCCATGGCCGGCATCGTGTCACGCCCCCTGGTACCGCCGTACGCCGGCTCAGTGCGTCGGCGCTCCTTCGCGCGCCCGCTCCGGCAGCAGGAACGTGAGGGCGAAGGCCAGGGCCATCAGTCCCACGGCCAGCCAGGTCGCGGTGACCGTGGCGGAGCGGAACGCCTCGATCCGGCTGGTCGCGGCGGTGGAGCCGAGCACGTGGAAGAACAGCGTCCCGAGGCAGGCGATGCCGACCGCTCCCCCGAGCTGCTGGACCGAGCTGAGCACGCCCGAGGCCGATCCGGACTCGTGCTCCTCGACCCCGGCGAGCACCAGGTCGAAGAAGGGCGCCATCGTCAGCCCGAGGCCCACGCCGCTGACGGCGAGCGCCGGCTGGAGGTCCCAGCCGGATACCCCGTCGCCGGCGAGGGCGACCGTGGCCAGGAACCCGACGAAGCCGGCGGCCGCCACGACCTCACCGAGGTGCATGACCCGGCGTCCGCCGAGGCGCTCCATCAACGGCTGCGAGGCGATGAAGCCGACGACCATCCCGGCGGCCTGCCCGACGCTCGCGAGACCCGCGTGGAGCGGCGAGTAGCCCATCCCCAGCTGGACGAACAGCGTGAGCACGATCGACAGGCCGATCAGCCCGGCGAAGAGCACCAGCCCCCCGAGCATGCCGCTGGTGAACGCGCGGTTGGTGAACAGCGACGGCGTGATCAGGGTGACCTTGCCGGCCCGGTCCCGTGCCCGCTCGACGACCGCCAGGACTCCGAAGCCACCCAGCCCGAGCAGCATCATCACGAAGACCCAGGCCGGCCAGCCCAGCTCCTGACCCTGGATGAGCGGATAGACGAGCAGGAACATCGACGCCGAGGCCACCATCGCCGAGGTCAGCTCGACGTGGAGGCCGCGGTCCGGTCGCGAGGCCGGCAGCAGGAGCCGGCCGGCGACCAGCGCGGCCAGCCCGATCGGCAGGTTGATCGCGAAGATCGTGCGCCACGACCACCCGAAGACGTCGGCGTCCACCAGGAAGCCGGCCAGGATCGGCCCGCCGACCGCCGAGAGCCCCATGATCGGCCCGAACGCGCCGAAGGCCCTGCCCATCTCGTCGGGAGGGAACATCTCCTTGATCAGCCCGAGGCCCTGCGGCAGCATCACCGCGCCGATGCCGCCCTGCAGCACCCGGAAGGCGATCAGCGTGCCCGGGTCCTGGGCCAGCGCGCAGGCGAGCGACATCAGCGTGAAGCCGGCCATGCCGACCAGGAAGACCCGTCGCCGGCCGTAGATGTCTCCCAGCCGGCCTCCGATCAGCAGTCCGGAGGCCATGGCGAGGGTGTACGCCGCCGCGAGCCACTGGATCAGCGTCTCGCCGCCCCCGAGGTCGCGCACGATCGTGGGGCCGGCGACCGAGGTCACCAGGGCGTCGAGCAGGTCCATCACCTCGGCGGCGAGGACCACGAAGAGCGCCGGCCAGCGCAAGGCGTAGCCGGTGGCGGGAACGGTGGTGGCGGTCATCAGGGGTCCTTCGATGCGAACAGCGTTCGTTGACGAACACTGTTCTACGCGCGAACATCGTTCGTGTCAAGTTCCGCGGGTCGGGCGCCCTACACTGAGCCCATGGCACGCCCCAGCCCGATGCAGCGCCGCGCCGTGGTCGCGACCCGCAGGCGGCGACCTGCGCTCGGCGCCGAGGCGATCGTCGACGTGGCGATCCGCCTGGTCGACACCGAGGGCGTCGACTCGGTGACCATGCGCCGGGTGGCGGCGGAGTTCGACACCGGTCCGGCGAGCCTCTACGCCTACTTCCCCAACAAGGACGCGCTGCTCGCGGCGGTCGTCACCCGCGTGCTCGAGGAGATCCCGCTGCCCGCCGGCGACGACTGGCAGCAGGTCGTCCGGACGCACCTGCTGGCCACCCGCGACGTCTTCGCCCGGCATCGCGACGTGGCACGCCTGACGTTCGGGACCGTGCCGCAGGGCGAGCGCTTCCTCGAGATCGCCGAGCGACTGCTGGGGTGCATGATCGCCGGCGGGGTGCCACCCCAGGTGGCGGCCTGGGCGATGGACGTCGGCGCGCTCTACGTCGCCGCCGACGCCTACGAGGGCTACCTGATGGGGCAGATCTTCGACGACGGCTCGGGCCGCGCGCCCGAGCAGGTCGGCCTGGAGTACTTCTCGTCCTTCGCGGAGCAGATGCGGGCCCTGCCGCGCGACCGCTACCCGGCGATCACGGGCCACGTCGACGAGCTCGTGGGTGGCGACGGTGACGACCGCTTCGGCTTCGGACTCGACACCTTCATCGCGGGCATCGCCGCCCGGATCCCGCAGGCCGCTGGGCCCGGACGCTAGAGGATCACGACCGACCGGAGCACCTCGCCGCGGTGCATCTTCTCGAACGCCGCCTCCACGTCGCCGAGCCCGATCTCCTCCGACACGAAGGCGTCGAGGTCGAGCCGGCCCTGCAGGTAGAGGTCGATCAGCATCGGGAAGTCGCGCGAGGGCAGGCAGTCGCCGTACCAGCTCGACTTGAGGGCGCCGCCGCGTCCGAAGACGTCGAGGAGCGGGATGTCGGGGATGCGCATGGCGGGGGTCGGTACGCCGACCAGGACGACCGTGCCGGCCAGGTCACGGGCGTAGAACGCCTGCTTCCAGGTCTCCGGCCTTCCCACGGCGTCGATGACGACGTCGGCGCCGTGGCCGCCGGTCAGTGCCTGGATGGCCTCAACGGGGTCGGTGCCGCTGCTGTTGACCGTGTCGGTGGCGCCCATCCGGCTCGCCCACTCGAGCTTGCGGTCGTCGATGTCGACGCCGATGATCCGGCCGGCACCGGCGAGCGCGGAGCCCGCGATCGCGGCCATGCCGACGCCGCCGCAGCCGATCACCGCCACCGACATGCCACGCCCGACGTTGCCGGTGTTGATCGCCGCGCCCAGGCCCGCCATCACGCCGCAGCCCAGCAGCCCGACGGCGGCCGGGCGGGCCGCGGCGTCGACCTTGGTGCACTGGCCGGCCGCCACCAGCGTCTTCTCCGCGAAGGCGCCGATGCCGAGCGCCGGCGCGAGCTCGGTGCCGTCGGCGAGCGTCATCCTCTGCGTCGCGTTGTGGGTGGCGAAGCAGTACCACGGCTCGCCGCGCAGGCACGCCCGGCAGTTGCCGCACACCGCACGCCAGTTGAGGATCACGAAGTCGCCCGGGGCCACGTTGGTCACGCCTTCGCCCACCGACTCGACGACCCCCGAGGCCTCGTGGCCCAGCAGGAACGGGAAGTCGTCGTTGATGCCGCCCTCGCGGTAGTGGAGGTCGGTGTGGCAGACGCCGCAGGCCTGGACCGCGACCAGTGCCTCACCCGGCCCGGGGTCGGGCACGTGGATCGTCTCGAGCGTGACGGGCTGACCCACGCCATGGGCGACTACGCCCTGGACCTCGTGCATGTGCTGGCTCCTTGTCGGTAGGGCGGCCGCGGCGCGGCGACGGACGAAGCGTGGCAAGCGACGGCCCCGTTGGCAACCACGGGCGGGCCCGGCCGTGCGTGCGTGCGGGAAAACTGCAACCTCGCTGCGCCCGTCCGCGTCATCCAGGCGTCAGGATGGGAGAGACGATGCACACGACGGCCGACACGGGAGCCGCCCTCATGGTGTCACGCAGCAGGGACGACGACTTCACGGAGTTCCTCCAGGCGCGGCAGCCGGCGCTGCTGCGCACGGCGTACCTGCTCACCGGCGACCGCGCCGACGCCGAGGACCTGCTCCAGAACTCCCTCGCCAAGCTCTACCTCGCGTGGGACAAGGTCCAGCAACGCGACTCGGTGGACGCCTATCTGCGGCGGATCATGGTCAACGAGAACAACTCGGTGTGGCGTCGCCCCTTCAAGCGGCGCGAGGTCGTGACCGGCGAGATCCCGGAGAGCCGGCACGGAGTCTCCGACCGGTACGACGACGGCGAGGCGGCCCGGTTGTGGAGCTTCGTGCAGACCCTCCCGAGGCGGCAGCGCGCGGTGATCGTCCTGCGCTACTACGAGCAGCTGAGCGAGGCGGAGATCGCCGACGCCCTCGGCTGCTCGGTCGGCACCGTCAAGTCGCAGGCGAGCCGGGCGCTGGCCTCCCTGCGCGCCCGCGCCCCCGAGTCGTTGCACCCCCGCCACTCCCAGGAGGAGAACCGATGAACAGCATCACGCCGCACGAGGACGACGTCCTCGCTCGCGCGCTGCGTGGGCAGGTGGACGGGATGACCGAGGCGCCGCTCACGTTCGACCAGATCGCCGGCCGGGCGCGCGGCATCCAGCGCCGGCGCCGGATCGCCGTGGTCGGCGGCGTCGCCGCCGCCGTGGCCGCGATCGTGATCCCGGCGGCGACGCTCTCCGGCAACCTGGGGAGCCGCTCCGACGGGCCCCGCGAGCCACAGCCGCTCCAGCCCGTGTCGGAACCGCAGACGCTCTCGATCACCGGCCTGCCGACGGGTGAGGCGCCGGGGGTGGGCTGGGTCGACGGCGGCACGGTCCACCTGGCCGACGGCTCACTGGTGACGCTGCCGACGCCGGCCGACGATCCCTTCCTCTCCTCGGTGACCGCCTTCGACGGCAGCCTGCTGGTGGTCAGCATCGACGACCAGGGGACGTCGACGCTCACGGTCGCCACCGAGGACGGCGACCTGGTCGGCTCCGACGCCACGACGGGCAGCCCGGTGGTCTCGGCCGACGGCTCCGTGGCGGCGTACGTGCGGACGGACGGCACCCCGGTGCTGCTCCTGGACGGCGGCCGGTCGACGCGGCTGCTGCCGTCGACGCCCGCCCGGTCACCGCAGATCGCCGCCGTCGAGGGCAGCGCGCCCTGCGACGGCGACTGCCGCGTGTGGGTCAACGACGTCGGCCGGCGCGCGCGTGCGTTCGAGGTCGACGCCGACGGGGCCACCCGCCTCGCGACCACCGACATGTTCCGGGCCGCGAGCGGGGACCGCTACCTCGGCAACGTCGGCCTCAAGGAGGACCTGTTCCCGGTCGACGGCCTCTTCACGGGCGGCGCGACCGAGCCCGACTGGACGGTCGTGACGACGCTCAAGGGGTTCTCCCCCGACGGCAAGTGGGTCGTCGGGCAGTTCAGCGAAGGGCAGGGCGCAAGCGAGCTCCGGGTCCTGGACGCCGCCACCGGCGAGCCGCAGGTGCGATGGCAGTGGTCCGAGGGCGAGGGCGCCAGCGCCTTGGGCGACCCGGTCTGGGAGG
>CAZQCA010000114.1:0-10357 GCA_964591845.1 uncultured Nocardioides sp.
GCGCGAAGGTCAAGGACTGGTACCCCAACCTGTGGTACTCCCCGATGCAGATCTGGGAGCGCAGCGACAACGGCACCGCCCCGTGGTGGGAGGTCATGAACGACCTGGCCCGGTGGACGATGATGCGGCGCATCAACTCCAGCCGTCAGGTGCACGAGGTGATGGTGGACTTCTGGTCCAACCTCCTCCACGTCCCGCTCGGCGACGACCTCTCCTGGGTCGGCCGCATCGACTACGACCAGCTGATCCGCGACCACGCCCTCGGTCGCTTCGACGACATGCTGGTCAAGGCGATCACCCACCCGGCGATGGGCCTCTCCCTCGACAACGCCTTCTCCACGAAGTACGCCCCCAACGAGAACCTCGGCCGTGAGCTGCTCGAGCTGCACACCGTCGGCGTCGACGGCGGCTACGACGAGAAGGACGTCAAGAACTCCAGCCGCATGCTCACCGGTTACCGGGTCGACATGTGGCCGACCTACAAGAAGTACTACGACACCGACTCCCACTACACCGGCACGATCAAGGTGCTGGGCTTCCGGTCGACCAACCGCAGCGCCGACGGCCGCAAGGCCACCGAGAAGTACCTCCGCTACCTGGCCCACCACCCCAAGACCGCCGACCGGATCGCGCGCCGGCTGTGCGTGAAGTTCGTCAGCGACACGCCCTCCAAGGGCCTGGTCAAGGCGGTGGCCTCGGCCTGGACCCGCAGCGGCACCGACATCAAGACCACGTTGCGTGCACTCGTCAGCCACCCCGAGTTCCTGGGCTCGGCCGGCAAGAAGGTGCGCATGCCGCTCGAGGAGACGATGGCCACGATCCGCGCGCTGCGGATCAAGCCCCGCAAGCCCACGCAGGACAGCTCGTTCGCCAACGCGCTCTACTGGGTCGTCAACGGCCAGGGCATGACCCCCTACGGCTGGCCGGCTCCCAACGGCTTCCCCGAGGTCAACGTGGCCTGGTCCAGCCCCGGTCGCGCCCTCGACTCCCTCGACGTCCAGCTGGGCCTGGGCGCGGGCTGGTGGCCCACCGACGAGTCGACCCGCCCGAAGATCTCCTCGTGGACCGGTCCGCTCCCGGCCGGCTTCGGCGCGGTCGTGGACCACATGAGCGTCAAGCTGCTCGGCGAGCCGGCGAGCTCGCGGGTCAAGGACGGCCTCGCGCTCCGGACCGGCATCGGCCTCAACCGGCGGGTCACCTCGACCGACCTCAACGAGAGTCGCGTCGAGCAGATCCTCATCGCCCTGCTCGGCACCCCGACCCACATGACCCGCTGAGGAGCCGAGATGACCGACACCGTGACCACCTCGTCCACCGCAGCCGGCAACCAGCGCTGCGGCTGCCCCGACTTCACCCTGAGCCGGCGCCGCTTCCTCGGCGGAGTCGCCGCCAGCACGGGCGCCGTCACCGCCGGAACCCTCTTCGGCGACGCCTTCCGACAGGTCTCCTACGGCGCCGTCGCCGACGGTCCCGTCGTCGTGGTGCTGTCCATGCGCGGCGGCTCCGACGGTCTGTCGATCGTGGTGCCCAAGGACGACCTCGCCTTCCTGCAGACGGTGCGGCCCGACCTGGCCGTGCCGCTCGACCGCCTCGTGGGCGGCAACGGCAGCTGGGGCCTCCACCCGGCCCTCGCTCCGCTGGTGCCGATGTGGAACGCGAACCAGTTCGGCGCCGTGCACGGTGTCGGCCTCCCGCAGCCCAACCGCTCCCACTTCGACGCCATGGAGCTGGTCGAGGAGGCCAACCCCGGCTCCAGCGCCCGCGTGGGCTGGATCAACCGGGTGATCGGCCTCAACCCCGACGCGCTGCCCGAGGAGCAGATCCAGCTCGGTGACAGCATGCTCCCGACCGCCCTGGCCGGGCCCGCCCCCGCGCTGGGCGCCTACACGGTCGACAACTTCGTGCTGCCGACGCTCGGCACCTGGATCGAGTCCAAGTCGCAGCTGACCAAGTCCCACCGCAAGATCTGGGGCGGGAGCGGCACGGCCATGAACCGTGGCTTCCAGACGGCTCTCGACTCGGTCGGGCGGCTCGGCCCCGCGGTCGACCTGCCGCTCAACGACGGCGGCTACCCCGACGGCGCGCTCAAGAGCGTGCTCTCCAACACGGCCCGCCTGATCAAGGCCAAGGTGGGCGCCAGGATGGTCGCGATCGACTACGGCGACTGGGACATGCACACGGGGCTCGGCGCGGCCGAGCCCGGCAACTGGATGTACGACCACCTCGACCACTTCGCGAATGCGATGGTCGCGTTCTTCGCCGACCTCGGCGCGGACGCCTCCCGCGTCACGGTCGTGACCATCAGCGAGTTCGGCCGCCGGGTCGAGCAGAACGGCTCCGGCGGCGAGGCCGGCGTCGACCACGGCTACGGCAACGCGATGCTGCTGCTCGGTGCCGGGGTCAACGGTGGCGACGTGCGCGGGTCCTGGCAGCCGCTCCAGGGCAACCTCAACGACGGCGACGTGCCGCTCAACCACGACTACCGAAGCGTGCTCTGGGAGGTCCTGCATAGCCGCTACGCGGCGGACGTGTCCGGCAAGCGCACCAAGATCTTCCCGGGGTTCAGCAACCCCGAGACCCTCGGGTCGATGACCTAAGGAGTCGCTTCTTCCCCATGCAGTCTCGCCAGCTCGGTGGCGATGTTGTCCCGCGCCGCGCCCTCCCAGCGCGCTCGGGCATGCGCCGTACAGAAGAGGTGCTCCCTCACCAGGAGCGCCTCGAGCAGCCGCGCCCGCCCGCGGGCGAAGTCGCGGTCGGACACGTGGGCGTACTCGCGACGCACCCCCTCGACGTACGCCGCGTAGCGCGCGCCGTCGCTCGCCAGGATGGCGAGGTCCGCGTCGGTGAGCGCCTCGCCGGCCGCGTCCCCCGGCGCCGGGTCGTGGGTCGCGGTGAGGCGCACCAGGCGCGCCACCTCGTCCACCACCTCGTCGGCCACCAGCCCGGGGAGGGACGCCTCCGCCCAGCGGGCGGACTGCTCCTCGTCGTCGGCCGCCCCGTCGTACACCGCGTCGTGGAACCACGCGGCCAGCGTCACCGGCAGCGGGGGGAACCGCACACCCGCCTCGGAGAGCTCGGAGAGCCTCCCTAGCACCTCGGTGAGGTGGACCAGGTCGTGGTAGCCACGGTCGCGTCCACCCCAGGCAGCCTTCAGCCGGTCGCGGAGCGCATCGCCCGCGACTGACATGGGGAAGGGCCATCGGCTGTCTAGAGCATCTGTCACACGCCTATTCAACCGATCGGACAGAGTTTTGCCATTCCCCGTACAGCCCCGCCCTGCCCGCCCTAGCGTCCCGAGAGTGTTGTCCCGCACCCCTCGCCGACGGACCCTCCCGAGCCTGCTCGGCGGCGCTCTCCTGACCGCCGCCGCCCTCGCCGGAGCCGGCATCTCCACGCCCACGACGGCCGCCCCCACGGCCGTGCCGTCCGCCACCCCCCGTCTCGCCTCCGGAGGCTACGTCTGCACCGGCTACTGCCGGCACCCCACGAACGCCGCCAAGGTGTTCCGGTGGGGACTGGAGGCATGGAAGAACGAGTTCGAGGTCGGGAAGTTCAACCGCCAGCGCTGGAAGTCCGACCACCCCAAGGCCATCGGTCAGAAGGGCGGCATGCTCACCATCCGCGCCGAGAACAGCGTCGACTCCGTGACCACCTGGGCCACCGACCAGTCCGCCAAGTACGGCCGCTGGGAGGCGCGGGTGCGCATCCACGAGCGGCCCAACGACGACGGTGCGCAGTACCAGGGCACCTGGATGCTCGAGCCGGTCGGCGGCGACCACTGCCGTGGCAGCGAGGTCACGCTGGCGACGTACACGACGAACGACACCCAGGTGCGCGGCTGGGTGCGCACGCTGAACAACAACCAGTTCGGCTTCTCGCGCAAGAAGCTGCTCACCAACCTCGCCTGGCACACCTATGCCGTCGAGATCACGCCCAACCACATCTCGTGGTTCACCGACACCAAGGTGATCCACACCGAGCGGCGGCCCGCGGCCCTCGCGGGCGTCCGCTACCGGCCGCAGTTCCTGCTCACCGGCGCGCCGGGCACGGACATGCACGACACGTGGCTGCAGATGGACTGGGTGCGCTTCTACGACCTGAAGCGCAAGAACGCGAAGTCGATCAAGGCGCCGCAGATGTCCAAGACGACCTACGACGGAGCCTGCTGACGTGGCGGCGAGGGTCCCGCGCCGCAGCCGGCTGGCCAGCCTGCTGGGCGGCGCACTGCTGACCTCGGCAGCACTGGCGAGCGCGGGACTCTCGTCACCGGCCGCCTCGCCTCCCGTGGTCGAGCCGGCCGTGGAGCCGGCGTTCGCCGACACCTGCATCGGCTACTGCCAGCACCCCACCAACGCCGCCAAGGTCTTCCGCTGGGGGGTCGAGGCCTGGCGCGACGAGTTCGAGGTCGACCCGTTCAGCACCCGGTGGCAGACGGACCGGCCCCACCGGATCGGCCAGCAGAACGGCATGCTGACGATCAAGATGGGTGCCGACACCGGATCGATCCTGGTGTGGCCCGACGACCAGGCGGCGCAGTACGGCCGCTGGGAGGCTCGGGTCCGGGCGGTCGAGAAGAAGACCGACGGCGCGCACTACCGGTTCACCTGGCAGCTGTCGCCGGTCGACGGCGACCACTGCCGCGGGAGCGAGATCACGCTCGCGTCCTACCTGCCGGACGACACCCGCGCTAAGGGCTGGGTGCGCACGCTCGCCGACCGCGAGTTCCGCTTCTCACGGGCGCGCGACCTGCGCTCGAGGGCCTGGCACACCTATGCGGTGGAGGTCGCCCCCGACCACATCTCGTGGTTCGTCGACACCAAGGTGATGCGCACCGAGACCCGGCCGGAGGCGCTCTCAGGCGCGACCTTCCGTCCGCAGTTCACGATCGTCGGTGACCCGGCGGTGCACATGAACGAGTCGTGGATGCAGATGGACTGGGTCCGCTACTACACGCTCCAGCGGCCGGGGGCGCTGCCGATCGACGCCCGGCAGATGTACCAGACGACGTACGCCGGAGCCTGCTGACTCCAGAAGCTGCTACCTCCCGAGGGGTGTTGGCCCGGGACGCCGGACCTGACAGGCTGCACGCATGTCAGCCCGTCGAGTCGTGTCCCTGCTGGTCTGCGCCGTCGTCGGACTGGGTGTCCCGGCGCTCGGGTCGTCCGCGGGTGCGCTGGACCCGGGCGGCACCGGGGTCGTCACGACCGCGCCACGTCCGGCACCGGGCACCTGGCGGGTCGACCGGGTGGCGGCCGACTCCTACCGCCTCGTCTGGCGCGCCCCGCGGCGGCTGCCGCTGACCTCCGATCGGCCGGTCGTCACCCTCGACGGGCGGGTGCTGGGCGCTCCCAGCCTCGGTCGCGACGGGCGCACGCTCTCGCTGGTCGTCCGCTCGGCCGACCGCCCCGACCCCGCGCGGCTCGACGTCGTCCTGTCGGGCGACCGGCTCGACGTCGCCGGCCACGACCGCGCCTCGGCCACCGGCGGCGCGGTCGCGGCCCTCGACACCACGCCGCTTCCCGACGACCCCGCGACACCGGGTCCGTTCGCGGTGGTCACCAGCGACTACGACCTCACGCCGGTCAAGCTCGCGGGCATGCCCGAGCCGATCGAGATGGTGGGGCACGTGGTGGAGCCGGCCCCCGACGCGGTCACCGGGCCCCGGCCGCTCGTGCTGTTCCTCCACGGCCGCCACGAGGTGTGCTACGCCCCCGGCACCGGTGACGTCGGTGGCCGCTGGCCGTGCCGGGGCCGCTGGGAGGAGATCCCGAGCCAGCTCGGCTACGACTACATCCAGCAGGTGCTGGCCAGCCAGGGCTATGCCACGGTCTCGATCCGGGTCAACGGCATCAACGCCCAGGACTGGGCGCTGCGCGACGGGGGCGCCGACGCGCGCGCGGCGATCGTGCAGCGGCACCTCGACCACTGGGTCGACCTCGCCGTCGACCACCAGGTGGACCTGTCGCGGGTCGTGCTCGTGGGCCACAGCAGGGGCGGCGAGGGCGTCGACCGCGCGTCGATCCAGATCCCGCTGAGCGCGCCCTACCGCGTGGTCGGCCAGGTGCTGCTCGCGCCGACGAACTTCGGCACCCAGACTGCGCCGTACGTCCCGACCGTCACCGTGCTGCCCTACTGCGACGGCGACGTCAGCGACCTCCAGGGGCAGCGCTTCACCGACTCTGCGCGCGACCTGGCCCGCGACGACACGTCGCTGAAGAGCTCGGTGATCGCGCTCGGCGCCAACCACAACTTCTTCAACACCGAGTGGACCCCGGGCATCGCGGCGGCGCCCGCCTGGGACGACTGGTTCGGCACCAGGGGCGTGTGCGGCTCCAGCAGCCCGACCCGCCTCACCGCCGAGGAGCAGCAGAAGGTGGGGATCGCCTACGTGGCCGGAGCCGTGCGGCTGTTCGCCGACGACGCCCAGGAGTTCCTCCCGATGTACGACGGCTCGCCGGTGAGCGTGACCTCGGTCGGCGACGCCGACGTCCGCAGCGCCGCGATCGGGGGCGGGGCCGAGCTCCGCAAGCCCGCCCTGGCGACCGGGCGCACCCTGCCGGTGGGCGCGGTGAGCCGCTTCTGCAACGGCGTGGTCAAGCCGGGCGCCCCGGTCTCGGTGTGCGGTCGCGAGGCGGGCCTCTCGTCGTGGCTGACGCCGCACTGGCCGGACGCCGGCGAGCTGGTCCAGTCGCGGCAGGAGCTGGAGCTGTCGTGGAGCGACGTCGGCCAGTCGGGCGGCCTGCTCTTCGACGACCCGCTCGACCTGACCGGACGCCGCCTGGCCCTGCGCGCGATCGTCGACCGCGTCGTCGGCGACGCCGGGCTGCGGGTGCGGGTCACCGACGCGACGGGTGCCTCGGCGGAGCTGGACCCCGAGGGCGGGACGACGCTGCCGACGCTGCCGAAGGGCCGCGGCCTGACCAAGCGCCTGGCCCAGGCGCTGGTGGTCGACCCGTCGGGCGCGGCGGGAGTGGACCTCACCGCCATCACCGCCGTCGACCTGGTGTCGGTCAGCGGCGCCGGACGGGTGTGGCTGCTCGACGTCGGCTCCTGGCCGAGCGCGCTGGCGCCGGTCCCCGAGAAGCGCCTGCCCCTCGTGGAGATGAAGCGGGTGAAGATCCAGGAGGGCGACGGTCCCGGGATGGTCGAGGCGGAGGTGCCGTTCACGATCGTCGGGGACCTCACCTCCCGGGCGTCGTTCACCGCCGGCGTGGTGTCGTTCGACCCGCGGGTCAAGCCGTTCCGGCTCCCGATCGACCTGGCGCCCGGCCAGACCTCCGGCAGCGTCACGATCACCTACACCGCCAACAAGCTCGACGACTTCCCGCGTCGGGCCGTGGACGTCTTCGCGTCGCCGGCGTACGGCGTGATGACCGACCGCTACCTCGGGGGCGCGCTGATCCTCGACGACGACCCGACCCCGACGATCACCGTGCGTCCGGTCGACCGGACGATCACCGAGGGCGAGGACGCCGCCTGGCGGATCCACCTCTCCCGGGGCCTGGGCTACGACTCGTGGCTGTTCGGCATGGTCGTGGCGCGGCCCGGCCAGGGGCGTCCGCTCGCCGCCTCCGACGTGCCCCGCCGCTGGCTGGAGCGGCACGCGGGAGAGCCTCCGTCGCCGGACACGCCCCTGCACGTGATGAAGGCCTTCGTCGACCACCAGCTCAAGTCCGGCCGGACGACGGTCGACCTGGTGCTCCCCACCCGGGCCGACGGCGTCCGCGAGGGCAGGGAGTCGGTGTCGCTGAAGCTCTGGCTGCCCAACCGCCAGCGCGTGGTCAAGACGATCGTCGTGCGCGACTGAGCCTCGCCGGGCGACGCGGTCAGCCGTCCGAGTCGCCGGCGACCGGCTCGAGCCGGCGGGTGCGTCGCTGGCCGGGGAGCAGCGCCCAGCGGATGGCGTGGGTCGCTGCCCGCCCGGCCGGGCGGGCCAGGGACCGGCGATGGGTGAGCCCGAGCTCGGTGCGCGCCCAGGGCGGCAGCAGGTCGGTCGCGGCGAGCCACAGCGCGGCGTACGCCGGCCGGCCGGGGAGCGGCAGCGGCGCCCGGCGCCGGAGGTGCGCGACCGCGTCGTGGGCGGCCGCCGTGGCGCGAAGGTCCGGCCGGAACTCCTCCAGCGCGGCGCGGAGCTCGGCCTCGGTCTCGGGCGGCTCGACGACACCGAGCCTCGCCCCGACGGCGCCGGCCTCGGCCACGTAGCGGTCGCGGCCGGCCGCGTCGAGCGGCCTCGCCCCATAGACCTGGTGCGCCTGGAGGAAGCTGTCGATCTCGGCGACGTGCACCCACCGCAGCAGCCGCGGGTCGTCCGCGGCGTACGGCGTCCCGTCGGGCAGGGTGCCCTTGACCCGGCGGTGGACCGCGCGCACCACGTCGACCGCGCGCTGGGCGTGCACCTCCGGACCGAAGGTCGTGGTGGCGAGGAAGGTGCTGGTGCGGGCCAGCCGGCCCCACAGGTCGCCCTGGTAGCCCGAGTGCTCCGCCACCGCCGTCATCGCCACCGGGTGCAGCGTCTGCAGGAGCACGGCGCGCAGCCCCCCGACGAACATCGACGCGTCGCCGTGGACCCGGGCGATCGCGCTGTCGCGGTCGAACCATCGGGGACCGGGTGTGCCGTGGATGCGGGCTCGCTGAGCCTCGCCCTCGGGACCCGCCACCAGGCGGAACACGGCGTCTCCCGCGCGATCGCGGAGGCTGGCGAGGATCACGGCATCGAGCGTAGGAGGCCGGTCAACCGGCGACGCCCACGGCGACGACCGCAGTCTCGGCCAGCCGGAGCTCGCCACCCGACGCGAGCGCCTCGCTGCTCCGGGCGAACGAGTCCGCCAGGGAGTCGCGGACGTCGCTGGGCTGGGCTCCGTAGACCCGTCCGTGGACGCCGATCCCGGCGGTCACCCCGCTCCACAGCCGCGCCGGCGTGACCCGCCACGTCCAGCTCACCTCCCGAGCCTCGATCTCGCGCAGCCCGGCCTCGTCGAACACCGCGGCGAGCCCCGCGGCCGAGCGCTCGAAGTCGAGGGCCTGCGGCAGTCGCTCGCCCGCCGGGATGGCGACGCCGGCGCGGTCGAACGTCTCGGAGAGCAGGCGGGCCCTCGGGCCGGGGCCGCCTGGCCAGACGGATGCGGCCAGCCGGTGGCGGGTGACCCGGGCCAGCTCACGCACCCCGGCTCGAGGATCGGCCAGGTGGTTGACCACGAAACCCGCCACCGTGTGGTCGACGGCGGCGTCGCGGAGCGGAAGCCGTGGCAGGGAGGCCCGCATCGACGGGAGTCCCCTCCCCGCCAGGACGCCCACCATCCCTGGGTCGGGCTCGGCCGCCACCACCCGGCAGCCGGAGTCGGCCAGGGAGCGGCCGACGTTGCCGGTGCCGGCTCCCGCGTCCAGCACGAGGTCGCCCGCGCGCGCGTCGAGCAGCCCCAGCAGGCCGGGGAGCACGCCGGCGCACAGGCGCGCGAACGTGTCGGCGTACGCCTCGGCGGAGCCGCTCCAGCGGGCGCCCCTCACGGACAGCCGGCCCGGAGGTGGCGGGGCATGGGGCAGGCGACGAGCGTCATGTCGCCCGCGTCCAGCCGGTCGGTGTAGATCTCGAGCGCGCCGTCGGCCGTGACCCGGTAGTAGACGACCGTGCTGTGGTCGAGCGCGACCATCAGCTGACCGGCCCGCCCCGCCTCGGCCCGCAGACGCAGGCAGTCCCAGTGGCGACGGGAGTCGCGAGGCGCGACGTCCTCGCCGACGACGCCGCAGACGTGGGGCGTGGTGGTGAAGAACCGGTCGGCGACAGGACCGCGCGAGGCCATCTCCAGGTCCGTCGGGGGCGCCGTGGCGACCTCCGACTCGACGAAGGCGGTCGGACCCGGCCAGCCGAGCAGCACCACAAGGAGCCAGCCGAGGATCCCGATGCCGGTCATGCGGGCACTCTACGTCGCGCCGCCGAGCCGCTAGGCCAGGAGCTCGTCGGCATCGGTGATCGTGTAGGCGTAGCCCTGCTCGGCCAGGAAGCGCTGGCGGTGCTGGGCGAACTCCGCGTCGACCGTGTCGCGGGCGACCACGGCATAGAAGCGGGCCGTGCGGCCGTCGGCCTTGGGCCGCAGCAGCCGCCCGAGTCGCTGGGCCTCCTCCTGTCGCGAGCCGAACGACCCCGACACCTGGATGGCGACGGCCGCCTCGGGCAGATCGATGGAGAAGTTCGCGACCTTGGAGACCACGAGCAGAGAGATCTCGCCGGCCCGGAAGGCGTCGAAGAGCCGCTGCCGCTCCTTGACGGGGGTCTCGCCCTTGATCACCGGAGCGTCGAGGTCGGCCCCGATCTCGTCGAGCTGGTCGAGGTACTGGCCGATCACCAGGGTCGGCTCGCCGC
>CAZQCA010000115.1:0-10336 GCA_964591845.1 uncultured Nocardioides sp.
GAGCACCTCGCGGCCCTGCGCGCGATCCCGGGTCTCGATGTGGTGCGCCCTGCCGACGCGGCCGAGACCGCGGTCTGCTGGCGCACGATCCTCGAGCACACCGACCGGCCGGCCGGCCTCGCACTGACGCGTCAGAACGTCCCGATGTTCCCCCACGGCAAGGACGGCTTCGCCTCCGCCCGGGGCGCCGCCAAGGGCGGCTACGTGCTGATCGACGCCGACGGTGGCGAGCCCGACGTGCTGCTGGTCGCCACGGGGTCCGAGGTCCAGATGGCGGTGGAGGCGCGCACGGTCCTGGCGCGACGGGGAGTCGGGGCCCGGGTCGTCTCCATGCCCTGCCGCGAGTGGTTCGACGCCCAGCCCCGCAGCTACCGCGACAAGGTGCTCCCTCCCTCGGTCCGGGCGCGGGTCAGCGTCGAGGCCGGGATCGCACAGGGCTGGCGAGAGGTCGTCGGCGACGTCGGCCGCTGCGTGTCCCTGGAGCACTTCGGCGCGTCCGCCGACTACCAGACACTGTTCGAGGAGTTCGGCCTCACCACCGAGTCGGTGGTCAAGGCCGCCCGCGCGAGCCTCAAGGCGGCCGGCGCCTGACCGGGC
The DNA here is from genome assembly GCA_964591845.1 of uncultured Nocardioides sp. Classification (GTDB taxonomy): domain Bacteria; phylum Actinomycetota; class Actinomycetes; order Propionibacteriales; family Nocardioidaceae; genus Nocardioides. The sequence continues at coordinate 598 of CAZQCA010000115.1, forward strand.
CGGCCGCGGCCGGCCGTCCATCATCCAACGACGGGAGCAGGACATGAGCGACGCACTGCGACAGCTTGCGGACGAGGGAGTCTCCATCTGGCTCGACGACCTCTCCCGCGAACGCCTCGAGACCGGGGGGCTCGCCGATCTGGTCACCCACGACAGCGTGGTGGGGGTGACCACCAACCCCTCCATCTTCGCCGCGGCGCTCTCCGACGGGGAGCGCTATGACGCCCAGGTGCGCGAGCTGGCCGCCACCGGTGCCGACGTCGACCGCACCGTCTTCGAGCTGACCACCACCGACGTCCGCAACGCCTGCGACCTGCTCCGCCCCGTCTACGACGCCACCGACGGCGTCGATGGCCGGGTGTCGATCGAGGTCGCTCCCGATCTGGCCCACGACACCGACGCGACGATCGCCTCGGCCCGCGAGCTCTGGAAGACCGTCGACCGACCCAACTGCTTGATCAAGATCCCGGGCACGGAGGCCGGCTGGCCGGCGATCACCGAGTGCCTCGGCGAGGGGATCGACGTCAACGTCACCTTGATCTTCGGGCTCGATCAGTACCGCAGCGTCATGGACGCCTACCTCACCGGCCTCGAGCGCGCGCAGCAGTCCGGGCACGACCTGTCCCAGATCCACTCGGTCGCGTCCTTCTTCGTCTCCCGGCTGGACACCGAGATCGACAAGCGGCTCGAGGAGACGGGCGCCGACCACGACCTCTTCGGACGCGCGGGGATCGCCAACGCACGGCTGGCCTACGAGGCCTACGAGGAGTTCTTCAGCGGTCCTCGCTGGGACGCGCTGGCCGCTCACGGTGCTCGGCGCCAGCGACCCCTCTGGGCCTCGACCGGCGTCAAGAACCCCGACTACCGCGACACCATGTACGTCGTCGACCTGGTGGCTCCGGGCACGGTCAACACCATGCCCGAGAAGACCCTCCAGGCGGTCAAGGACCACGGCGTGGTCGACGGCGACCAGGTGACCACCCGCTACGCAGACGCCCACGAGACCATGGCCGCGCTGGCGCGGGCCGGCATCGACTACGACGACGTGATCGAGGTGCTCATCGGCGAGGGCGTCGACAAGTTCATCGCCTCCTGGCACGAGCTGCTCGACACCGTCCGTGGCAGCCTCGAGGCCGCCGCCCCCGAGGCCGGTTCGTGACCGAGCCGGTCGACGCGACCGCCACCGCCGCATGGAAGCGGCTGCAGGCTCGCGCGGAGGGGTTCGCCCCCGACCTCCGGGGCTGGTTCGACGGCGACCCCACCCGCACCGAGCGGCTCACGTTCACGGCGGCTGACCTCCACGTCGACCTGTCCAAGAACCTGGTGGACGACGACCTGCTCACCGATCTGGTCGCGCTCGCCGAGGAGGTGGGCCTGGAGGCACGGCGCGACGCGATGCTGGCCGGCGAGCGGATCAACGTCACCGAGGGCCGGGCCGTCCTGCACACCGCGCTCCGCGCTCCCCTCGGCACGGTGGTGGAGGTCGACGGGCACGACGTCGTCCCCGACGTGCACGAGGTGCTCCAGCGGGTCTACTCGTTCGCCGAGCAGGTGCGGAGCGGGGCCTGGACGGGCGTCACCGGTCAGCGCATCCGCACCGTGGTCAACATCGGCATCGGAGGGTCCGACCTCGGGCCCGTGATGGCCTACGAGGCGCTGGCGCCCTACGTGCCGGACGGGCTGGAGTGCCGGTTCGTCAGCAACATCGACCCCACAGACCTGGCGCAGAAGCTCGCCGGGCTGGACCCCGCCAGCACGCTGTTCGTCGTCGCCAGCAAGACGTTCACGACGCTGGAGACGCTGACCAACGCCCGGCTCGCGCGAGCGTGGCTGTGGGAGCAGCTGATCGCGGCGGGGAGCGTCGACGACAGCGACGACGCCCGCCAGGCGGCGGTGGCCAGGCACTTCGTGGCCGTCTCGACGGCGCTCGACAAGGTGGCCGAGTTCGGCATCGACACCGACAACGCGTTCGGCTTCTGGGACTGGGTCGGGGGACGCTACTCGGTGGACTCGGCGATCGGCACCGCCCTCGTCGTGGCGATCGGTCCGACGCACTTCGCCGACCTGCTCGAGGGCATGCACGCAATTGACGAGCACTTCCGCACCGCGCCGCTGGCGGACAACGTCCCCGCGCTGATGGGCCTCCTCAACGTCTGGTACTCCAACTTCCTGGGGGCCGACACCCACGCGGTGCTCCCCTACGCCCAGCTGCTGCACCGCTTCCCAGCCTATCTCCAGCAGCTCACCATGGAGTCCAACGGCAAGAGCGTGCGCTGGGACGGCAGCCCCGTCACCACCTCGACGGGAGAGGTGTTCTGGGGGGAGCCCGGCACCAACGGCCAGCACGCCTTCTACCAGCTCATCCACCAGGGCACCCGCCTGGTGCCGGCCGACTTCATCGCGGTCGCCCAGCCGCCGTACCCGCTCCGCGACGGCGACGTCGACGTGCACGAGCTGTTCCTGGCCAACTTCTTCGCGCAGACCCAGGCGCTGGCGTTCGGCAAGACCGCCGACGAGGTCCGCGCCGAGGGCACCGCCGAGGAGATCGTTCCCGCGCGGGTGTTCGCCGGCAACCGGCCGACGACGTCGATCATGGCTCCGGCGCTCACCCCGTCGGTGCTGGGTCAGCTCATCGCGCTCTACGAGCACCTGACGTTCACCCAGGGCGTGGTCTGGGGCATCGACAGCTTCGACCAGTGGGGCGTCGAGCTCGGCAAGCAGCTCGCCCAGCAGCTCACGCCCGCCGTGGCGGGCGACCGCGACCGGCTCGCCGAGCAGGATCCCTCGACCCGCGCCCTGGTCACCTACTACCGGGAGCACCGACGGTGAGCCCCGACCGGGCGGGCGTCACGGCACAGGGTCACGGCGTCGGCAACCCGCTGCGCGACCCCCAGGACCGCCGGCTGCCCCGCATCGCGGGCCCGTGCGGGATGGTGCTCTTCGGCGTGACCGGCGACCTGTCGCGCAAGAAGGTGATGCCCGCGATCTACGACCTGGCCAACCGTGGCCTGCTGCCTCCCGGCTTCTCGCTCGTGGGCTTCGCGCGCCGCGACTGGGCCGACCAGGACTTCGCCCAGATCGTCCACGACTCCGTGCGCCAGCACGCTCGCACGGAGTTCCGCGAGGAGGTCTGGGACCAGCTGGCCGAGGGGTTCCGGTTCGTGCCCGGCGACTTCTCCGACGACGTCGCGTTCGACCACCTGCGCCGCACGATCGAGGAGCTCGACGTCTCGCGCGGCACGGGCGGCAACCACGCGTTCTACCTCTCGATCCCCCCGAGGTTCTTCGGCGAGGTCGTCCAGCAGCTGCAGGAGCACGGCCTCACCGACGTCCGGGGAGGCGCCTGGCGCCGTGTGGTCGTCGAGAAGCCGTTCGGGCACGACCTCGAGTCGGCTCGCGAGCTCAACGACATCCTCGCGAGCGTGTTCGCCAGTGGGTCGGTGTTCCGGATCGACCACTACCTCGGCAAGGAGACCGTCCAGAACATCCTCGCGATGCGCTTCGCCAACGAGCTCTTCGAGCCCCTCTGGAACGCGAGGTACGTCGACCACGTGCAGATCACGATGGCCGAGGACGTCGGCATCGGCGGCCGCGCGGGCTACTACGACGGCGTCGGCGCCGCCCGTGACGTCATCCAGAACCACCTGCTCCAGCTGATGGCCCTGGTGGCCATGGAGGAGCCCACGTCGTTCGAGGCCGAGAGCCTGCGCCACGAGAAGCTCAAGGTGCTCTCGTCCGTGCGGCTGCCCCGGCGACTCGACCTGACCACGGCCCGCGGTCAGTACGACGCCGGCTGGGCCGGCGGGGTCGAGGTGATCGGCTACGGCGACGAGGAGGGGATCTCCGCGCGGTCGACCACGGAGACCTACGCCGCGATCACACTGGAGATCGACAACCGCCGCTGGGCCGGCGTCCCGTTCTACCTGCGCACCGGCAAGCGACTCGGCCGCCGGGTGACGGAGGTGGCCGTGGTCTTCAAGCGCGCGCCCCACCTGCCGTTCGCCGCCTCCAGCACCGAGGAGCTCACGCAGAACGCACTGGTGGTGCGGGTCCAGCCGGACGAGGGGATGACGCTGCGCTTCGGGTCCAAGGTCCCCGGCACCGCCATGGAGATCCGCGACGTCACCATGGACTTCGCCTACGGCGGCTCGTTCACCGAGGCCTCTCCGGAGGCCTACGAGCGGTTGATCCTCGACGTCCTGCTGGGCGACCCGCCACTCTTCCCCCGGCACGAGGAGGTCGAGCTCTCGTGGCGGATCCTCGACCCGATCCTGGAGTTCTGGGCCCGCAAGGGACGCCCGGAGAAGTATCCGGCCGGCACCTGGGGCCCCGCCTCCGCCGACAAGATGCTGGCTCGCGACGGGCGCACGTGGAGGCGGCCATGACGCCGTACGCCGCCACCCTGGCCGGAGTGGGGAGGGCCGGACGATGAAGGAGCTCCTCGACACCAACGCCGCCGAGATCGCCGGCGAGTTCGTCCGCCAGCGGATCCATGCCGGCAGCCCCGCCATGGGCATGGTGATGACCGTCGTCATCGTCGTCGACGACGACCGCAGCCACGACGCCATGACCGCCGCCCAGCAGGCCTCCCACGAGCACCCCGCTCGCGTGCTGGGGGTGATCCTGGGCAGCGCCCGCGGAAGCGCGCACGTCCACGCCCAGGTCGGCATCGGCAACGGCTGGACCGGCGAGACGGCGCTGATCCGGCTCTCCGGGCCGGTCGTGCACCACCCCGAGTCGGTCGTCCTGCCGCTGCTCCTGCCCGACTCCCCCGTCGCGGTCTGGTGGCCGGCAGACCACCCGCCCGACCCGGCCGCCGACCCTCTCGGTCGGCTGGCCCAGCGCCGCATCACCGACGCGGCGTTCGTCTCGCGCGGCAAGATGAAGGCGCTCTACGGGCAGTGCCAGGCCTACGCACCCGGCAACACCGACCTGGCGTGGACCCGGATCACTCCGTGGCGGGCGCTCCTCGCGGCCGCGCTCGACCAGCATCCCGCCAAGGTCACCTCCGCCACGGTGGTCGCCGAGCGGATCAGTCCCAGCGCCGACCTGCTGGTCGCCTGGCTCAGCGACCGGCTCCGGGTCCCCGTCACGCGGCGCAACTCCGCTGGTCCGGGCATCACCGAGGTGACCATGGAGACCAAGGAGGGCCCGGTCCGGATCACCCGCACCGACGGCAAGCTCGCGACGTTCACCTCCCCCGGCCAGCCCGACCGGCCGGTCGCGCTCAAGCGACGAGACCTGCCCGACCTGCTCGCCGAGGAGCTGCGCCGCCTCGACGAGGACGACGTCTACGCCCGCACGGCGCGGCGGCTGGTCGCACTGCACCGGCGTGACGGATCGCGGGCGTGAGCGCCATGACCGTCGTCGTCGTGGAGCCGGAGCCGGACGACCTCGCGACCCGGGTGGCGCGCGACCTGCTCTCCGTGCTCGACGAGGCCCAGGCCGACGGCCGGGAGCCGCACGTGGCGCTCACCGGTGGGACCATCGCCGCCGCCATCCACCGTGAGCTCGGCCGGGTCGGCCCGTCGTCCACCGTGGACTGGAGCCGGCTGCACGTCTGGTGGGGCGACGAGCGCTTCGTCGAGCCGACCAGCCCCGACCGCAACGCCCTCGAGGCGCGGGCGGACTTCCTCGACGTCGTCGGCGTCCCCGCGGAGCGCGTGCACGAGATGCCCTCGATCCTCGACGCACTGGAGGTCCACACCGGGGCGGCGTCGTACGCGCGCACGCTGCGCGAGGCGGGTGTCGACCAGCTGGACGTGGTGATGCTCGGGGTGGGGCCCGACGGTCACGTCGCGTCGCTCTTCCCCGGCTTCCCCCAGCTGCGCAGCACCGAGCCCACGGCCGGGGTCACCGGGTCGCCCAAGCCTCCACCGGAGCGGATCACGCTCACACTCCCGGTGCTCAACGCCGCGCGCCGCGTCTGGTTCGTGGTCTCCGGCGAGGGCAAGTCGGCCGCCATGGCGCAGGCGTACGCCGAGGCGGAGACTCCCACCGATCCCGACCGTGACCTGCGACTGCCCGCCGCGCGCGTCCAGGGACGCGAGGCGACGGTCTGGTACGCCGACGAGGCCGCGGCCTCACTGCTGCCGTGAGGCCGGCGACCCCGTCGTTCGCGACGGTCTAGAAGATGATCTCGCCCGACTTGCGGCGGCTGCGCAGCAGCTGCAGTGCCTCGTCGAGGATGTCCTTGGCCTCGGCGTCGGAGCGGCGCTCCTTCACATAGGCCAGATGGGTCTTGTAGGGCTCGATGCGCGGGGGCGGAGGAGGGTTCTCCTCGTCGAGCGACGCGGGAAGCCCGCACTTGGGGCAGTCCCAGGAGTCGGGCACCTGGGCCTCGACGGCGAACGTGACCACCGACCGGTGCCGGTGGGCACAGAAGTAGGCGACCGCCTGCCGCGGAGCGGACTCACCGCGCTCCGCCTCGCCCATGGGGCCGGCACCCACGCGGCTGCCACGAATGGCGTTTCCTCCACCTGCCAACGCGAGCTTCCTTTCGCAGAGGTTGGACTTCGGAACAACGACCGGCAGCAGCCGGACCCCCCGGTCAGTAGGCGTAGATCAGTCCGAGCGCGACCACGCACGCGAACCAGATCAGCCCGATCCCGACCGTGATCCGGTCGAGGTTGCGCTCGGCGACGGAGGACCCTCCGAGTGAGGTGGACATTCCACCGCCGAACATGTCCGACAGGCCACCCCCGCGGCCCTTGTGCAGGAGCACCAGCACGATGAGCAGAGCGCTGGCGATCATGAGCAGGATGGTCAGGACGAGTGTCACGAGGAGAAAGCCTACGTCACGGGTGCCGGATCAGAGGATCGGCATGTCGTAGAAGCGGCAGATGCCCCCGAACTCGTCCGCCTGGAGGCTGGCGCCGCCCACCAGGCAGCCGTCGACGTCGGCCTTGTCCATGATGCCGGCGACGTTGGCCGCCTTGACCGAACCGCCGTAGAGGATGCGGACGCCGTCGGCCGCGGCGTCGCCGTGGGTGTCCCGCACGCGCTCCCGGATGGCGGCGCAGACCTCCTGGGCGTCCTCGGGCGTGGCCACCTCGCCGGTGCCGATCGCCCACACCGGCTCGTAGGCGACGACCAGCCCCGCGAGCTGTTCGGCCGAGAATCCGGCCAGCGACCCGTCGACCTGCGCCAGCGTGTAGGGGACGTGCTCCCCCGCCTGCCGGATCTCGAGCCCCTCGCCGACGCAGACGATCGGGGTCATGCCAGCGGCGTGCGCGGCGTGCGCCTTCGCGTTGACGGTCTCGTCGGACTCCGCGTGGTACTCCCGACGCTCGCTGTGGCCCACCACGACGTAGGCACAGCCGAGCTTGGCGAGCATCGCGGCGGAGATCTCCCCCGTGTAGGCGCCGCCCTCGTGCACGGACACGTCCTGGGCGGCGTAGCGGATCGAGAGCCGGTCGCCGTCGACGAGCGTCTGTACCGAGCGCAGATCGGTGAACGGCGGGACGACGACCACCTCGACCCGACCGTAGTCGTGGCGCTTGTCCGACAGCGTCCAGGCGAGCTTCTGGACCAGGACGACGGCCTCGTGGTGGTTGAGGTTCATCTTCCAGTTGCCCGCCATCAGCGGGGTGCGTGGGCTGCTCACGAGAGGTCCTTTCGGAGAGGTCGCGCTCAGAGGGAACGCTCGAGGACGGCGATCCCGGGGAGCTCCTTGCCCTCCAGGAACTCCAGGCTGGCGCCCCCGCCGGTCGAGATGTGGCCGAACGCCGCCTCGTCGAAGCCGAGCAGGCGGACCGCGGCCGCCGAGTCGCCGCCGCCGACGACGGAGAGTCCCGGCACCCGGGTCAGGGCATCGGCGACGACGCGGGTGCCCTCGGCGAACGCCGCGGTCTCGAAGACGCCCATCGGACCGTTCCAGAAGACCGTCTGCGCGTCCGCCAGCGCCGCCGCGAAGGCGGCCGACGACGCGGGGCCGATGTCGAGGCCGAGGCTGTCGGAGGGGATCTCCGAGGCCGCGACCACGTGGGGCTCGGGGGTCCGGTCTCCGGAGGGGAAGGCGGTGTCGACCACGACGTCGGTCGGGAGGAGCAGCTCGACGCCGGTGTCGGCGGCTCGCTGCAGGTAGTCGCGGCAGGTGTCGACCTGGTCCTCCTCGAGGAGGCTGGCGCCGACCTCGTGGCCGAGCGCGGCGAGGAAGGTGAACACCATGCCGCCACCGATCAGCAGCCGGTCGGCCTTGCCGAGCAGGTTGTCGATCACGCCCAGCTTGTCGGACACCTTGGAGCCGCCGAGCACGACCACGTAGGGCCGCGCCGGATCGACGGTGAGGCGTCGCAGCACCCCGATCTCCTTGGCGACCAGGCCGCCCATCGCCGACGGGAGCCGCAGGGCCACGTCGTAGACCGAGGCCTGCTTGCGGTGGACCACGCCGAAACCGTCGGAGACGAAGGCGTCTGCCAGCCCCGCCAGCTGGTCGGCGAACGCGCCGCGCACGGCGTCGTCCTTGCTGGTCTCACCCTCGTTGAAGCGGACGTTCTCCAGCACCGCGACGTCGCCGTCCGCGAGCCCCGCGACCGTGGCCTGGGCGCTCTCCCCCACCGTGTCGGTGGCGAAGGCCACCGGTCGCCCGAGCAGCTCGCCGAGCCGCGCGGCGACCGGCGCCAGGGAGTACGCCGGGTCGGGTGCGCCCTTGGGCCGTCCCAGGTGGGCGGTCACGACCACCCGGGCGCCGGCGTCGGCCAGCTCCCGGATGGTCGGGACGCTGGCCCGGACCCGTCCGTCGTCGGTGATCGTGGTGCCGTCGAGGGGCACGTTGAGGTCGGAGCGCACGAGCACGCGCTTGCCCCGCACGTCCCCGAGGGACGAGAGGTCAGACATGGGTCCGGACTCCTGAGCGGGTCAGAGGGAGGCGCCGACGTGCAGGCAGAGGTCGGCGAGGCGGTTGGAGTAGCCCCACTCGTTGTCGTACCAGCCGACGACCTTGACCTGGTTGCCGATCACCTTGGTGAGGCCCGAGTCGAAGATGCACGAGTGCGGGTCGGTCACGATGTCGGCCGAGACGATCGGGTCGGCGGTGTACTTCAGGATGCCCTTGAGGGGTCCCTCCGCGGCGGCCTTCACGATCGCGTTGACCTCGTCGACCGAGGTCTCGCGCCCCGCCTCGAACGTGAGGTCGGTGGCGGAGCCGGTCGGCGTCGGCACCCGCAGGGCGTAGCCGTCGAGCTTGCCCTTGAGCTCGGGCAGCACCAGGCCGATCGCCTTGGCGGCACCCGTCGAGGTGGGGATGATCGACAGCGCGGCGGCCCGGGCCCGGCGCAGGTCCTTGTGCGGCCCGTCCAGCAGGTTCTGGTCCTGGGTGTAGGCGTGGATCGTGGTCATCAGGCCCTTGACGATGCCGAGCTCGTCGTTGAGCGGCTTGGCCATCGGGGCCAGGCAGTTGGTGGTGCAGGAGGCGTTGGAGATGACGTGGTGGTTGGCCGGGTCGTAGTCGGCGTGGTTGACGCCCATCACGAACGTGCCGTCCTCGTTGGACGCAGGCGCGGAGATGATGACCTTCTTGGCTCCACCGTCGATGTGGGCGTGGGCCTTGGTCGCGTCGGTGAAGATCCCGGTCGACTCGATGACCACGTCGGCGCCCTCCTCGCCCCAGGCGATCGCGGCCGGGTCCCGCTCCTCGAAGACGCGGATCGTCTTGTCGCCGACGGTGATCGACTCGGCGTCGGAGGAGACGTCGTCGGCGACGACGCCGAGCACCGAGTCGTACTTGAGCAGGTGGGCG
>CAZQCA010000116.1:0-10288 GCA_964591845.1 uncultured Nocardioides sp.
GGTCGATCCCCTCGATGGCGTCGGTGATCAGGTAGTAGTGCTCGGCCGCCTGGTTGGGCACCACCAGGCCGCTGCCGGCGGCGAGCTCCCGGGCCCACATGCCGGTCGCGTTGACCACGACGTCGCACTCGATGTCGCCCGCGGTCGTGCGGACGCCCGTGACCTCGGCGACCTGGCCGGAGGCGCGGGTGAGCACCTCGGTCACCGAGCAGCCCTCCACGACGCGTACGCCGAGCTGCCGGGCGCCCTTGGCGAGCGAGGTGGTGAGATCGACCGGGTTGACCCTGCCGTCGCCCGGGACGTAGAACCCGGCGTGGAGGTCGTCGGTGCGCGCCCAGGGGAAGAGGTCGCTCATCTCTCCGGGAGAGATCTCGTGCACCTCCAGGCCCTGCAGGCGCTGGAACGCCGCGACCCGGCGGTACTCCTCGAGCCGGTCGGTGTCGGCCGCCGCCTCGATCAGTCCGACCGGCCGGAAGCCGGTCGCCTGTCCGGTCTCGGCCTCGAGGCGGGCGTAGAGGTCGCGGGAGTAGAGCCGGATGGCGGTGTTAGTCTCCGAGGTCGAGCCGAAGCACGTCATCAGTCCCGCCGCGTGCCACGTGGTGCCCGAGGTCAGCCGGTCGCGCTCGAGGAGCACCACGTCGGTCCAGCCCTCGTGGGCCAGGTGGTAGGCGATCGAGCAGCCGATCACGCCGCCGCCGACGACGACGACGCGGGCGCGGGCAGGCAGGTCACGAGCAGTCACGGCGCCACGCTAGCGCCGAGGCCGCGTCAGCGGCGCGACGGCCCGACCGCGGCGGTGGCGACGTCGTCGGACACCGCCTCGAGGCCGCGCCGCAGGAAGTAGCGACGACCCCAGGTGAGCCGGGCCATGACCTGCAGCACCAGGCCGGAGCCGAACATGATGACGGCCATCCCGAGCGGAGCCCCGACCCCGAGCAGCGTGGCGCCGGTGTAGGAGTTGGCCGGGTCGGCCTGGTCGACGGCCGTGGCGACGGCGACCGCCATCAGGACCAGGCCGCCGAGCACGGGCCCGATCCCGGCGAAGAGCAGCAGCTTGGCCGAGCGCAGCAGCTCGTGCCGCCAGTAGATCGCGCAGGCGAAGCCGGTGAGCGCGTAGTAGAAGGCGACCAGGATCGACAGCGCCGAGATCGAGTCGAAGAGGAAGTTCTCCGACACCAGGCTGCCGACGACGTACCAGACGGCGGCGACGACACCGATCGTCCAGGTGGCGAACGCCGGCGTGCCGCGCCGGGCGTCGATCCGCTGGAAGCGGTCGGGGAAGGCCCCGGCGACCGCCATCGAGAGCGCGGTCCGCGAGGCGGGCAGGATCGTGGTCTGCGTCGCGGCCAGCCCCGACGTGATGATCGAGAGCATGAGCAGCCAGCCGAACGGCCCCAGCACCTGGTCGCCCACGACGCCGAAGAGCGTCTCGTCGTCCTCATAGGCCTCCAGGGTGCTCATGCCGACCACGCCGAGCACCGCGATCGCGGAGCCGACGTAGGTGACCATCAGCAGGATGGTCGCCACCACGGCCGACCTGCCCGGGGCGACCTCGGCGTCGGCGGTCTCCTCGTTGAGGTTGACGCCGGACTCCCAGCCCCAGTAGCAGAAGACGCCGAGCAGGATGCCGGCGACCAGGTCGCGCGGGCCCACGCCGACCGGATTGAGCCAGCCGAGGCTGAACGACGGAGCGTCGTCCTCGACCCTCCCCAGCGCCATCTGCACGACGGCCACGACCACGAACAGCAGGATGATGCCGACCTGCGCGAGGACCATCACGCGCTGCACCCGCGCCGAGATCTCGATGCCGACCGCGCAGATCCACGTCATCACGAAGATCATGGCGACCGCCAGTGCGACCACGGCCGCGCGGTGCTCCGCCACGGAGTCCAGGCCGAGGACGTCGAGGGAGTACTTCGCCGCCACGTCGGCCTGCGCGCCGTTGATCAGGACGCCGGTGATGAAGATCGCCCAGCCGCCGATCCAGCCGACCCACGGGCCCATCGCGCGGGTCACCCAGGAGAACGTCGTCCCGCAGTCCTGGTCGGCACGGTTCATGTAGTAGAACGCGGTCGCGATCACCGCCATCGGGAGGAACGACACCCACAGCAGTGCCGGTGTCCTGACCCCGACGACGAGCGCCATCGACCCCAGCACCGCGGCGATCGTGTAGGCGGGCGCGGTGGAGTCCAGTCCGACCGCGACGCCGTCCCAGAAGGTGACGGCCTCACCCTTGAGGCCCTTGTCCTGTTGTTCGCCTGCCTGGCCCCGAGCCGCCAGCTCCTCGCTAGTCACGGCAACCTCCGCGTCGAGCTCGGCCCCTGATCCTCACGCTAGACCCGCCTCCGGGTGCGGGACAGGTCCCCGGCACGTGGCCTCCGGCACACGGCGTACCAGCGGAAACGGGTTCGCGTCACCACGAGCTGCCGCCTACGCTGGAGGTCGTATGACGAACGCATCAGACCCCGACTTCGACCTCTCCGACGAGCTCGCCGCCACCCGCGGCTGGGACGCCGAGGGCGACTCCGACATCCCGCTCGACGACGACTTCGAGAGCGGGTACGCCGACGACCCCGGCGCGTCCGCCGACCTCGGCGAGGACCCCGAGCTGGTCGACGGAGAGCTCACCACCGGCCAGCAGGACCTGGCCGAGCGCTACGCGCTGCGCCGGGTCGCCGGCCTCTCGACCGAGCTCGAGGACATCTCCGAGGTCGAGTACCGCCAGCTCCGCCTGGAGCGGGTGATCCTCGTCGGCGTGTGGACCGAGGGCACCGTCACCGACGCCGAGAACCACCTGGCCGAGCTCGCCCTCCTCGCCGAGACCGCCGGCTCGGAGGTGCTCGACGCGATCTACCAGCGCCGCAGCTCGCCCGACCCGGCGACCTACGTCGGGCGCGGCAAAGTCGAGGGCCTGCGCGAGATCGTCCTCGCCACGGGCGCCGACACGGTCATCTGCGACGGCGAGCTCGCGCCCAGCCAGCTGCGCAACCTCGAGGACCGGCTCAAGGTCAAGGTCGTCGACCGCACGGCGCTGATCCTCGACATCTTCGCGCAGCACGCGAAGAGCAAGGAGGGCCAGGCCCAGGTCGAGCTCGCCCAGCTCAACTACCTCAAGCAGCGGCTGCGCGGCTGGGGCGGCAACCTCTCCCGCCAGGTCGGCGGCCGCGCCGCCGGGGGCGTCGGGATCGGTGGTCGCGGGCCCGGTGAGACCAAGATCGAGACCGACCGGCGGCGCATCAACACCAAGATCGCCAAGCTGCGGCGCGAGCTCGCCGACATGAAGGGCACCCGCGACGTCAAGCGTCAGGAGCGGCGCCGCCACCACGTGCCCAGCGTCGCCATCGCGGGCTACACCAACGCGGGCAAGTCCTCCCTGCTCAACCGGCTCACCGGCGCCGGCGTCCTGGTCGAGGACTCGCTCTTCGCCACGCTCGACCCGACCACGCGTCGGACGACCACCTCCGACGGGCGCGTCTACACGATGAGCGACACGGTGGGCTTCGTGCGACACCTGCCCCACCAGCTGGTCGAGGCGTTCCGGTCGACCCTGGAGGAGGTGGCCGACGCCGACCTGGTGCTCCATGTCGTCGACGGCTCCCACCCCGACCCCGAGGGCCAGATCGCGGCCGTGCGCGAGGTCTTCGCCGAGATCGGCGCCGACCACGTCCCCGAGATCATCGTGGTCAACAAGTCCGACGTCGCCGACCCGATGGTCGTGGCTCGGCTGCGCCAGCGCGAGCCGCACTCCGTGGTGGTCTCCGCCCGCACCGGGGACGGCGTCGACGAGGTCCTGCGCGTCGTCGAGGAGGAGCTGCCCCGGCCCGGCGTCGAGTTCGCGGCGCTGCTGCCCTACGACCGCGGTGACCTGGTCAACCGCGTCCACCAGAAGGCCGACATCGACTCGCTCGAGCACACCGCCGACGGCACCCTCGTGCGGGGGCGCGCCCACGCCGACCTCGCCGGTGAGCTGGCGGCCTACTCGGTCTGACCCGTCGCCGGTCAGCCGCGCCCGTCCCCCCGCGCGGCCAGGGCGCTGGCGAAGGACGGCACCAGCGGAAGGTCCTCGACGAGGGCGGCCTGGTAGGCGTGGTAGACGTCGGGCTTGCCCGGCCACACGGTGGCGGCCGGGCGGTTCGCCGGGTCCAGCTCGTGGTGCCACGACCCGAGGTCGTGGTCGACCAGGTGGGTCTCCGCATAGGACCACCAGCGCGCCAGGTCGTCGGGGTACCGGTCGTCGCCGGTGACCTTGCGCAGGGCCTCGGCCGCGCCGACGGCCTCGCAGAGCACCCAGTGCATCCGCTGGCGGACGACGGGCGCGCCGTCCCAGCCGGTCGTGTAGACGAAGCCGTCCTCGCCGTCGGCCGCCCAGCCGTCGGCGACGGCGCGGTCATAGAGGGCGACCGCGGCCGGGCGGAGCTCCGGCGGGGCGTGTCCCGGCAGTGACGCCTCGACCGCGAGTAGCAGCCGCGCCCACTCGAGCCCGTGCCCGATGGTCGCGCCGTAGGGGCGGAACGGGTGAGCCGGCTCGTGCCAGTGGTGCTCGAGCATCGGCTCCCACGCGGCGTCGAAGTGCTCGGGGATCCGCCACTCGTTGGATGAGGCCCACCTGACGACCTGTCCCGCGATGCGCGCGGCCCTTCGGTGCCACCCGGCGTCGCCCGTGACGTCGCCGGCGGCGAGATAGGCCTCGACCGTGTGCATGTTGGCGTTGACGCCGCGATAGGCGTCGAGCGCGCTCCAGGTCCGGTCCCACTCCTCCAGCGACAACCCGGACACGTCGTCCCAGAAGCGGAGGTCGGAGACCGCCAGTGAGGCCTCCAAGAGCTCGTCGCCTCCTCGGACGCCCGCCGCGGTGGCGGACGATCCGGCCAGCACGACGAAGGCGTGCCCGTAGGCCTGCTTGGTGTCGTCGACCGGGCCCGAGTCGCCGACGGCGGCGTACCACCCGTCGTACGCGCCGTCGCGGAGCGGGCCGAGCAGCGACCGGACGCCGTGCTCGGCGAGCCCGCGGAGCTCGTCGGGGTCGGGGGCGTCCGCGTCTCCGGCCATGGCTCCGAGGGCGGCGACGTGGGTCATCCGGCAGGTGATCCAGAGCTCGACGGGACGGGCGGTGTCGAGGCTGCCGTCGGCCCGGAGGTAGCCGAAGCCGTGGGGCGACCCGGCACCGGCGAGGAAGCGCAGCAGCGCGGCGCGCTGCGCCGCGCGCCACGGGGGAGATCCGGGGAGCACGGTCACATCCTGGCACCGGTCGCGGACTAGACACCTCCCCCCGATCGCCCGCCATCGGCACCTCGCGGGGCCGTCAGGCGGTCCCATCCGCCGGTTCCGCCACGGCCGTGCCCTGCGGCACCTACCCTGGCCGGGACCAGTGGACACGCACGGGGGAGGACCGGTGACGGTGTTGCGAGCGCCGGCGCGACCGCGCCAGGTGACCTTCGTGGGTCCCTTCGGGGTGGGCAAGACCACGGCCGTGGTGACGGTCTCGGACACGTCGGTGACGACCACCGACGTCGCCAGCACAGCCTCGCGGCTGCGCAGGGGGCGGCACCTCAAGGCCACGACCACCGTCGGCCTGGAGATCGGCGACTGGACCGCGCCCGACGGCCGGCTCGTCTCCGTGGTGGGCACCCCGGGCCAGGAGCGCTTCGACGACGTACGACGCTCGGCGCTGCCGCGCAGCAGCGCGGTCGTGCTCTGGCTCTTCGGCCACCACGACTACGCGGTCCTGGATGCGGAGCTCTGGCTGGAGTTCATCGCGCAGGACGTGCGCCGCGAGCTGCTGACCGTGGCGGTCACCCGGCTGCCCGACGCGCCTGCCGGGCGGCTCGAGGAGATCAGCGAGGCCGTCCGGTCGTTCCACGAGGGGATTCCGGTCGTGGTCGCCGACCCTCGGGACCGCGACGACGTCGCATCCGTGCTCACCGCCGCCCTGGAGGCCGTGGCACCCACGGCGGCCGAGCGCCGTTCGGTGGGCGCATGACGGTCGCCGCCCAACCAGCAGGCGCGCAGGTCCCCGCCCTCCCGGCGAGTCTCGGGGAGCGGCACGCTCCCGGCGAGGAGCTGGACGCGGCGAGCGTGGACCCCTGGGAGGCGTGGTCCTCGCGGGCCGCCGCGCTCGTGGAGCCGCTGCTGCTCGACCTCGAGAGCACCCTGCCCGGACTGGAGTCCACCCTCGTGTGCACCGCCGACGGCTTCGCGCTCTGCGCGCGTGGCCTCGACGACGGGACCGTGCGACGGGTCTCGGCGATGGCCAGCTCCCTGACCTCCCTGGCCGCAGCCGCCACCGACCCGGCCTCCTCGGCCGCACCGGCCCCCGAGGAGGCCTCCGACACCTCGCTCGCGCTCGTCACGCTCGTGCACGGCACCAGCATCACGGTCGTGCTCCCGGTCAGGCTCGCCCACGAGGACCTCCTGCTGTCGGTCACCGTCTCCGGGCCCACGCTCGGCACGCTGCTCTACCACGCCGAGCTCACCAGCGACCGGATCCGGGCCGCGCTGAGCTGAGTTGAACGAGGTCGCCGCCAGGGACGGCCAACCCCTGGGACGCCCCAACCCCTGGGACGCCCCAACCCCCCCGACTCCTGCTGCGTTGTGGCTACTGAGTGACACGCCGGCGGCGTCCGAAGTCCCCACAACGCAGCAGGAGTGGGGTCCCCGGGGATCCCCGGGGAGCCCCGGGGGTCCCCGGATCACCGGGTCAGCGGCTGGTGGCCATGCCCTCGTCGGTGCCGGCGAGGCGCTGGGCCAGCCAGATCGGCACCACCGAGAGCAGGATCAGCACCGCGGCGACGACGGTGATCACCGGCCCCTGGTTGGGGCGGAAGAGGTTCTGGAAGATCCAGATCGGCAGCGTCTGGATGCCCGCTCCCGCGGTGAAGGTCGTCACGATGATCTCGTCGAAGCTCAGCGCGAACGACAACAACGCCCCGGCCAGCAGCGCCGAGCGCATCATCGGGAAGGTCACCGAGGCGAAGGTCCGGAACGGGCCGGCGCCCAGGTCCATCGACGCCTCCTCGAGGGAGCCGCCCAGCCGCCGCAGCCGGGCGATGGCATTGTTGAAGACGGTGACGATGCAGAACGTCGCATGGGCGACGACCAGGGTCAGGAACCCCAGCCGGAGGCCGAGGATCGTCTGGAACGCGTTCGCGAGCGCGATGCCGGTCACCACCCCGGGGAGCGCGATGGGCAAGATGATGAGCAGGGAGACGGTGTCGCGGCCGAAGAAGCGGTAGCGAGCGAGCGCCATCGCCGCCATGGTGCCGAGCACGAGTGCGATGGCTGTCGCCACGAGGGCCACCTGCACCGACACCCAGACGGCGTCGCGGGCACCCTGCGACGCCCAGGCGGCCGACCACCACTCGGTGGTGAAGCCGTCGGGCGGCCAGGCGAAGGACCGCGAGGTGTTGAACGAGTTGACGACGACCAGCGCCAGCGGCGCATAGATGAAGAGCAGCACCAAGGCGCTGAGGACGCCGAGCATGCGGCGAGCGGTCGTCGAGGGTCCCATCAGGCTCCTCCCGCTACACGTTCTCGAGTGCGCCGGTGCGCCGCACCAGGGCGAGGTAGGCCAGCATGACGACGACCGGGATCATCGACACCGCCGCCGCCAGCGGCTTGTTGTTGGCGGTGAGGAAGGTGTCGTAGACGACGTTGCCGAGCATCTGGGTGGTGCCGCCGACGATCTTGACGGCGATGTAGTCACCCATCGTCAGCGAGAACGTGAAGATCGACCCGGCGACGATCGCCGGGAAGAGCACGGGGAGCACCACCCGCCTGATCGTCAGCCACGGACCGGCGCCGAGGTCTGCCGATGCCTCGAGCAGCGAGTCGGGCAGCCGCTCGAGGCCGGCGTACATCGGCAGGATCATGTAGGGCAGCCACAGATAGGCCAGGGTCACCACCGTTGCCGGCAGCCCGTAGCCCGGCCCGTCGAGCCCGAAGGGGGCGAGCATCCAGTTGATCGGGCCGGTGGCGGAGAACATCGCGCGCCAGGCGTAGGCCTTGACGAGGTACGACGCCCACAGCGGCGTGAGCACCGCGATCACGAGCACCCTCTGCCACCGGGTCGAGGCGACCTTGGCCATGAACAGCGCGATCGGGAACGCGGCGACCGCGTCGAGGACGGTCACCGCCGCCGCGACCCCGAGCGTGCGCAGCGTGACCGTGCGATAGATGTCGCGGGTCAGGACATCGGTGAGGTTGTCGAGGTTCCACCGGATCTGCACCTCGCCGGTGAAGTCGTTGACCGTCCACAGCGAGGTGACGAACAGCGCCGCCAAGGCGCCGAGATAGGCCACCCCCAGCCACAGCATCGGCGGCGTGAGCAGCGCACCGAGCCGGAGCCGGGGGTGGCGGTGGAGGATTCCCGACATGGTGGAGGGTCGGCTCAGCCCTTGATCTCGGTCCAGGCCTGGGTCCAGTCGGAGTACGTCGTGCACTCGACATCGGTGCGGCCGTCCAGGCACTCGGCGATCGGCGTGTTCCAGTAGTAGAGCTGGCTGGCCCACTCCTCGTCTCCGGCGTGGAACGTCTCGCAGTGCCCCTCGGCCGTCAGGTCGCAGGCCTTGAGGTTGGCCGGGGCCTCACCGAACCACTCGGCGACCGCGGCGTTGGCCTCGGGGCTGACGATGTGGTCCATCCACGCGTAGGCGCAGTTGGGGTGCTCGGCCTCGCTCGAGATCATCCAGGTGTCCGACCAGCCGGTCGCGCCCTCCTCGGGCAGCGTCACCTCGACGGGCGTGCCCTCGCCCTGGGCCAGGTTCGCGATGACCTGCCACGTGGTGCCGAGCACGGAGTCGCCGGTCTTGAAGGCCGACTGCTCCTTGGTGTAGTCCGACCAGTACTCCCCGACGATCGTCTTCTGCTTCTTCAGCAGGTCGACGGCCGCGGCGAGCTGCTCCTCGTCGAGGGCGTAGGGGTCCTCGATGCCCAGGTCGGGCTGGGTCTTCATGAGGTAGAGCGCGGCGTCGGCGATGTAGATCGGCGAGTCGTAGGCCGTCACCTTGCCGGCGTACGGCGAGGACTCGTCGAACACCACGCCCCACGACGTCGGGGCCGGCTTGACCACGTCGGTGCGCCACATGAGGAGGTTGGCGCCGAAGCCGTGGGGGATGCCGTACATCTGGCCGTCGACGGAGTTCCAGTCGCGGTCCTTGAGGAAGTCCCACACGTCGGCGTAGTTGGGCACCAGGTCGGTGTTGACCGGTGCGACGTCGCCGGCCGCGATGAGGCGCAGCGAGGCGTCGCCCGAGGCCGACACCACGTCGTACTCACCGGACTTCATCAGCTCGACCGCCTCGTCGGAGGTGGTGAAGTACTTCACGTTGGCCTCGCAGCCCGTCTCCTGCTCGAACGGCGTGACCCAGTCGTAGTTCTTGTCGGTCGAGCCGTCCTCGGCATAGCCAGGCCAGGCGAGGATGTTGACCGCGCCCTCGTTGTCGCCCAGCTCCTCGGCCATCGGGATGTCCGGTGCCTTGAAGCCGCCTCCGCCGCTGTCGCTGCCGGTGTCCCCACCACCCGAGTCGGTGCCGCAGCCGGCCAGTGCCAGCGCGACCACGGCCGTCCCCGCCAGGAGGCGGGCCAGTCGGTTGATCCTCATGTGTTCTCCTTCGTGGTGTCCCGCCCTGACGGGACGGTGGTGCCGGCCCCCCTGTGGGGGGCCGTGGGAGCCAGGTTGATGACGTGCTCGTCGGCCCAGGCGAGCTCCACCCGCTGGCCGCGCTCGCTGAGCGCCTGGTCGGCGCTGCCGTGGAGGTTCTGCCGGAGCACCGTGAGGTGGCCACCGGCCTCGAGGTCGACGCCGAAGTGGGTCACCGAGCCGAGGTAGGCGACCGCCGTGACGACGCCGCGGGCCCGCACCGGCTCGCCCAGTGCTCCCTCAGCGGCCATGTGGATCTTCTCGGGACGGATGCTGAAGCTGCCCTCACGGCCGAACAGCGCGCGGGCGGCCTCCTCACGCAGCAGGTTGGAGGTGCCGACGAACCCGGCCACGAAGTCGCTCGCGGGGTGCTCGTAGAGCTCCGCGGGCGCCGCGACCTGCTGGACCCGACCGTCGTTGAACACGGCGATCCGGTCGCTCATCGTCAGCGCCTCCTCCTGGTCGTGGGTCACGAAGCAGAAGGTGATGCCGACCTCGCGCTGGATCTGCTTGAGCTCGATCTGCATCTCGCGACGCAGCTTGAGGTCCAGCGCCCCGAGCGGCTCGTCGAGCAGCAGCACGCGCGGCCGGTTGACCAGGGCGCGGGCCAGCGCGACGCGCTGCCGCTGCCCGCCCGAGAGCTGGCTGGGC
>CAZQCA010000117.1:0-10277 GCA_964591845.1 uncultured Nocardioides sp.
GACGACGCGCTGGTCAACATCGAGCGCAACCGCGGCGAGCGGGTCGTGGTGGAGGATCTGGCCCTCGAGGACGAGGCGACCTACCAGCTGCTGGCCCGCGGAGACACGCTCGGGGTCTTCCAGCTCGACGGCGGTCCGATGAGGTCGTTGCTGAGGCTGATGCGTCCCGACTCCTTCGCCGACATCTCCGCGGTGCTGGCCCTCTACCGACCCGGCCCGATGGGCGCCGACAGCCACACCAACTACGCCCTGCGCAAGAACGCCAAGCAGGAGATCACCGCGATCCACCCCGAGCTCGCCGAGCCGCTGGCCGAGATCCTCGAGCCCACCTACGGCCTGCTCGTCTACCAGGAGCAGGTGCTGGCGATCGTGCAGAAGGTCGCCGGATACTCCCTGGGCCAGGCCGACCTGCTGCGCAAGGCGATGGGCAAGAAGAAGCGCGAGATCCTCGACGCCGAGTTCGTGCCGTTCGAGGCGGGCATGTCCGCCAACGGCTACTCACGGGGTGCCATCCGGGCGTTGTGGGACATCCTGGTGCCCTTCTCCGACTACGCCTTCAACAAGGCCCACACGGCCGCCTACGGCCTGGTGTCCTACTGGACGGCCTACCTCAAGGCCCACTACCCGGCCGAATACATGGCGGCGCTGCTCACCTCGGTCAAGGACGACAAGGACAAGTCGGCGATCTATCTCAACGAGTGCCGCCGGATGAAGATCCAGGTGCTGCCGCCCGACGTCAACGAGTCCGAGGCGACGTTCACGCCGGTCGGTCGTGACATCCGCTTCGGGCTCACCGCCATCCGCAACGTCGGCGCCAACGTCGTCGACGCGGTCGTCTCGGCTCGCCACGAGCACGGGCGCTTCGCCGACTTCAACGACTTCATGGGCAAGGTCCCCGCGCTGGTCTGCAACAAAAGGGTGATCGAGTCCCTGATCAAGGCCGGGGCGTTCGACGAGATGAAGCACCGGCGCCGGGCGCTGGTCACCATCCACGAGACCGCGGTCGACCAGTACGTCGACATCAAGCGCAACGAGGCCATCGGCCAGGACTCCCTCTTCGGCGGCCTGGAGGACGAGCTCGGTGGGAGCTTCGGGATCACCGTGACCGTGCCCGAGATCGACGAGTGGGACAAGATGACCCTGCTCGGACACGAGCGGGACATGCTCGGCCTCTACGTCTCCGACCACCCGCTCCTCGGCCTCGAGCACGTGCTCTCCCAGGGCACCGACTGCACGATCGGGCAGCTGATGCTCGACGAGGAGCGGCCCGACGGGTCCTCGCTCACGATCAGCGGACTGGTGACGTCGGTGCAGCGCAAGATCACCAAGCGCGGCGACGCGTGGGCCATGGTGACGCTGGAGGACCTCGACGGTGCGATCGACGTGCTGCTCTTCCCGAGCGCCTACCAGCTCGCCGGGCCGCACCTGGTCGAGGACGCGATCCTGACCGTCAAGGGCCGGCTGTCGCGCAGCAAGGACCAGCCCGAGCTGCACGGTCAGGAGGTGACGGTTCCCGACCTGAGCGAGGGGCCCTCGGGACCCGTGGTGATCAGCCTCCCGTCGACCCGCTGCACGCCCCCGGTCGTCGACCAGCTGCGTGAGGTGCTGGCCACCCACCCCGGGATGACCGAGGTGCGGCTCCGGCTGCTCGCGCGTCAGGGCACCACGGTGCTCCGGCTCGACGACGGCCTCCGGGTCTCGCCCAGCCCGGCGCTGTTCGCCGACCTCAAGCAGCTCCTCGGCCCCGGGTGCCTGGCCGGGTGAGGCTGCGGGTCCTCGGGTCGTCGGCCTTCGTCGTGCTGGTCTGCCTGGCCGCGGGGGCCTCGGCGGCGCTGCTGTGGCTCGGGCTCTGGACCCCCGCTCCCGGCGTCGCCTTCCACCACGAGTTCGTGCTCGGCCCGGAGGGTGCCCCCCGCGACTTCGCCGCCACCGCGGGCTACGTGCTGTGGGCCTCCGTGGCCGGAGTGGTGGCCGGGGTCGTGGCCGGGGTGGTGACCGATCGCCGGGAGCTGCTGACGCTCGGCATCCTGCTCGCCGGCGCCGCCGGCGCCGGGGTGCTGATGGCGCAGGTCGGACACGCGCTCGGGCCGGCCGACCCGCGAGTCGCGGCGCGCAGCCTCGCGGACTTCACCGGTCTCGACTCCGACCTGCGCGTCGAGGGCCTCGGGCCCTATCTGGCGCTGCCCGCGGGGGCACTGGTGGGGCTGATGGTCGAGTATCTCCTCGAGGTGACGATTCAGCGGGTTCGGCGTCCGGCCGCGGGGCCGACCGCTACCCTGGCCGCGTAGCAGATCACTGACGGCCCGGCAGGATGCCTGCGGCCTCGAACGGGGAGAAGACCACGGTGTCCGACGACCACACGACCACGCCTGCGCCCGGTGAGCCGCAGCCGCCCGCGCCCCACGAGGCGCAGCCTGAGTACCTCCAGCAGGGGGCCGGCACACCGCTCCCGCCGGAGTCGCACGCGCCCGCCGCCGGCGGTGGCAGCGGTCGCAAGAGCCTGCTGATCGGTGGCGCGGTCGTCGGCGGCCTGGCCCTCGCCGGGGCCGGCGCGTGGGCCGCGGTCACCCTCGCCGGAGGTGGTCCCCAGCCGACCGAGGCGCTCCCCGCAGACACGCTGGCCTTCATGAGCATCGACCTCGACCCCTCCGCGGGCCAGAAGATCGAGGCGATGAAGATGCTCAACAAGTTCCCCGCCTTCGACGACGAGTTCGGCATCGACCCGACCGACGACATCCGCAAGGTGGTCTTCGACAAGGTGCTCGAGTCCGACCCCTGCGACGGGCTGACCTATGACGACGACATCGCTCCGTGGATCGGTGACCGGGCCGCGATCGCCGCGGTCAGCGGCAGCGACGGCAAGCCCGCGCCCGTGTTCGTCCTCCAGGTGACCGACGACGCCAAGGCCGAGGACGGCCTCGGCGCGCTCGTGGCGTGCGGTGACAGCGAGACCGGCGGCTTCGTCGTCCAGGACGGCTGGGCGACGGTCGCCGAGGACGAGGAGACCGCCCAGGCGGTCGCCGACGACGCGGCCGAGGGCGACCTCGAGTCCGACGCCGACTACCAGCAGTGGATGGACGAGATCGGTGACGCGGGCTTCGTGACCATGTACGCCGCCCCCGACTCCCTCCAGTCGATCTACGACTCGGTGGGCGCCTCCGCCGAGGAGCTCTCCGCCATGGACGTCGGCGGCACGCTGTCGGACTTCAAGGGCATGGCCGGCACGGTCCGCTTCAACGACGGGGCCCTCGAGATGGAGATCGCCAGCGCGACGCCCGAGGGCGGCGCGGACGCGGGCACCGCGGCGGGCGAGCTCGCGGCCAGCCTGCCCGAGGACACCGCCGGCGCCATCTCCTTCAGCATCCCGGACGGTTGGCTCGAGAAGTTCGCCGACCAGATGGCGCAGACCCAGGGAGGTGACCAGACCGGCGCCGAGCTGCTCGACCAGCTGTCCCAGGAGACCGGCCTCGACCTGCCCGAGGACTTCGAGACGCTCACCGGCGACGCGATCTCGCTGTCGGTCAGCGCCGACATCGACGTCGACGCGCTGTCCAACTCCGGCGACATGTCCGAGCTCCCGGCGGGCCTGAGGATCAAGGGCGACGCCGACGCGATCCAGGAGGTCGTGGACAAGCTGACGGCCCAGCTCGGTCCCGACGCCGAGCTGTTCACCGTCGAGAGCGACGGCGACCTGGTGGCGATCAGCCCGAGCGACGACTACCGCTCCGCGCTGCTCGAGGACGGCGGCCTGGGTGACGTGGAGGCGTTCACCGGCGCCGTGCCCGAGGGCGAGGACTCGAGCATGGTGGTCTTCGTCAACTTCGACGCCGGCGACGGCTGGCTCGACCAGCTCGTCGAGGGAGATGCCGAGGTGGCCGACAACGTCGAGCCGCTGGACTCGCTGGGCATGTCGGCCTGGGCCGACGGCGACACCGCCCACGTGGTGCTCAAGCTGACGACCGACTGACCCGATCCGACGACGGCCGCCTGAGGCTCAGCCTCGATCCACCGATTCATCGGCTGCTGCGCGGCTCCACCCGGGCGGTGCCGCTCGCGACGCCGACAATCGGCGGATCGAGGCTCAGCGCGTCAGGTCGGCCGTCGTCGCGTCGGTGAGCCGCAGCAGGTCTCGCGGGTCCAGCTCGACGTCGAGGCCGCGTCGGCCGGCCGAGACCAGGATCGTGGCATGGTCGAGGGCGCTGGCGTCGAGGGCGGTGCGGCATGCCCGGCGCTGCCCGAGCGGTGAGATGCCGCCCGCGACGTAGCCGGTGGCCCGCTCCGCGTCGGCCACCGGTGCGAGCTCCGCTCGCCGCCCGCCGAGCGCCCGGGCGAGGGCCTTGAGGTCGAGCCGCCCGCTCACGGGCACGATCCCCACGACCAGCTCGCCGTCGAGGGAGGCCATCAGCGTCTTGAACACGCGGGCGGGCTCGACCCCGAGGGCCTGGGCGGCCTCGAGTCCATAGGACTCAGCCCGGGGGTCGTGCTCGTAGGGATGCACGACGTGGCGCACGCCTTCACGGGTCAGCGCAGCGAGCGCCGGCGTACGTCCCCTCCCTGCGAGGTCGCGACCCATCGCGGGCCTAGTTCGGCGACCAGCGGGTGCGCGCCACCTCGGTGGCCGGAAGCGACGGGATCACCCGCATCGCACGCAGCTCGGCCCGCAGGAGGTCGGTCACCCTGGTCAGCCGGTCGGCGGTCTCGTCGCACTCGAGCAGGGACTGCCGGTCCGGCAGCGCGAGCGGCGCCGCCGCCGCCAGCGTCCACGAGAGGTACGCCGGGTCGCGCGGAAGGGCGCCGGGGTGCGGGTCGCCTCGGTACTCCGTGACGGCCTCGCGGTAGTCGGTGAAGGCTGCGAGGGCGCGCGCGACGGCCTCGTCGGAGACGCCACCGGCCTCGGCGTCCAGGGGGGTGACCACGCCCTCGGGGTAGTCGCCCGACGTGTGCAGCTCCTCCAGACGCAGCCGGTCGCGCCCGACGGCCTCGATGTCGAACGACCCGTCGTGGTGGGCGCTCACCTCCGTCAGCTGCATGCGGCAGCCCACGCGGAACAGCGACTGGGCTCCGTGCTCACCGACCTCGTAGCCCTCGCGGATGGCCACGGAGCCGAACAGGCGCTTCGCGGGGTCGGGCTCGCGGAGGAGCCGGTGCACCAGCGCGCGGTAGCGCTCCTCGAAGACGTGCAGCGGCACCACCATGCCCGGGAAGAGCACGGTGTTGAGCGGGAACATCGGGAGCGTGGTGCTCACAGAGCGACCCTACGGCGTGCTCACGGTCGCTTCTCCCCAGGTGGGACCGCGGGTCGCGGCCCGAGGAGCGCACCTAGAATCGGCGCCATGATCCGCCGCATCGACCTCAGGGGCGCCGCCGCGTCCGTCGACCTGCGGTCCGTGGTCCCGCGGGCCGAGCTCGACGTCGAGGGCGCGCTCCATGCGGTGCGACCGATCTGTGACGCCGTACGCGAGCGAGGCGTGCCCGCGATCGTGGAGATGTCGGCACGGTTCGACGGGGTGACGCAGACCGAGATCGCCGTCGCGCCCGAGGCCCTCGCCGAGGCCGCCGCGGGCCTGGACCCCTCGGTCAGGCGTGCCCTCGAGGAGTCGATCCGGCGGCTGCGCGCCACGTGCGAGGCGGAGCGCGAGGCCGATGTCGTCACCGACCTGGCCCCCGGTGCTCGGGTCACGCACCGGATGGTGCCGGTGGAGCGAGTGGGGCTCTACGTGCCCGGCGGCCTGGCGCCGCTGGTGTCGAGCGTGGTGATGAACGTCGTTCCCGCTCAGGTGGCCGGCGTCTCCTCGATCGCCTTGACCTCCTCCCCGCAGGCCGAGCACGGCGGGCTGCCGCACCCGACGATCCTGGCCGCGTGCGCGCTGCTCGGCGTGGAGGAGGTCTATGCCGTCGGCGGCGCGCAGGCCATCGCCATGTTCGCCTACGGCGCCGGGCCCTGCCGGCCGGTCGACCTGGTGACCGGTCCGGGCAACATCTACGTCGTCTCCGCCAAGCGGCTGCTCAAGGGCGTGGTGGGCATCGACTCCGAGGCCGGACCCACCGAGATCGCGGTGCTCGCCGCCGACACCGCCGACCCCGCACACCTGGCCGCCGACCTCCTCAGCCAGGCCGAGCACGACCCGATGGCCGCCGCGGTCCTGGTGACACCCAGCGAGACGCTGGCCGACGACGTCGAGGCCGAGCTCGACAAGCAGGTCTCGGCGACCCGGCACGTCGACCGCGTCCTCGCGGCGCTGGGGGGCCGTCAGTCGGCGGTCGTCCTCGTCGACGACGTCGAGCAGGGGGTGGCGGTCGTCAACGCCTACGCCGCCGAGCACCTGGAGCTCCAGACCGCCGACGCGCGTGCGCTGGTGCCGCGCATCCGCAACGCCGGTGCGATCTTCGTCGGCCCCTACGCTCCGGTCTCGCTTGGCGACTACGCCGCCGGGTCCAACCACGTCCTGCCGACGGCCGGGTGCGCGTGCCACTCCTCCGGGCTGTCGGTGCGGTCGTTCCTCAAGGCGGTCCACGTCGTCGACTACTCCCGCGAGGCGCTCGCCGACGTCGCCGGGCACGTGGTCGCGCTGGCCGAGGCAGAGGACCTGCCGGGGCATGCGGCGGCGGTCCGGGTCCGCTTCGAGGACTGATCATGGAGCTCCGGACCGATGGCCCTCCCACGGGGCCGGACCAGTCGTGGCTGCCGCTGCGCCCCGAGCTGCGCGGCCTCGAGCCCTATGGCGCGCCCCAGCTCGACGTTCCGGTGCAGCTCAACGTCAACGAGAACCCCTACCCGCCGTCCGAGGCGTGTGCCCGCGCCGTGGGGGAGGCCGCCCGGACCGCCGCCGCGACCCTCAACCGCTACCCGGACCGGGAGTTCGTCGCCCTCCGGGAGGCGCTCGCGGCCTATCTCCGCACCGACGGCGGCGCGGACCTGACGGCCGCGCACATGTGGGCGGCCAACGGGTCCAACGAGGTGATGCTCCACCTGCTGCAGGCCTTCGGCGGACCCGGCCGGACGGCGGTGTCGTTCGCGCCGACGTACTCGATGTATCCCGAGTACGCCCGCGACACCCACACCCGCTGGGTGGTGGGGCACCGTGAGAGCGACTTCACCCTCGACCTCGGCCACGCGGCCGCGGTGGTGGCTGCGGAGCGACCCAGCGTCGTGCTGCTCCCCTCGCCGAACAACCCGACCGGGACGGCACTCCCGGCCGAGGCGGTGCGCGTGCTCGCCGAGGCCCTCGACGGGGCCGGGCTGCTCGTCGTCGACGAGGCGTACGCCGAGTTCCGCAGGGCCGGCGCGTTCACCGCCCTGTCGGTGCTCGCCGACCACCCGAACCTCGTGGTCACCCGCACCCTCAGCAAGGCGTTCGCCGCGGCCGGTGCCCGGCTCGGCTACCTCGCCGCAGACCCTGCGGTGTGCGAGGCGCTGCGCGTGGTGCGGCTGCCCTACCACCTGTCGGCCGTCACCCAGGCCACCGCGCTGGCCGCCCTCGGCTTCGCCGACGAGCTGCTCGGCAACGTCGCCACGCTGCGTCGCGAGCGCGACGAGCTCGTCGGGTGGCTGCGCGGCCGAGGGCTCCGGGTGGCCGACAGCGACGCCAACTTCGTGCTGTTCGGGACGTTCCCCGACCGGCGTCACGTGTGGCAGTCGCTCCTCGACCGGGGGGTGCTGATCCGCGAGACGGGTCCCGACGGTTGGCTGAGAGTGTCGGTCGGGACGCCCGCGGAGATGGCAGCATTTAGGCAGGCACTGACGGAGGTGACCGACGGCATGGAGCCGGAGCAGAGGGGAGAGGGCGCATGAGCCGCACCGCGACGGTGGATCGCGCCACCAAGGAGTCGAAGGTCCACGTCGAGGTCGACCTCGACGGCACCGGCCAGGCGCAGGTGTCGACCGGCGTCGGCTTCTACGACCACATGCTCGCGTCCTTCGCCCGGCACGCGCTCGTCGACCTGGTCGTCGAGACGCAGGGCGACACCCACATCGACGCGCACCACACGGTGGAGGACACCGCCATCGTGCTGGGCGAGGCACTGCGGGAGGCGCTCGGCGACAAGGCCGGCATCCGGCGCTTCGGCGACGCCCTCGTGCCGCTCGACGAGGCGCTCGTGCAGTGCGCCGTCGACGTCTCGGGCCGGCCCTACTGCGTGCACGTCGGGGAGCCCGAGGGCCAGGAGTTCGTCACGATCGGCGGCGACTACCTCGGGTCGCTCACCCGCCACGTCCTCGAGACGCTGGCCTTCCACGCGCAGATCGCGCTGCACGTGCGTGTGCTGGCGGGGCGCGACCCCCACCACCTCGTGGAGGCTCAGTTCAAGGCGCTGGCGCGGGCGTTCCGCGACGCCGTGGCGCTCGACCCGCGTGAGGGCGGCATCCCGTCGACCAAGGGAACGCTCTGAGGCGCGTGGCCGTCCTCGACTACGGGTCGGGGAACCTCCGCTCCGCCGTGCGTGCGCTCGAGCGCGCCGGCGCCTCGGTGACGCTCACCGCCGAGCGACGCGTGGCCGAGGACGCCGACGGGCTGGTCGTCCCCGGCGTGGGCGCCTACGCCGCGTGCATGGCCGGGCTGCGGTCGGTCCACGGTCCCGAGGTCATCGGGCGCCGGCTGGCCGGGGGGCGCCCGGTGCTCGGGATCTGCGTGGGCATGCAGGTGCTCTTCACCCGGGGTGTCGAGCACGGCGTCGAGACGGCCGGCTGTGACGAGTGGCCGGGCGTGGTCGAGCGCCTGCAGGCGGCCGTCGTACCCCACATGGGGTGGAACACGGTCGACGTGCCGGCGGACTCGGCCCTGTTCGCGGGGGTCGCGGCCGAGCGCTTCTACTTCGTCCACTCGTACGCCGCGCGCGCCTGGCCGCTGGTGACCAACGACCGCACCCGGCCGCCGCTGGTCACCTGGGCCGAGCACGGTGGCGACCGGTTCGTCGCCGCCGTCGAGAACGGCCCGTTGAGCGCCACCCAATTCCACCCGGAGAAGTCGGGCGACGCGGGGGCGGCACTGCTCCGCAACTGGGTCGAGGGGCTGTGAGGAGTGGTCGTGTCTGATCGAGGGTCCTACCTGGAGCTGCTTCCCGCCGTCGACATCGCGGGCGGCCAGGCCGTGCAGCTGGTCCAGGGCGTGGCCGGCTCCGAGAAGCGGTTCGGCGACCCGGTGGAGGCGGCCCTCCGCTGGCAGGAGGCGGGCGCCGAGTGGATCCACCTGGTCGACCTCGACGCCGCGTTCGGCCGGGGGCACAACCGCGCGCTGCAGGCCGAGATCGTCGGCCGCGTGGACATCGACGTCGAGATGAGCGGCGGCATCCGCGACGACGAGTCGCTGCGGGCCGCGATGGACACCGGCTGCAGGCGGGTCAACATCGGCACCGCCGCGCTGGAGCGGCCCGAGTGGTGTGCGCGTGCGATCGCGGACTTCGGCGACCGGGTGGCGGTCGGGCTGGACGTCCGCGGCCGCACGCTGGCCGCGCGCGGCTGGACCCGCGACGGGGGCGACCTGTTCGAGGTCCTGGCCCGGCTCGACGGCGAGGGGTGCGCCCGCTACGTCGTCACCGACGTCCACAAGGACGGCATGCTGCAGGGCCCCAACCTCGACCTGCTCCGGTCGGTCTGCGCGGCGACGGACCGGCCGGTGGTGGCGTCAGGCGGGATCACCGAGCTGGCCGACCTCGAGGCGCTGCAGGACCTGGTGGCCGACGGCGTCGAGGGGGCGATCATCGGGACCGCCCTCTACGAGGGGCGCTTCACGCTGGCGGAGGCGCTGACCCTCACCCTGCCCGCGGGGCCGTCGTCGTGAGCCTCGCCGTGCGCGTGATCCCGTGTCTCGACGTCGACGCCGGCCGGGTGGTCAAGGGCGTCAACTTCGAGAACCTGCGAGACGCGGGCGACCCGGTCGAGCTGGCCAGGCGCTACGACGCCGAGGGCGCCGACGAGCTCACCTTCCTCGACATCACCGCCTCCCACGAGGGTCGCGCCACGACGATGGAGATCGTGTCCCGCACGGCCGAGCAGGTGTTCATCCCGCTGACGGTCGGGGGAGGGGTCTCGTCCGTGGACGACGTGGACCGCCTGCTCCGGGCCGGCGCCGACAAGGTGTCGGTGAACACCGCAGCCATCCAACGGCCCGAGCTGATCGCCGAGATCGCGGCGGAGTTCGGTTCGCAGTGCTGCGTCGTCGCGGTCGATGCGCGCCGCCGCCGGGACGACGACGAGCACCCGCCCACGCCCTCCGGGTTCCGCGTGTACACCCACGGCGGCCGCACCGCGATGGACCTCGACGCCATCGAGTGGGTCCGGC
>CAZQCA010000118.1:0-10238 GCA_964591845.1 uncultured Nocardioides sp.
ACTACAAGTACGAGGGCGTCTCACCCGCCGGCTCCCACAAGCTCAACACCGCCGTCCCGCAGGTCTACTACAACTCGCTCCACGGCATCCGCCGCCTCACGACCGAGACCGGCGCCGGCCAGTGGGGGACGGCACTGTCCTACGCCTGCTCGCTCTTCGGCATCGACTGCGAGGTGTGGCAGGTGGGGACGTCGTACGACACCAAGCCGCAGCGCCGCACCCTGATCGAGGTCTTCGGCGGGCAGGTGCACCGGTCGCCCTCGCGACTGACGCAGTCGGGTCAGGCGTTCCCCGAGGACCATCCGGGGACCCTCGGGATCGCGATCTCCGAGGCGGTCGAGGTGGCCGCCCAGGCCGACGACACGAAGTACTCCCTCGGGTCGGTGCTCAACCACGTGCTCATGCACCAGACGATCATCGGCGAGGAGGCGCTGCGTCAGCTGGCCAAGGCCGGGGAGAGCTCGGCCGACCTCGTGGTCGGCTGCGCGGGCGGGGGCTCGAACTTTGCCGGCCTGGCCTTCCCGTTCCTGCGCGAGAAGCTCGCCGGCACCCAGGACCCGACGATCCTGGCGGTCGAGCCGTCGTCGTGCCCCACTATCACGCGCGGCGACTACCGCTACGACTTCGGCGACACCGCCGGGCTGACGCCGCTGATGAAGATGTACACGCTGGGCCACCAGTTCGTCCCGAGCACGATCCACGCGGGCGGACTGCGCTACCACGGGATGGCGCCCCTGGTCTCCCACGCCGTCGACCTCGGCCTGATCCAGGGCGTCGCCCTGCACCAGCGGGAGTGCTTCGAGGCCGCGGTGGAGTTCGCGAGGCTCGAGGGCATCGTGCCCGCGCCCGAGTCGTCGCACGCGCTCGCGCAGGTGCGCCGCGAGGCCCTGGCCTGCGCGGAGTCGGGCGAGGAGAAGGTCATCGTCGCCGGCCTGTCGGGCCACGGCCTGCTCGAGCTCGGCGCGTACGCCGACTTCCTCGAGGGCCACCTGGCCGACGACCCGCTCTCCGAGGACGCCCTCCAGGACGCCCTCGCCCACGTCCCCGCCGTCTGAGTCCTCGGGATAGTCCGCTACGTTCGGCACCCCTCGCCGAGTCCGAGAGGGTGCCGAACGTAGCGGACTAACGGGAACGCTCAGTCCTCCTTGGCACGCATCTCGTCGTACTTCTCCGACACCCGGGAGGCGGCCTGGTGGGCGCGGTCCTCGACCCTGCGCGCGAACGCCTCGCGGGGCTTGTCGAGCAGGAAGACCGAGATCACGCCCGAGAGCAGGAAGGCCACCAGGAGCGGCCAGATCAGGGACGACTCGTCACCCAGCACCTTGAGCCAGACGCCGAGGACGACGGCCAGCACCGCCACGAAGAGCCCCAGCCTGAGCAGGGTGTAGATCGCGAACTCCTTCACGGGACCACACGATAGGCGCTACCAGTTCGCGTCTACGCTGGTGGTGTGCTCAAGGTCCTGATCGTGGTCGCGGTCCTCGCCTTGGTGATCTACGCCGTCGTGCGGCTCCTCCAGGGTCGCGACGGCGAGAGCGGCCGCCCGGCGCCGAGGGCCCCGAGACCGGTCGCCCCGGACGACGACACCGACTTCCTGCGCGACCTCGACCGCAAGCGCCGCCAGCGCGACGATTCGGACTCCTGAGCGCTCGTCGCGCACTACCGTGGCCGCATGGCCCCTCTCCGCACCCTGGCCACCCTGGCCACCCTGACTGTCGCCGTCGGTCTGCTCGCGGGTTGTGGCACCCAGGACTCCGAGCCCCCGCTGAGCGAGACGCTCCCGTCGTGCGACGACGTGTGGGTGGCCGGGAGGACGCTGCCCGAGGACTACGCCGGCTGCCGCGACGACGAGGGCACGCTCCAGGTCTCCAAGGTCCAGGAGTGCACCACCAGCGACGAGCGCCTCACGCAGTTCGGCACCGACTTCTACGCGATGCTCGGCGCCGAGGTGCACGACGACGGCCTGGAGTCCGTCGGCTACCAGGAGGTCTACCAGGCCTGCTTCGGCAAGAGCTGGTAGCCGCTCGGCCGGTCCGTCAGCCCAGCACCCGACCGACCGCGCTCGGAGCCGCCGGGGCGGCGTAGGAGTGCTGCGAGGTGGTCGAGAAGTAGTTGATGCCGATGAAGTTGAACCACAGCGTGGCGGTGCCGAGGAGGGCGAGCCACGCCGCGCTCCGGCCCTTCCAGCCCGCGGTCGCCCGGGCGTGGAGGTATCCGGCGTAGACCACCCACGTGATGAAGGCCCACACCTCCTTGGGGTCCCAGCTCCAGTAGGAGCTCCACGCCTGGTGCGCCCAGATCGGCCCGGTGATGAGCGCCGCGAAGGTCCACACCGGGAAGCCGAAGGCATGCAGGCGGTAGGAGACGCGGTCGAGCACCGCGAGCTCGGGCAGCCGGGCGAGGTAGCCCCTGTCCCGCTCCCCGCCGCGGGCCTTGAGCAGGTAGAGCGCCGAGGTGATGCCGCCGAGTGTGAACGCGCCGGTGGCGATCACCGCGGAGATCACGTGGATCACCAGCCACGGCGAGTCCAGCGCCTCGGTCAGCGGCGCGACCGGCTCGTAGAGCCAGATCACGGCCATCATCAGGACGGTCACGACGAACGCGGTGACCAGTGGGCCCATCCAGGACAGGCCGAGCCGGCGGTAGAGCACCAGATAGAGGAGGGCGACCACGAACGTGCCGGAGAGCGTGAACTCGTACATGTTGCCCCACGGCACCCGGTCGGGGTCGGCGGCCATGCCGCGGCCCAGCAGGGCGACCGCGTGGACGCCGCAGGCCAGGCCGGTGAGCAGGAGACCCAGCCGCTCGAACAGAGCGGTACGCCGACCGGTCGACGCCGCGGGCTCCCGCTCGAGGACCGCCACCGGGGCGTCGGTGGAGCCGGCCCCTTCCACGGCGGCGCCGCGCCGGGCGCCCACGGGGACGGTGCGCAGGAGCGACCACTGGACCAGGTGCGAGACCAGCGCGAGGAAGTAGACCACGCCGGCGATCGCCACCGCCTGGTTGGACAGCGTCTCCCAGGATGCGTCCGTCACGCCTCCGGCTCCTCTCTCGTCGCAGGGGTCGCCGGGCCGGAGCCCAGTGCGGCCACGATAGCCGCCACCTCGTCCGCCGGGTCGCCGCCGTCGCTGCGGTCCAGCGCGGCCACCTCGACCAGGGTGCCCTCCCCGGTCTCCCGGGCCCGGACCCACAGCCGCCGCGGGCGGACGAACAGCGAGGCCAGCAGGCCCAGCAGCGCGACCACCACGCCGCCCAGGGCGAGCTCCTTGCCGGGTTGCCGGCTGATCTGGACGCGGGTCCACCGGTCCAGCTCCTCGAAGGTCACCGAGCCGGCGCCGCCGGGCAGCTGCACGGTCTCCCCCGGTCGCAGATCGACCCGGAACATCGACCCGTCGTCCTTGGTCAGGAGCCTCATCTGCGAGGTGTCCATGGCATAGACCGACTCCGGCAGACCGTCGTCCATCCCGAGATCGCCGAGGTAGGCCTGCAGGGAGATCACCGGGTCGAGTGCGTCGCCGAACGTCGAGTAGGGGCCGTGGGCGTCGTCGAACGCGTAGGTCGGGTAGAGCTCGCCCTGGAGCCCGATCTGGCTCCCCGACGGGGCGTTGGCCGCCTTGACGACGCCGAAGGACCGGAACGTCTGGGGGTCGGTGGGCAGGAAGACGGTCGGCTCCGACCACAGGACGTTGCCGTCGCCGTCGCGCACGGTGAGGACGGGCGCATAGCCGTGCCCGATCAGGAACACCTCGGTCCCGCCGATCGACAGCGGGTGGTTGACGCGGAGGTCGTAGTGCTCCTCGGGCGCGTCGGGCGAGGTGCGGTAGGTGATCGGCGCGACGAACTTCTGCGCCATGCCGGCCCGCCGCCCGGTCAGCAGCCACTCGGCCTCGAAGTCGTCGACGGTGAACGTGAACGGCTCCATCACGTCCGGATCGAAGAGCCGGCCCGGCGCGAAGTCGTCGTACTGGGTGAGGTTGTTGGAGAAGCCGTCGCCGACCACGATGATCGCGCCGCCCTTGTAGCCGAAGAGGCTCCCCCAGGCGAACCCGACCAGCACGACGATGAGTGCCAGGTGGAAGACCAGGTTGCCCGCTTCGCGGAGGTGGCCGCGCTCGGCCGCGACCCAGCGACCCAGGGAGGCGGCGTCGTCGTCGTCGGAGACGGCCAGCCGGTAGCGACGTCGCCCGAGCACCTCGCGTGCGCGCTCCACGACGTCGGCGGCCGGCTCCGCGACGACGTACGACGTGTGGGCGGGCAGCCGGTCGAGCCGCCGCGGAGCAGGTGGGGGCACGGCGCGCAGCCCGCGCCAGTAGACGCCGAGCCGCGGGATGATGCACCCCACCAGCGACACCATCAGCAGCAGGTAGATCGCCGAGAACCACGGGGAGCTGTAGACGTCGAACAGCCCGAGCCGGTCATAGACGGGAGTCAGCCGCGGATGGTCGTCCTGCCAGCGCGAGGACTTCAGCGAGTCGACGCCCTCCTGAGGGATCACCGACCCGGGCACCGCTGCCAGGGCGAGCAGGAGCAGCAGCACCAACGCGGTGCGCATCGAGGTGAGCTGGCGCCACGCCCACCGCGCCAGCTGTCCGAGGGACAGCGCGGGGGGCCGCGGATCGGGGGTGGTCTCCGGCTCCTGGAGCAGCGTCATAGCGACACCTGGTAGCCGTCGACGAGCTGCAGCTGCATCCAGGTGACCAGCTGTTCCCACCAGCCGGTCAGCAGCAGGACCCCCACGGCGACCAGCATCAGGCCGCCCAGCCGGGTGACCCACACCTGGTGGCGGCGTACGAACGACACGGCGCCGAGCGTCCGCTCGTAGGCGACCCCCGCCACGATGAACGGCAGGCCGAGGCCCACGGCGTAGAACCCCGACAGGACGGCGCCCCGCGCCGCGGTGCCCTCGTTGATCGACAGGTTCACGATGGCGGTCAGGGTCGGGCCGATGCACGGTGTCCAGCCGAGCCCGAACAGGAAGCCGAGCAGGGGGGCGGCCGCCAGGCCGACCGCGGGCACGCGGTGGATGCGCCAGTCGCGCTGGAGGCCCGGGACCAGGCCCGCGAACGCCAGGCCGAGCAGGATGTTGACCACCCCGAGCACCACGGTGAGCTCACGCTGCCACCGCACCAGCCAGCCTCCCACCGCGCCGAAGGCGGTCCCGAAGAGCACGAAGACCAGGGCGAAGCCGAGCACGAAGAGCACCGAGCCGGCCAGCATCCGGCCCCGGCGCTGCCGGGTGACCTCCGCGTCCTGGAGGTCGGCGCCGCTCAGCCCCGTGGCATAGGAGAGGTAGCCCGGGAGCAGCGGGATCACGCAGGGGGAGAAGAACGACACCAGGCCGGCGACCAGCGCCACCGGGATCGCGAGCACCATCGACCCCGAGAACGCCTGGTCCTGGAACCACTCACCCACCGGCGTGCTCCGACCCGCTCGCCGAGCCCTCCCCGGCCACCGAGGCGACCAGCTCGCGCAGCGTCAGCTCCGAGGGGATCGGTCCGATCACGTACGCCGCGATCCGGCCCTCGCGGTCGAGGACCACCGTGGTCGGCGGCAGTCGCACCAGCGCGGTCGGGAACGACAGCAGGGCGCGCCCGTCGGGGTCCCAGACCGTGGGGAACGGCACGTCGAAGGTGCGCTCGAAGCCCTGGGCGGTCTCCGTGGACCCGTCGCGCACGTTGACCCCGAGGAAGCGGGCGTCGGTCGCCGGGTCCTCCGCCACGTCGACCAGGCCCGGCATCTCCTGTCGGCACGGCGGGCACCACGAGCCCCAGAAGTTGACCACGACCACCTCACCCCGGAGGTCGGCGAGGTCGACGGCAGCGCCGTCGAGGTCGGTGCCGGTCAGGTCGACGGGGTCGCCCCGGTCGGCCGGCGCGACCTCGCTGACGGTGCCGTCACCGGAGATGTAGCCCTTGTCGCCGGTGCCCTCGGTCGAGTCGCAGGCGGTCGACCCGGCCAGCACCGCGGCCAGCAGGACCAGGGACGTGAGCGTCCGCCTCACGGCCGGTGCTCGTCCGGGGCGTCGCCGGCGGAGAACGTGGCGCCCTTGTCACGCACGGGGATCAGGTCGCCGGCCGGCTCGGAGTAGGCGACGCGGACGAGCCGGGGGCCGTCGAAGTGGAGGGACGTGAGCGAGCACAGCGTGCACTGGCGGCGACGCGGGTCATGGAGGAAGGGCCGGCCCTCGGCCGAGAGCCGGGCCACCCAGATGGGCAGCTGATGGCTCACCAGCACCGCCTCGTGGCCCTCCGCCACGGCCCGCGCGTCGAGGACCGCCGCGCGCATGCGCGCGGCCACCTCGGCGTACGGCTCGCCCCAGGAGGGACGGAAAGGGTTCCACAGGTGACGCCAGGTCGACGGCTTGCGGAGCGCGTGGTCGCCCTTGCCGAAGCGCATCCCCTCGAACACGTTGGACGACTCGACGATCCTCGGGTCGAGGGTCACGTCGAGACCGCGGGCGACGGCGAGCGGCGCCGCGGTCTCCTGGGCCCGCTCGAGCGGCGAGGACACCAGGTGCACGATGTCGCGGTCGCCGATGCTGTCGGCGACCCGCTGCGCCATCCGACCGCCGAGCTCGGAGAGGTGGAAGCCCTCGCGGCGCCCGTAGAGCACGCCCGCGGGGTTGTGCACCTCGCCGTGACGCAACAGGTGGACGACGGTGTCGGTGCTCACCGGGCGCCTCCGGCCGCCGCTGCTCACCGGGCGCCTCCGGCCGCCGCTGCCGCCTCGGCCGCCGCGGGGAGTGCGTCCACCACGGCCTCGACCGCGCGCTCGTCGTGGGCCGAGGACACGAACCACGTCTCGTAGGCCGAGGGCGGCAGGTGGACGCCGCGGTCGAGCATGGCGTGGAAGAACGCCGCGTAGGCGGCGGTGTCCTGGGTCGAGGCGTCGTCGAAGTCACGGACCGGCCTGCCGGTGAAGAAGACCGAGAACATGCTGCCCGTCGCCTGCACGACATGGGGTACGCCGGCCGCCGTGAGCGCCTCGGTGGCGGCGGTGCGGATCGTGTGGGCGGCCTTGTCGAGGTGGTCGTAGACGGCGTCGGTGGCCAGCCGCAGCGTGGTGAGGCCGGCCGTGGTGGCGACCGGGTTGCCCGAGAGCGTGCCGGCCTGGTAGACGGGGCCCTCGGGGCTCAGGTGGGCCATCACCTCGGCCCGGCCGCCGAACGCGGCCGCGGGCAGCCCGCCGCCCATCACCTTGCCGAACGTCACCAGGTCGGGTCGCCATCCTTCGACGGCGCCGTCGAGGCCCCACTGCCCCTGGCGGCTCACCCGGAAGCCGGTCATCACCTCGTCGGCCACGAACAGCGCCCCGTGTCGGGCGCAGGTCTCGGCGAGGAAGGCGTTGAAGCCGGGCTCGGGAGGGACCACGCCCATGTTGCCGGGGGCGGCCTCGGTGATGAGGCACGCGATCCGGTCGCCATGCTCGGCGAAGGCAGCCTCGACGGCGGCGCGGTCGTGGTAGGGCAGCACGATCGTCATCGCCGTGGCCGACTCGGGCACGCCGGGAGTGCCCGGGACCGAGTGGGCCCCGCCTGCGGCGCCGGGCGCGGCGTCTCGAAGGGTGGCGAGGCCGGACCCGGCCGAGGCGAGCAGCGCGTCGACGTGGCCGTGGTAGCAGCCGGCGAACTTCACGACCAGGTCGCGGCCGGTGAAGCCGCGGGCCAGCCGCACCGCCGACATGGTGGCCTCGGTGCCGGAGGACACGAAGCGCACCCGGTCGACCGGCGTGCGGGCCACGATCTCCTCGGCCAGCTCGACCTCGGGCTCCGTGGGCGTGCCGTAGGACGTGCCGCGGGCGACCGCCGCCTGCACCGCCGCCTGGACCTCGGGGTGGGCGTGGCCGAGCAGCATCGGGCCCCACGAGCAGATCAGGTCGACGTAGTCGTTGCCGTCGACGTCGGTGAGCCACGCGCCACGGGCGCTGCGGATGAAGCGGGGGGTGCCGCCCACCGCGTCGAACGCCCGCACCGGGGAGTTGACCCCGCCCGGGGTCACCGCCCTCCCCCGCTCGAACAGCGCGCGGGACTGGGCGGGGTCGTGGGGCGTCACCCCGACATTGTGGCCGACGCGGGAAGCGCGGGCGGCATCGGCGTCCGGCTCCGGCCGTCAGAGGAAGTCGCGGGGGTCGAACTCGTCGATGGGGATGATCCTGATGCGCGGGAGGGAGCCGTTGAACGCCTTGACGTCGTACTCGAGGTCGAAGAACTCCACTCCGTGCTCGGCCCCCAGCTCGGCGAAGCCGAGGTTGCAGAACTCCTTGAAGCCCATCACGCCCACCCGCCGGCCGTCGCACACGGCCGTGAGCTGGGGCAGGAAGTCGCCGTCGTGGCTCACCAGCATGACGTCGTCGCCGGTGTCGCGCAGCGCGTCGAGGGTGCGCTGGATCGCCAGGTCGACGACCTTCTGGTGGGAGCCGCCCGACAGCGGGACGGGGCGGTAGCCGATCGCCATCAGGGCCTGCACGAACGGCATCGGCAGCGAGTCGTTGGCCGCCAGGAAGAACAGCCCGACGACGTCGTTGCCCCAGCGGTCGCGCGCGAACTGCAGGGGGCGCTCCCAGCGCGGGCGCTCCTCCGGCTGCGGGCGGCGGCCCAGGATGGAGGCGCCCAGGGTGGCGTCGACGTTCTCGCCGTCGACCATCAGGACGGTGCGCCTCGCTGAGGGGACCCCGGTCTCCGTCATGGCCTCGACCCTAGCGGGCCCGGCGGTCAGACCCGGCCGAGCAGCCGGGCCGCCTCGGCGGCCCAGTAGGTGAGGATCACGTCGGCGCCGGCCCGGTGGATGGACAGCAGTGTCTCCAGGATCGCGGGTTCGCGGTCGATCCAGCCTCGCGCGGCGGCCGCCTCGACCATTGCGTACTCGCCGGAGATGTTGTAGGCCGCGACGGGGACCGGGACGGCGTCGCGCACCCGGCGCAGGACGTCGAGATAGGCCAGCGCCGGCTTGACCATGACGATGTCGGCACCCTGCTCGACGTCGAGCAGCGCCTCGCGCACGCCCTCGACCGCGTTGGCGGGGTCCTGCTGATAGGTGCGGCGGTCGCCCTCGAGACAGGAGTCGACCGCCTCGCGGAAGGGCCCGTAGAAGGCGGAGGCGTACTTCGCCGAGTAGGCGAGGATCCCCACCTCGTGGTGCCCGGCGCCGTCGAGGGCCGCGCGGATCACGCCCACCTGGCCGTCCATCATCCCGCTGGGCCCGACCATGTCGATCCCCGCGTCGGCCTGAGCCAGCGCCATCTCGGCATAGACCCTGAGGGTCTCGTCGTTGTCGACGCGGCCGTCGGGAGTCAGCACGCCGCAGTGCCCGTGGGAGGTGAACTCGTCGAGGCAGAGGTCGCTCATCACCGTGAGCGCGTCGCCCACCGCCGACACCACGTCGGTGATCGCCAGGTTGAGGATGCCGGCGGGATCGAGGGCGCCGGTGCCGCGCTCGTCGCGCGTCTCGGGCACGCCGAACAGCATCACCCCGCCCAGACCGAGCTCGGCGGCCTCCTCGGCGGCCCGCACCAGCGTGGTCCGGGTGTGCTGGACGACTCCCGGCATGGACGTGAGGGGCCGCGGCTCGTCGATGCCCTCGCGGACGAAGAGCGGCAGCACCAGCCGGCCCGGCGCCAGCGAGGTCTCGGCAACCATCCGCCGCAGTCCGGGCGTACGCCGCAGCCGCCGCGGCCGGACCAGGGGCCCGACCCCGCCGGACGGGGCGCCGGGGTCGGCCACTACTTGGAGCTCGCCTTGCGACGTGCCGACGGCTTGCGCTCGGACGGCCGGGTGACCGGCTGACCGGCCTCGATCATCGCCAGCCTGCGCGCGGCTCCGAAGTCGGCGAGCGCGTCGACCAGCACCTCCACGTCGGGCTTGGCGGCCAGGACGTCCACCCGCAGCCCGTGCTCCTCCGCGGTCTTGGCCGTGGCCGGGCCGATGACCGCGATCACGGTCGAGGCGTGGGGCTTGCCGGCGATGCCGACCAGGTTGCGCACGGTGGACGAGGACGTGAAGACGACGGCGTCGAACTTGCCCGTCTTGATCGCGTCGCGGGTCGGCGCCGGCGGCGGGGCGGCCCGCACGGTGCGGTAGGCCGTCACGTCGTCGCACTCCCAGCCGAGCTCGACCAGACCGGCCACCAGGGTCTCGGTGGCGATGTCGGCGCGCGGCAGGAAGACCCGGTTGATCGGGTCGAGCAGGTCGTCGTACTCGGGCCAGTCCTCGAGCAGGCCGGCGGCGGACTGCTGGCCGGTCG